>CAYHFE010000024.1:11824-29455 GCA_964355375.1 uncultured Verrucomicrobiota bacterium
CAGCCCACAAGAACGGGCCAGTTGCCCGTTCCACCCTGAACCAACTGCCTCGACACGTTCTCAGGAGTCCCGCGTCGAGGCCCGAAGCCGGCTTTCCAGTTCCTCGCGCAGACCGAGGCGGTCCGCCTCCGAGATATCACGGGCCACGCGCAAGGGCTCGCCGAAAATGACCTCGCATTGTCCCAGGGGCAGCGGCACTTGAAAGGCATCCCAGCTTCGCAGGCAGATCTTGGGGCCGACATTAAACACCGCCGGGATGATCGGCAGCCCGGTGAGTTGGGCCAGCGCCATGACTCCGTCCTGCACCACATAACGCGGGCCGCGCGGGCCGTCCGGCGTAATGGCCAGGTCATAACCGCGCTCGGCCCAGGTGGTGAGCTCGAGCAAGGCTTGCGCTCCCCGGCGACTGCTCGAGCCCCGAACCGGTTCGACGTCGAATTTCGCGAGAAAACGGGCCAGGAGTCCGCCATCCTTGCTCGCGCTCACCATGGCGGCCAGCCGGAACCCGGGCGGGCGGCGGGAGGTGAAGCGACGGTAAACGGGCATGGCCAAGGCCAGGCGATTGTGCCAGATGCAGAAAATGACGTTGCCTCGCGAGCTGTCGGTCAAGAGCCGGTGCGCGTCCTTGACCTGGAAGCGCAGGCTGGCGGCAACGCCGCAGACCAGGTAATAAGCCAGATCGACGGCGAGGCGCCCCGGCCATTTTGCGGTTTGCGGGATGACGACCCGGGGCGTGTTCGCGGCCACCTCCGACATCACAGGCCTTTCTTCAGGCTGGCGCGAACCAAGTCCTCGGTTCCGCACTGCGGTCCGAGCGCGGCCAGAGCCGCTTTCGCCGCTTCGTGCGCCTCGATTTGTTTGAAGCCGAGAGCGATCAAAGCGAGAACCGCGTCATTCAACTTCTGTTCCTCGGGAGAGAGTCCGCGCCGGGCGCTGCTCGCTTCCCAGGCGCCGGCGGCTCCAACCTTGTCCCGCAGTTCCACGATGATGCGCTCGGCGGTTTTTTTCCCGACGCCGGAGATCTGCGACAGCGCCTTGACGTCCCCGCTGGCCACGGCGCCGCGGAAGGCCGTCGGATTCATCCCGCTCAGCACGTTCATCGCGATCTTCGGTCCAATGCCGCTGACGTTGTTGATCAAGAGCCGGAACAGCTCCCGCTCCGGGGCGGTCATGAAGCCGTAGAGGATGTGCGCGTCTTCGCGAACGGTCAAATGGGTGAGCAGGGTCAGGTCCTGGCCGGGCGCCGGCAATTTGTCGTAGGACGACAACGGGATCAACACCTCGTAGCCAATGCCGTGAACCTCGATGGTGACTTGGGTGGGGAGCGCCTCGATTAATTTGCCGCGAAGAAACGTGATCATGGTTAAATGCGTTTGAGCCCGCCGAGGCCCCGCCGTCCGTGGTCTTGGATGTGGGCCAGGGCCAGGGCCAGAGCGTCCGCGGCGTCGGCTTCGGGCGGTTCGGCCAGATGCAACAGACGCTGCACCATCTTGGCCACAGCCAGCTTTTGCGCGGCTCCATACCCGACGATCGCCTGTTTCACTTTCCGGGGAGCGATCTCGAATATTTCGAGACCGGCTTCCGCCAGCACCGCCAGAATGGCGCCGCGAGCCTCGCCCATGATCAGGGCCGTCTGCAAATTCTGCGCGTAGAAGAGACCTTCCACCACACAGACGGTCGGATGATGCTGGCTCATCACGTCCCGCAAGGTTTGCACAATGCGCACCAGACAACGCGACCGTTCCCACGCCGCCGGAGATCGAATCGTCCCGAAAGCCAGCGTTTGTGGATAGGGCCGAGCCAGTCGAATGACGCCGTAACCCGTGCCGCGCAACGAGGGATCCACCCCCAGGATGATCTGGTGGCTTCGGACGGGACTGCGCAGATCGCTCCCCAAAACCGGAGTGGCCACCGCTTTGACCCGGCTTAAGCGGTTTTTCATCTGCTCAAACTCTTTGGGCGTGACACTCACGGGATCATCATGCCAGATCCGCCGGGTCGAATTCAAATTCTCAGTTTTCGTGCTCAGCAGTTCTCATTTTGACTCAGAACACGGTCCGTTCCACGCAGGTAGTCCCGGCTTCAGCCGGTTTTCACGTGGCGACCGGCTGAAGCCGGGACTGCATACTTGTCAAAATGAGAACTGCTGTTTCGTGCTGCACTGGCGTCGTCCGGCCGGAGTAACTTAAGAGCGATGCTCGACGAACGGGAACAGGGGCGATTCATGCGGCGGTGGACGGGAGCGCAGGCTGCCGTCTCCATAAGAGCCCAACCATCACTCCAAGCGAGGTCTCTGCGCCGGCGGGTGATCGCACCGCGCAACCGCGCGAGTTCGTTGAAGTCCGACTGAGCCTGAGCCGCGCCGGCTTGGAGTCGATCGCAACTCCATCATTTTGGCGTTGGCGGCGCCTCTTTTCGGATCACGACAAACCAGGATTCTTCGCCACCCTTGTCGCCGCCCAGAATGCGGGTGCCGCTGTCTTTGCCGGCGCGGGTTTTCCTGGTCAAGACACCGTTCCGGAAAAGCCGGATTTCGATCGTCTCGGGATCCGTCAGCTCAATCTCAATCTCTCGCTCCTTGCTCAGACGGGCTCTCGTCGCTTTGCCTCCCTTAACCGTGACCTTTTCGCGGCTGACTTCCCAATACTTCTTCCAGCGAAAGACGGACTGCAATTTGCCGCTGAGCCCTTCGCCCACCGGCTTCCAGGTCGGTTCCTCGGTGGTGTCGTGGTCGGTGCCACGAATGAGTTGGGCGAAAAAAACGAGGGGATCCGCGTTCGAGATCAGGGTGGCGCCAGCCAAGGTCACGGCGAGGAAGCACGCCGAAAGTTGTGTCATCATACATCGATGTTCCAAGAGCTCAGACGCTAGAATCTGGCCTCTTATTCCAACAACTTCGTCCGTGGCCGCCGCCAGATCGCCTGCGATGCATTTCTGATCCACGGAGAAAGAGGCTGACGGCGCATTTCCTGAAGTGTCGCTTCGCTCAACCCCGGGCTGCCGTCTTTCAGCCCTCCGGGTTTGGGTTCACGGTCTCGGCCAACGGAACCAGCGTCCTCTCGCCTCACCGCCAGTTCTTGGAGAGGCGGGCCGAAGGTGGCCCGAGGTCATTCTTTGCCGGCGAAGAAGTCCTTCTGCAGCTTCTCGAGAATCTTTCGGATGTCCTTGTACTTGGCCGAATCGGGAGCGAAAAAGGCCGTCCAAGCGGGACGCTGGGGCATTTTCTCAAACGACTCAAAAAACGGGAGCACGCCCTCGATGGCGCAGCCGGCGTCGAGCGCGTTGCGCACGCCGAGCCTGAGGGCCTCGTCCCATTCCTTGGGCGTCAGGCGATTGTTCAGAGGAGCCTGTTTCTCCGCGTCGAGGTTGATCTGGGCGGCGTATTTCTTGTAATGCCCGAGATAATGATTGGCCAGTTTGATGCCGATCATCACGCCGACGATCGAGTTGAAGTTGCTGTACTGCTCATTCTTCATGTCGTCGGTCCAGTAGCGCGGGTCGGAGTCGTTGGGCAACGGCTTCAATTGCTTGTCCCCCGTTTCCTGGGCCAGGTTGAGGATGTACTTCTGGAAGTAAGCTTTCTCGATTTTGTCGATGGCCTTGGCATGGGCGACGTGATTGATCAGGTCAATGAACCCTTCCGAGATCGCGATCACCCGCATCGGCTTGGGTTCATCGGGAATTTCCTGCAGCTTGACCAGCGGAGCCGCCCCAGGTTCCACGGCGATGGGTTGTCCCTGAACCGCATCCCGGTATTGCGGTTTGATCGCACTCTGCAAGTCGAGGCCCAATTTGGAGATGGTGCGGATACTCGTTTTGTAAGTCTGACTCTCGGAATCGGCGACGGGCGCGGAGGTCGCCGTCCCACCCAGCGAAAGGATTGCGGCGAGAAACAGGGGCAAAGATCGAGTATTCATGGCATGGCTCTTTCGCCGGCACGGTTTGCCCATCCACCGTCTTCACTTGTGATTCTGTCGTCAACCGGAAAATGAGCGGAGCGCGCTCCGAGAATGGTCCTTTCCCATTAGGGTCGTGACTTGAATCGCGTTCCGAACCCAGTAGGATTCGCGCCATGAACTTTTTTCTCGCTTGCTTGGCTTGGCTGGGGATCGGATTGGTCCTCGGGGTCGGACTTCTTCTCGCGGTCAAAGGCTCTCCCTGGCTCTTGATCCTGGGATGCCTGGGCTTTATTGGGGCCGTCGGAAGGGTTTGGTGCGCGAAGTAGGTCGGGTGAGTCGGCGTTCCCGGCCGGCCGGCCCCGGCAGGTTAAGGCGCCTCTCCTCTGCGCTCGCTCGGGCGAATCGAGATCTTCAACCTGAAAACGCCGGTCGATTCACCGCCAAGAACGTCAGGCCGGTAATTCGAAAGAGGTTCGTCACTCTTCAACCAGGTTAGGTTCAAGAGGCGATCATCCGTCGGCGGCTCGAGCCCGCTGGCGCCAGACCAGGGCGAGCGCGGTTTCGCCTCCCGCGGCGGCGGACAGGAAGGCCATCTGGGCGGATTCAATGGTGTGGCACAAGCGCCACGATTGTTCGGCGTGGATCAGGGCGCGAGTCCAATCGCGCTTTTCGAGCGACGCGCGCGCGGCCTGGAGCCGCGAGGTCGCGCGGGTGACGATGGCGTGGAGGCGGGAGAGATCGCAGCCGCAACGCTGGCAAGCGCTCTCCGTCTGGCCGGTTTTGCTGCAGGCGGGACAGGTGATGGCCACGGATCAATCCTCCAGGTAGAAGATCAGGTCGGACAGCCCGTCGTTCTTCGCGGCGAGCGCTTCCCAGTCGCCATCTTTGATGGCCACCGCGCTCTGGTGGATGAGTTCGCGGATTTCGTTCGCGTCGTCGGGGCTGAGGTTTTTCTGGAGCAACGTCTCGCCGCGTTTGCGCAGATCTTTCGCACTGTTCAGGAGCTCCTGCGGGCCGGCTTCGGCGTGGGCCGCGGCGCCAGTTTCGGGAGCGGCCCCAGCCTCGCCGAGGGCGGGCGCGGTGTCCGGCTGCCCGACGAGCGCGGCGATGTTGCGGCGGGCTTCTTCGACGTTGACGACATGCTGGCCGCGGGTGTCGAGCGTGACGCTTTTGGCCAGGCCGCTCACCTTTTCGGTGGCGGTGACCTTCAACATGCCATTCAGATCGAGGTCGAAATGAATGATGATCGGATTGCCCGACGGCACTTTGCTCAGGCCCTCGACCATGAAATCGCCGATGAGCGTGTTCTGCGCCGGCAGCTCGCCTTCACCCTGATAGACGTCCACCTTGGTCTTCTCCTGGCTGTCATACATCGTAAAGACCATCTCGGATTTACTGGCCGGGAGAGGGGTGTTGCGCGGGATGATCGGCACGCAGACGAGTTCGTCAAAACCGCGGCGCTGGGTGATGGCGGTGGTGTTCCAGGTGTGCGGCGTGATGTCCACCAGGATGCTGTGGTGCTTCTGGCCCGCGATGACGCCGGCTTGCACGCTGGCGCCCATGGCCACGATGAGATCGGGGTTGATCTCGAAGCGCGGATCGAGCCGCATGCGCTCCTGGAGCAGCTTATGCACGAGCGGCGTGCGGGTGGCTCCGCCGACGAGCATGACCTTGTGAATGTCCTTCGGGCCGAGTTTGGCGTCATTCAGCGATTGGTGACAGCAGTGCAGGGTCTTTTCCAGCAGCGGCAAAATCAGGCGCTCATAGTCATCGCGCAGCAACTCCATTTCGAGGTGGTGCTGGCCCTCGAGGTATTCCTCGCGGATGCTGACGAACGGCTCGTCCGACAGAGCGCATTTGGCGCGTTCCATCACGACCTTGAGCCGGCGGAGCGTCTTGGTGTCCTGGTGCAGATCCACGTTGTGCTGGCGCTTGAATTCCAGGACCGCAAAATCCACGAGCAACTGGTCGAAATCATCGCCGCCCAAATGGGTGTCGCCATGGCTGGCCTTGACCTCCACGACGCCCCGCTCGACGACGACCACGCTCACGTCGAAGGTGCCGCCGCCGAGGTCATAGACGAGCATGGTCTCGCCTTCCTGCACGCCCGCGCCGTAAGCGAGGGCCGCGGCGGTGGGCTCGTTGATGATGCGGACGACGTCCAGGCCGGCCAGATCGCCCGCGACTTGGGTGGCCTTGCGCTGGCGCTCGTTGAAGAAGGCGGGCACGGTGATGACGGCCTTCTTGATCGATCGGCCGAGCTCGCGTTCGCCCTCCTTCTTCAACTCGCGCAGGATGAAGGAGGAGATTTCCTCCGGCGAAAACTGCTGGTCGCCGAGCGGCACTTTCACGTCCTCCCCCATCTTGCGCTTGATGGAAAGGACCGTGTGCTCGGGCGCGGCGATGAGCTGATTGCGGGCGGTCTGGCCGACGATGAGCTTTCCTCCCGCATCGAGGCCGACGCAGGAGGGCATGATGGAGTGGCCATGGATGGGGACAACGCGAATCTGGTCGTCGAGGATGACGGCGAGTTCGGAGTTGGTGGTGCCGAGGTCAATGCCGACGATGAGTTCGTTCATGGGTAAAAGTGTTTAGGGTTTGCGGGTGACTTTGACATGCGCGGCCCGGAGCAGCTCGCCGTGGCGGCGGTAGCCGGCGGCCAGTTCTTCCAGCACGGTCTGGGGCGGGCGCGTGGCATCCGGTTCGGCAGCGACGGCCATCATCACCGCGGGATCGAAGGGCTGTCCGGTGGTGTCGAGACGCGTGACCCCTTCCTGTTTGAGGAGCCCTTCGACGTGGCTGACGAGGATGTCCAGAGCTTGGTGTTGCGACTCCCAAGCCTTGCGCCACGCGGCATCGCCGCCACCACCCCACCAAGCTTTTTTCGCAATGGGCGGCGACTGGAAGGCGCGGTTCAGACGGTGCATCCGGTCGAGCATTTCGACGAGCACCAGGCAATGGGCGCGGGACATCTGCCCTTCCTTGGGTTGCACGGCGGCGAGCTGCGCGGTGGTTTCCCGCAGCGGGGTCAGGCTGTTCTCGAAGCGCAGCAACGTTTCACCCCACTGGCTGATCGCTTCGGCGGTGCGGCGATTGGACTTGCGCGACTCGGCATTGGCGGCGGCGAATTGCTCGTAAAACGAATAGAGGTCGGGGGCGTCGCTGGAGGAGTCGGCTTCCGGGTCCAGTTCGGGAATGACCTCGAGTGACGCGAGCCACGTCTCGAAATCCTCGCGCAAAGCGTCCTTCCATTCCACCAACTCGCTGGCGACGGATTCGGCGGGCGCCGCCATGTCGTCCCCTTCGTCGGCGTGGAGGGAGGGAATGTCCGCTCCCGTTTCGCCCGGCGGTTCGGCGGCGAGCGCGGCCTGGTCGGGCGTCGTCGTGGCTTTCGGAGCAGCCAGCGGTGGCTGGAGGCCGGGGAAGAGAAAGGGTTGGTTGGTTGAAGGATTCACGATTTCGAGCAGGAACGCAGGAGTTCTTTCATGGCCTCGAAAGATAACGGCGCGGGGCGCGCGGCCAGGCGCGCGTGCCGCAAAAAGACGTCCAGCGGCGAATCGCCGGGGCAGTCGGTGTTGAACAGTTCGTGGCGATGCCGGCTGGTTTCGTCTTTGATGTTGTCGTAGGCCGCCGCGATTTCCTTGAACCGAGCCGGCTGCAAATCCGGCGTGGCCTCCTTCACGGCGTCGAGGTAGGCCCGGCGGATTCGAGCATCGTCGGCGTTGTGCGGCACGCCCAGGACCAAATAGGGATCCATGTCAGAACAGGTTCAGTTGGTTCGGGTCGGCCGGCCGTGGGACCGGTTTCGGTGGATCGGGCTGCGGGGCCGGCTTGGGTGGATCAGGCCGCGGCGCTGGCTGCCGGGGTGGTGATGGCCGAGGCGGCAACGGTGAGGATGGACCGCCCTTGGCTATCGCTAACAGCTCGTCAAAGAGGAATTCCGGCATTCCCGGAGGCCGCGATTTGCGCATCTTGCGGACGAGCGAATCAGGTGCCGCCCGCAGCATTTCCAGAATCTCGGAGAACTCCGCCAACTGGTTGAGCGGCAAGTCGGGTATGAGCGGACCATCGGGACCGACCGCATCATCCAAGTCGTCGTCGTCCTCTGGATCGGCAAAGAAACCCGGGTCGAAAGGCAGCGGCGAAGTCGGACGATCGAGGTTGCGGAGCATCTCGCGCGCTTTCCGGACCGTGGCATCGTCGTGCCGGCGGATGGCTTCATCGAGAATCGCCTGGAGTTGGTTGCGGTTTCCCACCGGCTCGCCTTCCCAGCCGGCGCTCAATCCCAGTTGAAAAAGCCGGAACCACGGATCGAGCGGATCGTCGCGCAAAACTCGTTTCAACAAGGCTTTGACTTGCGCTTCCACCGGGAAGTTGCCATGCGCGCGCTCGATCACCTCCATCGCCTCGGCCCGCGTGAAGGGATGGCGCAGGGCCGCCTTGACGGAATCGCCCACCAACTTTTCTTCTTCGTGAACCCGGGGCTTTTCCGGCCCATCCTTCCAATAATCCAGAACACGCAGGAGCAGCCCGATGCCTCCGATGCTCGGTGTACTCCGCAACGCCTGCTTCAAGTCCGCCAGGAAAGGCGAATCGCATCGGCAAACGCCGGCATAAAGGCGATGCGCCAGGTGGGCGAAGAGCAGGCCGGCGTCCTGGCGCGGAGCCAGCGCGCGGGCTTGGGTCAGCAATGCTTTCCCCTGGGCCGCATCACCCCAGAGCTGTTCCATAAGTCCGTGACGCACGAGAAAGGTCCAGCGGCTGCGGTTGAAATCATCCGTCTTGTCGAGCAAGAGCTCCTCGGTCAGAGCCAGGATCTGGCGGGCTTTTTCCGGTCGGCCCTGCTGGAAATGCTGCCGGGCCAGGCGCCGCTGCGCGGCGGCGATCAACGTCGGAATCTGCGGATCCAGGGGATCAAGCTGGCGAGCCCGGGCGAAGTAATCCAGGCCCTTCACCAAGGCCTTTCGCTCGATGCACCCTTGCCCCGCGTGCAGCAGCACCTTCTTGTCGTCCGGAAACCGCTCGGTCATGAGGTCGAGCAAACGGTTGCGCTCGCTGGTTTGCTTCAACGCGTCATAGGCCGCGCACAGCGTCAGGTGCGACGCGAGATTGTCGGGGTTCAGCTCGATGCTGCGCTGCAACATCTCCACCGCCCCTTTGGCATCACGGAGTTGAGGCTGGCGCGCGGCGAACATGCCGAAGGAAGATTTGGTCATCGCCAGTTGCTCCCCCAGCCAGCCGTAGGCGAGCGAAGCGAGGCGGGGATTCGGCCCATGGAGAGCCTCATGCTGGCCGAGGAAACTCTCCCAATCGTGCCGCAGTTCCCACGCGGGCAGGACGGCACAATCCAGCAGGGAGAACATCCGCCGCACCAGCATCTCCTCGGCGCCGCTCTTGAGCATCCGTCGGCTGATCAACTCATCGAAGAATTCCATATAGTCCGAGCGCTCGTCGTCGGACATCGCGTGCGGCGCGTGAAAATAAAATCGGCTGAGCGCGCCCAGCCAATCCCGGCCGTGGGACGGAAACTGCCGGACCGCGTCGCGGAAAACGCGATACGAATCCGCGAAACGGCCTTCTTTCCACAACCGGTCTGCCCGTAACAGCAAACTGCTGGCGCCGGAATGCCCGGCGATCCGGCAGGCGGCATCAAGGATCGCATCCGCCGCGGGTTTCCCGTCCTTCGACATCGCGAGACGACCCGCCAACAGCAGGTAAGCCTGACTGGCCTTGGCGGGCACGGAGTGGAGCGGCAGGTTGCGAAAGCACCGTTCCGCCTTGTCGATGTCGCCCAGGTGAAACGCCGCGATGCCCTTGATGAACACCGCCCAATGGCTGAGCGCCGAGCGATGCGGAATGGCGCGCAGCGTGTCCGACACCTTCTCCCACTGCCCCTGCGAAACAGCCATGAGCGCGTCTTGAACTCCGAGGACTTCTGCGGCGAGCCGTTCCTGGGCGGCTCCCTCTGCGGGCACGCGCTGGAACGTCAGCACCACCAAGTCGGCCAATCGCACCTTCTCCGCCTCGGCAAGTGGCTCACCGGATTCGGCCAAGGCCGCGACGAACTTGGGCAGCGACGCTTCGGTCGCTCCGGACTTGCCGGCGAGTTCGAGTTCCACGGCGCGCAACTGACCGGCCGGGGCAATCGTAGCCAGGTAACTCAGCACCTGCTGGGCCTCAGACACCAAGCCCTTGGCCATCATCTGGCGGGCCAAGCCGAGATTGGCCTGGATGATCAGCGGGAGGTAGCGTCCGCGGTCCGCCTTGACCAGCGGCTTGAGTTCATCGCGCGCCTTGCGCCATTTCTCCTGGGCAAGAAACTCCCGCGCCCGTTGTTCAGCGGCGACAACGGACGGTGGCAAATGGGGCGGCTGGCTGCCCGGCGGCGGATTGGCCATCGGCGTATATTGAAGAGCGGCGACCGCGGAAATCAAATGGTTTCTTTGCCGCGTCGTTTTCGGAGAAGTGGAGAACGTGCCGCCAGCCTGTTCAATCAGGAGGAGGCGACGTCAGGGGAGTCATTATTCCCTGAGCGAACCCTTGGGATTTCGTCAACCATCGGAATCTCGTCAGCTCGACTCCTCCGAACGAAATGATGCTCAAGCAGGCACTCAGGTGGCCGGAGTGGCCTCCCGCTTCTCCATGATGGCTTTCACAATTCTCTGGGCGACGGACGGATTATCGATGAGAGCTTGCCGGGCCGCGTCTTTGCCTTGGCCGATCAACTCGCCTTGGAATTGCAGCCAGGCGCCTTTCTTCTCGACGACCCCGGCATCGATTCCGACGTCGATAATGCTCCCTTCCTTGTTGATCCCGTGATTGAAATAGATGTCGAACTCGGCTTCGGCGAAGGGCGGCGCGACCTTGTTCTTCACGATCTTGACCTTGACGTGATTGCCGATGGCGCTGCCGGCCGTGTTCTTGATGGTGTCTTTGCGCCGGATATCGATCCGGACGCTGGCGTAGAACTTGAGCGCCTTGCCGCCGGGAGTGGTTTCGGGATTGCCGAACATGACGCCGACCTTCTCGCGCATTTGGTTCGTGAAAACGCAGGTCGTCTTGGCTTTGCTCAGAATGGCCGTGAGCTTGCGCAAGGCCTGGCTCATCAACCGGGCCTGCATGCCCATCGTGGCCATGCCCATTTCACCCTCCAATTCGGCCTTGGGGACGAGCGCCGCCACGGAATCGACCACAATCACATCCAACGCATTCGAGCGCGCCAACGTCTCGCAAATCGATAACGCTTCCTCTCCGCTGTCCGGCTGCGAGACCAGCAGGTCATCGAGATTGACCCCCAGCCGGCGGGCGTATCCCGGATCGAGCGCGTGCTCGGCGTCAATGAACGCCGCCAAGCCGCCGGCCTTCTGCGCGTTGGCGATGACGTGGAGCATCAAAGTGGTCTTCCCGGACGATTCCGGTCCAAAAATCTCCACGACTCGCCCGCGGGGCAAGCCGCCCACGCCCAGCGCCAGATCCACCGCCAGCGCCCCAGTGGGGATGACGTCAATCTTGACCTTGTGCGCGTCTCCCAGGCGCATGATGCTGCCGTCGCCGTAGGCCTTCGTGATCGAGGAGATGGCGGCCTCCAAATCTCGGTCGCGCGCGGCGGTCGCCCGGGGGTTCTCCGGCGGGGTCTCCTCCAAATCCGATTCCACAGGGGCGGACTTTTCGCGCACCGGTTTCTCGGTCGTGGACTTCTCCGCATTGGCCTTTTCGGCAGACGATTTGTCGCTGTTTTTAGGGGGCATAATGATCTCCAAAAGTTACGAAGTTAAGCTCTAGCGAAAATCCGGAAACCCGTCCAGGAGTTTGTTCGGAAGAATCGTCCGGCCCGGAGCGAGGTTCCGGGTCGTCGCCTTCTCAAGGGCTCTCTCCATCCAAAGAAGCCAGCACTTCGGGATCGCGCACATCGACCCAGCGGCCCTTGATTTCCAAGCCCGCGATGCGATGCCCGGCGCTGAGCATGGCATTGATGGCGTCGGGCAATTCGTATTCGCCCCGCGGGGACTTTGTTAATCGGGTGGTGAAATCAAAGAGCGCGGGGCGGAAGAGATAAACGCCGGCGTTGTACCAAATGGGCTGGCCGGGTTTCAACCATCCGTCCTTCTCGAACTGCTCGAGTTGCGCGGCGCTCGGCTTCTCGACAATGCGCCGGAGACAGAACTGATCGTCAAAGAAATTGAGGCCGCCTTTCGTGACATCTTCTCCGGGCGTCACGGTGATGAGCCCGGAGAATGAAGCTTCGGCAAACCGCTCGGTCATCTGCCGATAGGTTTCCGGACGGATGAGAATATCTCCATAGGTGAGGAGAAAGCTATCGGAACCGACCAAGCTCCGGGCCAACTCGGGAGCTTTGCCGGTGCCATCCTGGACGGTTTGCCGCACGTAAGTGATCGACGCATCCCATGGGGCGCCCTCTCCAAAGTAGGACTCGATCGTTTCCGCGCAGTAGCCGGTAATGATGCAGAACTCGCGAATGCCCGCCGTTCTGATGCCGCGAACGATATGTTCGAGAATCGGCTGACCCTGGACTTTGAGCATCGGCTTGGGCAGCGCTTGGGTGAGCTCACGCATGCGCGTGCCCTTGCCGGCGGCGAGAATGACAGCCTTCATCCCTGGAATCTCAAATTTGAAATTTCCAATCTCAAACCGGATCGGTGTGCCTACGCTCCGAACTTGTCAAACATCTTGGCGTTGGCCTGCATCAGCCGAAGCAGGTACTTCGCCTCGAAGACGCCCAGCGATCCCTGATTGGCCCCGGTTTCGGTGAATCGTTCCAGCTTGTCCGAACCGGAAATGGCCGAACGCAACAGGACGGGTTGCGGATGCCAGGAATGACCCTTGACCGCGCACGGCGTGGAATGGTCGCCCGTTATGGCCAGAACATCCGGACACTTCTGCAAAAGAATAGGCAGCGCGGCGTCAAAATCCTCGATCGCCTTTCTCTTCGCCTCGAAGTTGCCATCTTCGCCATGCATGTCGGTGTACTTGTAGTGAATGAAGAAAAAATCGTATTTGTCGTACTCCGCCAGGTAACGCTCGAACTGGGCTTGGATGGTCTGCGCTCCCTCGAGTTTGGCCATGCCGACGAGCTGGGCGAGCCCTTTGTACATTGGATAAACCGCGATGCAGGCCGGTTTCAGTCCGTAGCGTTCCTGGAACGTCGGAATGGCCGGTTGATGCGCAATGCCCCGCATCAAGAAACCATTGGCCGGTTTTTTCTTCGAGATCACCGGCAGGGCCGCGTCGTAGAACTCCTTGACCAGCTTGGCCGCCTTCTTGGCTTTCGCCGAATTCGGGTCCACGGCCTGGACACCGGGGATGGGGGCGCCTTCATGGTGCGGATCCGCGTCGGTGAGCGGCCCCTCCAATCCTTTGCCGCGAAAGACGACCACGAAGCGATGCCCTTTGCCGGCTTGGATGATGACCTCAGCATCTCCGATCTTCTTCACCTTCTTCGATAACATGGCGCAAAGCTCTTCGCAGACCTCCGTTTCGATGCGGCCGGCCCGGCGATCCGTCACGATCCCTTTTGGATCGAGGGTGCAGAAATTGGCCCGGGCGGCCACGTCTCCCGCGCGCAATTCCAAACCGAGCCCGAGAGCTTCGATGACGCCTCGGCCGACCTGAAACTCCAGAGGATCGTAGCCGAATAGCGCCAAATGGCCGGGGCCGCTGCCGGGGGTAATCCCGGGGGCGACCGGGATCATGCGCCCTTGCGCGGCGTCCTGGGTCAGCGCATCCAGATTGGGCGTGGACGCGGCCTCGAGCGGCGTCAAGTAATTCTGTTCCTTGGTGGCGATATCACCCAAGCCATCGAGCACCACCAAAGCGAGTTTAGCGTTACTCTTGAGGGTCAATTCCGAGTAGAGAGCGTCCAAGTTCATGTTCCAGCTTCATTTCAAGTTCAAGATTCAATCCCGGCGGCCCGCCCGCAGGCGAACCGGAGCGCTCGCATATTGCGGGCAACCTCGCCGAAGCGTCAACGGGATATTCTGGCCGTTTCTGAGGGAGATCCGAATCCGCGCAGGGAAGAGAAATTGTTTTGGCATTTGGGTGGCGCCGGGGTCATATTCGGGGCCGAACACCGACTTGAACCTCAACCCCATTCTTTGTCATGAAACGCCTGCTCTGTCTGATGATTGTTGGAATTTCCGCGCCGTGGCTGTCCGCGGCGGAACCGGGCCACGCCGTCTCCATCTTCGACGGCCGGACCTTTCAAGGCTGGGAGGGGGACACGAACAACACCTGGCGCATCGAAAACAACGCGCTCGTCGGCGGGCGGCTGCTGGAGAAGGTCCCGCACAATGAATTCATTTGTACGAAACGCAGCTACACCAATTTCGTGCTCCGCCTGAAATTCAAATTGGTCGGCACCGAAGGTTTTGTGAACGGCGGCGTCCAGGTGCGCAGTCAGCACGTCACCAATCCCCCCTATGAACTGAGCGGTTACCAAGCGGACATGGGAGATGGCTGGTGGGGCAGCCTCTACGATGAATCCCGGCGCAACAAAGTGCTGGTCAAAGCCGACCCGGCATTGATTGAGAAGATCCTCAAGCGGAATGAGTGGAACGATTATGAAATCCGCGGCGAAGGCCGCCGCTTGCGCCTCCTGATCAACGGCCATCAGACGGTCGATTACACCGAGCCGGACGCTGCCATTCCCCAGCATGGGATCATCGGCCTGCAAGTCCATGGCGGGGGCAAGACCGAAGTGTCCTACAAGGAGATCACGATCGAAGAATTTCTATAAGCGCCGTACGGATTTGTAATTTTCAAGTCGAGGCGCTCGCCTTACGGTCTAGGGTCAGAAAGTCAAATTCACCGACCATGCGAAAGAACTGAATGGGCCAAGCTATGCTACGGAAATCCCTCGTCTTCTCGTTGGTTCTCCTGCTCGTGCCCCTCGCGGTCGAAGCCAAACCCGGTCGAAGCTACTCTTCGGGCCGATCGTCGTTCTCCCCCAGCAAGAGCTCCTTCAGCTCGAGCAGCCGCTCTTCCAGTCCTCGCCCGAGCCCGAGCCCCAGCAAGAGCTACACGTCCGGCTCCGGCCGCACCTATTCTTCCAGCCCGAGCGCACCCACTCCGGCCAGCTCCGGATCCGGGAAGAGTTACTCGTCGGGCTCGTCGAGTGGAAAGGCGCCCTCGAGTTCCGCTGTCCCGGCGAAGTTCAGCTCGAGCCCCAGCCCCCGGAGCGGCGGCGGTTCGTCAGGCGGATCGAGCTTCTCGTTTGACACCGGCGCGGCTCGGGCTCAAAAGGAAGCTGCGAGCAAAAGCGACTTTTCCGCCTGGAAACAGGAGCAATCGAGTTCGGCGACGCGCTCCTCGGCACGAGATTCCAGCTCGGTTCCGCCGGTCCTGCCCCAGTCCTCGGGGACCAGCCGAACTTACACCGAACCGTCCCGCCGCCCGCCACCCTTCATCCCGGACTCCCAGACCTATCGGACACGGACCGTCCGGATCGAGCATCATTATGCGCCCTATTATTCGCGACCGTCCGTCACCTTCAATGATCCCTTTGGCAGTCTCTTCTGGTGGTGGCTGCTCGATCGGTCGTTGAATGAACGAGCGCTCTGGGCGTATCACCGTCGCTCGGACATGGACCAAGGCCGGTACCAGGCGTTGCTCGCCTCCGACACGAATCTGGAGGGGCGCATCAAACAGCTCGAAGCACAACAGACTCCGGTGAAAACAAACTACGTCCCCCAAAGTCTCGATCCCGACTTGATGTATTCCGACCAACACGTTCATCGCGCCTATGCGACCCGTCCGACCGCTTCCGGCCGGATCCTGTTTTGGTTGGTCTTTGTGCCCATGATGGTGGCGATGGCTTGGTTTCTCTTCTGGCTCGTATTCTTCAAGCGCTGGCAAACCGCGCGCTGATCTTCCTCTCTCCATCCATTCCGAATCAATCTATGAACATGCACCTCCCCGAATACTTCCTCAGTGACCTCGCCGCGACCACGGCCTTTGGCGTCGTCGCCATTATCCTCGTCGTGGTGGGCTACAAAATCTTCGACAAACTCATCCCGGGCCTGGACTTCGACGCCGAGCTGCGCAAGGGGAACGTGGCTCTGGCCATCGTCATCGGCAGCTTCATCCTGGGCGTTTGCCACGTCGTTGCCCGGGTGGTTTCCTCGATCCTGGGGGCTTAGCCATGGAGGAGAACGCCAACAACGGCCAGGGCAAAACCCTTTGGGAAATGCTCAAGGATCGGCTCAGCCAAAAAGACCAGGCGCTGCCCTTCCACAATCCTCTCGATCTTCGGATGGGGTCGCGCGTGCCGCTTTCCCAGGGCCATCCGGAGTTCGTGTCCTACGATTTTTCCGTAGCCGAGATTCGCGAGTACACCCGACGGATCAGCTCGAAGATCTTTCGTTTTACCGATTATGTGGTGACCGGAACGAACACCAAAACGTTTGATGCGGACGAAACCCTGACTCTGCGCCTCCGGGTGGTGCCCAACCAGGCCGGGGCCAACGATGCGTTGCTCCTGCGCCTCTACGACGAGGTCACCTTCGATCAGGATTTTCTCGCGGTGGTCAACGACACGACGGGCGCGTTCGAAATTACGGATGACGAGTCCGGCCAAACGGAGCGCTTCACCCGCATCAACAACGTGACCACGCCTTATGAAGCGGCCGTGGCGGTGGTGACGGGGACGACCGAGGATGGCCAGGCCCTTCCCGCCAAAACCACCGCCGCCAAATTGGAGTATTGGGATTATTGGCGCGAGGCGCCGATGGGCGACGGCTCGACGACCAAAAAGCAGTTCCTCTTTATCGAGATGAACTCCGACACCGGCTGGTTCCAACTCTGGCGGGGCGACGAGTTCTTTCTTTAGGCTTGCGCTGGGTGCCGGGCTCTCGAGGTTTTTTCATGTTCATCGCGGGCGAATCCGCTAAACTCGGGACATGGATTCATTGCTCACGCTCTTGCGGGAAAATGCCTCGTTGCCGCCGGCGGATCTCGCGCGCCTGGTGAATATGCCGGAGGCGGAAGTCACAGCCAAAATTAAGGCTTACGAAACGGACCAGGTGATTCTGGGATACCGGACGATTCTGAATGAGGAAAGGCTCGGGGTGGAACTGGTGCGGGCGGTGATCGAAGTCAAGATCACTCCAGAGCGCGGCGGCGGCTTTGACCGCTTGGCCGAACGCATCGCCAAGTACAAGGAAGTGAGCTCCTGCTATCTGATGTCGGGATCCTACGATCTGCTCGTGATCGTGGAAGGCGCCAACTTGCGCGAGGTCGCGACCTTTGTTTCCGAGAAGCTGGCCACGATTCATGGCGTGCTCTCCACCGCCACCCATTTCATGTTACGCCCTTACAAAGAGCAAGGCGTCCTCATGAAGCGCGAAAAAACCGAAGACCGGCTGGCGGTGTCGCCTTAGCCGCCCCCAACGCTGGATTCGAGAAAATTGAGATGGGGAGCGCCCGCGCCCTCGCGTGCGGTGGCCGGCGCCCTCGCCGACCACATTGGCATGTGTGAACAAGGCACCGTTCAGTGACTGAATGGGGCCTTCGTTCCTATTCACACTCTAGAGCTTCTGCAACTCCCATATTTTCAAATAGTTAATCACTGGGAAGTAAATCTCGAGCACGCCAATGGGAAGTTTTTTGGGAAGTAACAAAAGCCGAAAATGCCCAGAATACTGGTTTTCCCCAGCGTTTCCATTGATCCTGTTTCCTCTCAATTGGGAAGTCGGACTCTCGTTTCCAATTTCGGAGA
>CAYHFE010000025.1:0-23359 GCA_964355375.1 uncultured Verrucomicrobiota bacterium
GCACGATTATGGGGCGGTGCGGGATAACCAACTGCGGGCCCTGGAGCATATCGGTGTCTTGGGTGGACCCTTGACCAAGAAGAGCGAACCACGCCGCTTCTTGGTTAATCCGTCCGAGACACGAGCCAGTTTGGAGGAGCGAGCTCGGTCGTATCTCCACGTCAATTGCTCGGGTTGCCACGTGGAGGCAGGCGGCGGAAACTCGAAAATGGAACTGGAATTCGCGACCGCCCGAGAAAAGATGAACCTGATCGGAGCGCGTCCGCAGCATGACACGCTGGGTCTCGACAACGCCATGCTCGTCGCGCCCGGCGATCCGAGCCGTTCGGTGATTCTGGCGCGGTTGTCGCGTCGCGGTGTCGGACAGATGCCGCCTCTGGTCAGCGCGGCGGTGGATGATCGAGCGGTTCAGCTCCTCCGTGAATGGGTGGCGGCGATGACGCCGGAACGGCCTTTCGTTCGAGAATGGACCATGGAGGAGTTATGGCCCGCGGCGGAGCAGAACCGGACCGGTCGTTCCTTCGAGGCCGGAAGAGGCACGTTCCGCGATCTCGGTTGCGTGCAGTGTCATCGTTTTGCCGGCGAAGGGGGCAGCGTCGGACCCGAGTTGACGGGAATCGGCCAACGCCTCACGCTTCATGACCTGCTGGAATCGATCGTGCTGCCATCCAAAGTGATCTCCGAGCAGTACGCCGGGACGGAAATCGAAACCCTCGATGGGGAGATCATCGCCGGCCGTTTGGAGCGGGAGGACGATGAAACCCTCGTGATTCGGGTGAATCCTCTCGCGCCCGAAGACAGGGCTGTCCCCAAGCGCAACGTCAAGAGGCGGAGTCGGTCGAAAGTTTCCAATATGCCGACCGGGATTATCAATGTCCTCGAACCCAGGCAAATCGATGATCTCCTGGCCTATCTGGTGTCCGACGGACGTCGGGACGATCGGGCTTTTCGACGCTGATTCGAATTTGCGATCAAGATGAGACTAACTGCTCCCTCACCCCGTCCCTCTCCCATCGGATGGGAGAGGGTGTCCGAAGGACGGGTGAGGGCTAATTGCGCTCAACTTGAAAGCAAAGTGGAATGAAACACGAGCCGCCCGGTTTTTTCTTGAGTTGGGGAGTGTTCAACTCTTACCTTGGCTTTGACACTTAGCGATGAGTTCGCGTCCGCCGCTGACCGTTTGAACGGTCCCTGTTTGACTGGCGCTTCCGGCGCAGCCAGCCGGCCGACGGAGAGCAGAGCATTATGTCGATCAGTACTCTATCATTTTGTTATGTTCAGATGGTGGTGGGGTCCCAGGCCGGGATCCTGCTCCCGGAAAAGGAGAAGTACCTGGTCGAGGCTCGCCTGTTGCCCCTGGCTCGTCACCACAAGATCAATTCCGTCGAAGATTTGATCACCCAAGCGCGGAAGGAGAATAGCGACGCCTTCCGGACGGAGATGGTGGACGCACTGCTGCCCAAGGAGACGGCTTTTTTCCGGGACAATCAGCCCTTTGAACTCCTTCGGAACCACATCATCCGGACGCTGGAGATGAAGCGTTTTCGCGAGCAAACCATGAGCATTTGGTGCGCGGGTTGTTCGTGCGGCCAGGAAGCGTTCTCCATCGCGATGATGGTCCACCGCTACTTCTCCCAATTACTCAGTTGGAACTTCGAAATCTACGCGACCGACCTCTCCCGTGAGGCCTTGGCCAAGGCCCGGGAAGGGCGGTTTGACGAGATCGAAGTTCACCGCGGAGTCATGCCCGTCATGATCAAGGAGTATTTCCGCAAGGATGGATCGAATTACATCATCAAGGAGGACCTGACCAAGCTGGTGGCGTTTGATGAAATCAATCTGGTGGGGGAATGGCCAGCGCTGACCCCGGTGGATGTGGTGTTATTGAGGAATGTCGTGCGTTACATGAGCCCGGACGCCAGAAAGGACATTCTCGCCAAGGTGCTGGGAGTGCTGAAGCCGGACGGCTACCTGCTGATCGGCGCGCAGGAGGCTCTCGATGAAACAGAGGGCGCTTACACGCTCATCCCAGCCGAGAAGACTGTTTATTATCAACCGACCGGCGCTCCAACCGCCCCATGATCTGACGTGACTTCGTACCTAGCGACCCAGTATGAACATCATTGACATCGACAGCTTGATCAAAAAAGCGGACGAGCTGCAGCCGCTTCCAGGCAGCGTCGTCAAGCTCGTCTCCCTCTTGAGTGGAACCGAGAGCAATGTCGAGGAGATCACCGACTGCATTCGGGTGGATCCGGCTTTGACGGTGAAATTGCTCCGGATGGCCAACTCTGCCTTCAGCGGTTCGGCCATGACGATCACCACCGTGCATGAGGCGGTCTCGCGCCTCGGGACCCGGCGCGTGCTCTCGCTCGCGATGGCGTCGCACACCCGACCGCTCCTCCGTCCCCAGGTCACGGCTTATGGCTACAAGGAGGGTGAACTCTGGCGCCATTCCGTAATGTGCATGCTGGTCGCCGAGTTGTTCCCCAAATTCTGCCGGAAAACGATTCCGCCCGCGTCGTCCACGGCCGCTCTGCTCCACGACATCGGCAAGCTGGTTATGGCCCGATTCCTCGATCCGGAAATCCTCAATCTGCTGGGCGAGGCCCAGACGACTGGGGCTCTCACCCAAATCGAAGCGGAGAGCCAAATCCTGGGTGTTAATCACGGCGAGCTCGGCGGATTGATCGCTCGCCATTGGAGACTGCACGAGAGCATCGTCAACGGCATCACGTTTCATCACAACCCGGAAGATGGTGGGGACTTGGTCTGCGACGCTGTCCACGTCGCGGACGCGATTGGCAAGCAAGTGGAAGCCACGCTCGCCAAGAAAAAAGAACCAATGATAATGAAGAAGGACGCGGCCGAACGTATGGCCCTGCCCATGGAGGACATCGAAAAACTCGGCACGGAAACGATGGCGGCCTTTGCCAAAGTCGGTTCGCTCCTCGGAGCGACGTGACCGAAGCGAGGCGCGCTTGGCCGGAAGGAGCGAAGCGCCCAGCCCGGCGCCTGATCGTTCCTGGTGCCTTCCAGCCGATCGTGATCGATCGCCGGAGCCATCGGACCTCGGATGCTCAGAAAGCCATCCCACAACTTTCCCCCACCCCGGAAAAGGGCCAGTTCCGACTTTTGACAGTTTCGGGAGTTCAGTGGCCTTCCCAGACTCGGCGGCGAGTGGCCTGCCTGTTTGGCAGACAGGCCGCCGAGAACGGCCGAGTTTGGCCGTTCCACCCCTTTCAACGGTGACGATGCCTTGGGGGATCGTCTCGTGCAGAAGGCTTTTTATTTTGAATTCCGCCGCGACTGACCTGATAGTCGGCCATGCTGTTGAAGTTGACCAACGTGGGCAAGCGTTTCGAGTCCTTCGGCGATTCGAGCTCCATCTTCGTTCTTCGGGCGATCGATCTCGAAATTGATGCCGGGGAATCCGTGGCGATCATCGGTCCTTCCGGTTCGGGGAAGAGCACGTTGCTCAACATCATGGGCACTCTGGATCGGCCTTCGGAAGGGCAGGTCCTTCTGGCCGGCGACGATTTGAGTCAGATGGACGAATCGAAGCTCGCGGAGATACGGAATCGCCGGATCGGCTTCGTCTTTCAGGCTCATCATCTCCTGCCACAGTGTTCCGTGTTGGAGAATGTCCTCGTCCCGACTCTGGCGACGAAGGACACCGCCATTCGCGAGGGCGCGGAAGAACGCGCGCGGCGCCTGCTGTTGCGGGTCGGCCTCGACTCCAGGATGCGGCATCGACCCGGTCAACTTTCCGGGGGTGAACGGCAGCGTGTGGCGGTCGTGCGCGCTTTGATCAATGGGCCGAAGATACTTCTGGCCGATGAGCCGACCGGCGCGCTCGACCATGGTTCCGCCCAGAAGCTGGGCCAACTGCTGGTCGAGATGAACCGGGAAGAAGGGGTGACCCTGATCGTCGTGACCCACGCGTTGGAATTGGCGAGGCGAATGGGTAGCGTCCTTGAATTGAGAGGCGGGAAATTGTCCACCCAATCATGACCACCTGGACTCTCGTCGTCCGCAGCCTGCGGTTCCACGCCCGGGCTCACTGGGGCACCTTCCTTGGCGCGGCCATTGGCAGCACCGTCTTGATCGGAGCGTTGGTGGTGGGCGATTCCGTGCGTGAAAGCCTCCGGCAAATGGCGGTTGTTCGGGTGGGCCGGACGCCGCTGGCCTTGGCCTCGCACGATCGACTCTTTCGAGACGTCCTGGCCAAGGCTTTCGAAAATCCTTTGGACGCAATCGTCGCGCCCGCCTTGCAACTGCCGGCGACGGCCAACACGGCGGACGACTCAGCCCGGGCCAATCACGTGCAAATCCTCGGTGTGGACGAGCGTTTCTGGAGTCTGAGCGGAAGAAATCTGGCGTTTCGTGCGCCATCGACGGACGAGATCGTGGTCAATCAAAGACTGGCCAGGCAGTTGGCCGTCAAGGTCGGTGACGTGGTTTTGGTGCGCGTGCCCAAACCGACTCAGCTTTCGCGCGACGCGCCGATCTCTCCGCAAGAGGATTACTCGGTGGCTCTGCGCTTGACCCTCTCCGGCATCGCCACGGAGGACGAAATGGGGGCATTTAGCCTGCAGGCCAATCAGATCCCGCCATTCAATGCGTTTGTCTCTCTCGCGATGCTGCAGGAAAGGTTGAAAGTGCCCGGTCGGGCCAATCTGATCCTGGTGGGACCCAGCCAATCGGCTGTCCTGCTCGTTGCGGCCGGGGCCTTGCGGAACGGTTGGGAGCTGGCGGACGCCGAATTGGAGCTGCGGGAATTGCCCGGCTCGGCGGGAGTGGAGCTTCGGACGGCCCGGGTGTTTCTGGACGAAGCCACGGGTCGGGCGGCCCTCCAAGGCGCGACAGCGGCGTCCGGCCTTCTCACTTACTTCGTGAACGAGTTGCGTCTGGGCGACCGAAGCACACCCTACTCAATGGTGACCGCCATGGGGGCGCCGGTGGTGCCGCCGGACATGCGCGACAATGAGATTCTCGTCAGCCCGTGGCTCGCCGACGATCTTCAGGCCAAGCCGGGGGACGAACTGGAGCTCAAGTACTACGTCGTGGGGCTCGGCCGAAAACTGGAGGAGAAGATCACCAAGTTCAAAATTCGGGCGATCCTTCCTGCGGGCGGTCCGGCGTCCGACCCGACCCTGATGCCCGATTTTCCCGGGATGAAAGATGCGAAAAATTGCCGCGAGTGGGATGCCGGTTTCCCGATTGACACCGGCAAAATTCGGGAGAAGGACCAGAAGTTCTGGGAGGATTTCCGCGGCACACCGAAAGCCTTTGTCACTTTGGCGGCCGGCCAGGCGATTTGGGGCAACCGCTTCGGCCGTCTGACCTCCGTGCGCTACCCGGCTGGCGCCCATCCGGAAACCGTTGTCCGCTCGATCAAGAGCTCTCTCGCTCCCGAGGCCATGGGCCTTCAGTTTCAGCCGGTCTTGGAACAGGCCTTGGCCGCAAGCTCCCAGTCCCAGGATTTCGGACAGCTTTTTCTTGGGTTCAGTTTCTTCCTGATCGTCGCGGCGCTGATGCTCATGGCGCTGCTCTTTCAATTGGGCATCGAGCAACGGACTAATGAGGTCGGGATTTTGCTGGCGCTGGGCTTTACCCCGAAACAGGTGCGGCGCTTGCTCCTCGGGGAAGGGGCCATGTTGGCTCTGCTCGGTGGCCTGATCGGAACGATCGGCGGAGTTGGCTACGCCCGCGTCCTGCTCCACCGATTGACCACGGTGTGGCGCGACGCCGTCGGCACCTCGGCTTTGGAATTTCATGCTGATGTCCGGACTTTGGTCATCGGCGCGGTCGCCAGCACCTTCGTGGCCGTTCTGACCATCTGGCTGGCTTTGAGAAAGCAGGCGCAACGTCCCGCTTTTGAACTGCTCGCCGCTGGGGCGGGAATGGAGTCGGCCCCCCGACCGCGAATCGTTCGCGGAAGGAACCGAGGCTTTTGGTGGGGAGGCGGCGCCGCAGTCCTCGCGTTGTTGGTTATTGGGTTGGCGGCGTCAGCGCAAACGGGCATGCCCGGAGCGTTTTTTGGAGCCGGGGCTCTGTTATTGATTTCCGGATTGAGCTTGGTGGCCGGAAGTTTCGCGGTCCTCTCCGGTGATCGATTCGGGTCGCGAGACGATCGGCAAAGCGGCGGCCGGTGGCCCAACCTAACCTGGTTGGCGGTGCGCGGCACGGCCCGTCGCCAGAAACGAAGCCTGGCCACGATCGGTCTTCTGGCCTGCGGCAGTTTTTTGATCGCCGCCATCGGAGCATTCCAGTTGGACGCCCAATCCGACGCGGAGAAACGCTCTTCGGGCACGGGCGGTTTTGCCTTGGTCGGCGAGTCCACGTTGCCGGTGGTGCAGGATCTCAATGACGAGGCCGGGCGGAGTTTTTTCGGCTTGGACGCTGCGGCTTTGGGCGAAGTCAAGGTCGTGCCCATGCGCGTGCGGGACGGCGAGGATGCCAGTTGCCTCAATTTGAATCGCGCGCAAAAACCCCGATTATTGGGGGTGCGACCCGAGTGGCTTGATCAACGGAAGGCCTTCACCTTTGCCCGGGTGGCTCCAGGACTCGGCAAAGACCACCCCTGGTTGTTGTTGAAAAGGCGGGAGAGCGACGACGTTGTCCCGGCCATTGGCGATCAAGCCTCGATCCAGTGGGCGCTCGGGAAACAGGTTGGCGACATTATAGATTACACCGACGAGCAAGGGCGCACCTTGAAGATTCGGCTTGTGGCGTCGGTGGCCAACTCCGTTCTTCAGGGCAATCTGCTCCTGGCCGAGGATGAGTTTGTCGCCCGGTTTCCCAACGAGGAGGGGTATCGAATGTTTCTGGTGGATGCGCCGTCGAACCGGCTGGAATCGGTCGCCAGCGCGCTGTCCCGGGGACTGCGCGATGTGGGTTTGGAATTGACACCGGCGGCCCGGCGGTTGGCGGCCTTCAACGCGGTGCAGAATACCTATTTGAACACGTTCCAGGTGTTGGGCGGGTTGGGCTTGTTGTTGGGCAGCGCGGGTTTGGGGGTGGTGGTGTTGCGCAACGTCTTGGAGCGGCGAGGGGAGTTGGCTCTTTTGCTGGCCGTCGGGTTCCGGGGACGCGCGCTGCGGTGGCTGGTCATGGCTGAACATGGAGCGTTGCTCTTGCTGGGCTTGGGTATCGGAACCTTGGCGGCGGCCGTGGCCGTGGTCCCCGCACTCCTCGCGCCGGGCGCCGGGATACCCTTTCGCTCGCTCGGGGTGACGCTGGCCTTGGTCTGGCTGAGCGGAATAATCTGGACGTGGGCGGCCGCGGGATTCGCTTTGCGCGGGCGCTTGCTCGAAGGCTTGCGCAGCGAATGAAATGATGGAAAGGCCAGCGATGAAACAGGCGACTGGAATGAGAATGGAACTGACGATGAAATCGGGATTACTCATGATTCTGCTGACCGGCTTTGGCTTGGGTTCGATGACGCAGGAAAGCCAGGCGGCCGCGCCGGCCAAACCCCGGGCGCTTTACGAAAACAACTTCGAGAAGGCAGCTCTGAATTCGATGCCTGAAGACATGCTGGTGTTGGACGGGGCCTTCGCCGTGAAACAGGAAGGCGACAATAAGTTTCTCGAACTTCCGGGCGCGCCGCTGGACACCTTTGGCGTCTTGTTCGGGCCAACCGAGAAGGAGGGTCTCGTGGTGGCGGCGCGAATCCAGGGAACGGGAAAAGGGCGCCGCTTCCCCGCCTTCGGTGTCGGGCTGAACGGCGTGGGCGGCTTTCGCCTCCAGGCGAGCCCGGCCAAGAAAGCCCTCGAGCTCTTTCGCAGCGATGCCCTCAAGTCGAGTGTGCCGTTCGAGTGGTCATCGGGCCAATGGGTCGAGTTGCGTTTGCAGATGCGGAAAACGAAGGAAGGAGAGTGGACCATCTGGGGGAAGGCCTGGATTTCCGGGACCGCGGAACCCACCTACCCGACGATTCAGATCACGGAAACCGAAGAACCTCCCGCCGGAAGGGCGTCGATCTGGGGCAATCCTTTTTCGGGAACTCCGATTCGATTCGACAACTTGATCGTGGCCGGCGCGTCAGACCAGCCGTGAGGCGGCGTGTTCAGGATGAAACGATCGGGCTCAGACCAAGGGTCGCAAGCAGTCGAAACCAGCGCGTGGTTGGTGGGCGCGCTCTTCCTGGCGGAATTGCTGGATTATCTTTCGCCGATTTCTTTGGACCAATTCGGGATCATGCCGCGGACGGTTCCGGGATTGCTCGGAGTTTTTCTCAGTCCGTTGTTGCACCTGAACCTCGCGCATCTCTTGGCGAATGCCGTGCCGCTCTTCGTCCTGCTGATCCTGCTTTTCGCGGATCGCGGTTATCACCCGGAGCGGACGCTGGCTCTCATCTGGCTCGTGAGTGGGTTGGGCACTTGGTTGATCGGACGCACTGGGACCATCCACATCGGGGCTAGTTCCATCGTTTACGGCCTGGTCGCCTACCTCATCGCCGCCGGTTGGTGGATGCGGAGCTGGCGCTCCATCCTCGTGGCCGTTCTGGTGTTGGTTTTCTACGGCGGGATTTTTTTCGGCATTCTTCCGCAACGCGGTCGCGTCTCCTGGGAGGGACACTTGGCCGGAGCGCTCGCCGGCTGGTGGGCGGCCCGGCGGAATCATGGGTAGGGAACACCTCCAACGATTGGACGTGAATCGGCGCCATGAACCCACCCCCGTCCCCTCCGAGGAGGGGAGCTTCGAGGCGCGTGCTGGTGGCCAGTTCCCCTCCTGGGAGGGGTGCAGGGGTGGGTTGGTTCATGGAAGGCAGTGTCCATTCAGTGGAACCGCTAATTCACGCCGATAGACGCTAATGAATTCAATGCCGGCAGACTGGAAATCTGCGCCACGACTGAGCTTGGTCCACCGCCCCGGCGCGGCTCGACGGGCGGAATTCAGCGTTGACGGTCCGAGGCTCAGGGCTAACATTCCCCTCTGATTGAGTGTAAATTAAATTAGAAAAGGAAATCATTATGGCAATCAAAGTCGCAATCAATGGGTTTGGAAGAATTGGGCGTTTGGTGTTTCGCGCAATGGTCGAACAGGGTCTGATCGGCAAGGACGTTCAAGTGGTAGCGGTCGGCGATATCGTTCCGGCGGACAATCTCGCCTACTTGCTCAAGTATGATTCCATCCAGGGACGTTTTCAGGGTCAGGTCAGCTCGAAGAAATCCTCCGCGGATAAGCCGGAGGATGATGTGCTGGTGGTGAATGGGACGGATATCCACGTCGTTTCGGCCAAAGACCCCTCCGGCCTGCCTTGGAAAGCATTGGGCGTCGATGTCGTCATCGAATCGACCGGCTTGTTTACCGACGCCGAGAAAGCCAAGGGTCATCTCGCCGCCGGGGCCAAGAAAGTGATCATTTCAGCGCCGGCCAAGAACGAGGATATCACCGTGGTGATGGGGGTGAACCATGAGAAGTATGATCCGGCCAAGCATCAGATCATCTCGAATGCCTCATGCACGACCAACTGCCTGGCCCCGGTCGTTCATGTGTTGTTGAAAGAGGGTTTTGGCATCGAAGAGGGCTTGATGACCACGATCCATTCTTACACCGCCACGCAAAAAACCGTCGATGGTCCGAGCAAGAAAGACTGGAAGGGCGGACGCAGCGCGGCCATCAACATAATCCCTTCGACCACCGGCGCAGCCAAGGCCGTCGGTCTGGTTTGCCCGGAGGTCAAGGGCAAGATCACCGGCATGGCGTTCCGCGTGCCCACTCCGACGGTTTCCTGCGTCGATTTGACCGTGCGGACGGTCAAAGAAACGAGCTACGCCGAGATCTCCGCCGCCATGAAGCGGGCGAGCGAGACCTATTTGAAGGGCATTCTTGAATACACGAGCGACGAGGTGGTGAGCTCGGATTTCATCCATTGCACCTCTTCATCCATTTACGATCAAGGTTCTGGAATCGAACTCAACAAACGCTTCTTCAAACTCGTGAGCTGGTACGACAACGAATGGGGTTACAGCTACCGGGTGGGCGACCTGTTGAAGTACATGATCGGCCAGGGACTCTGAGCCTCCTTGGGTATTGTTTCCGACCGGGCGACCCTCCTCGGGGTCGCCTTTTCCCCTTCACCTTATGGCCTTGATTCGTGTGACCCGCGTGTATGATCTTCTCGAAGGAAAACGCGAGGAGGAAATTATTTTGAACACCGCGCACATAGCGCTGATCTCCCAAGACCCGCACCAACAGGGCGTCTGGGTGCAAATCGCCCACGGCGAGCCGCTCTTGATCAAGCTCAGTTTTGAAGATATCTGGACCTTGATCCAGCGGGAAACCTGATCGATGCGTGGCGTCGCGGAACCGACGAATGGACCACCCGGCAACCCCCTGGCGACCATGCGCATCATTGGCGGAACCTCCGGCGGACGTCTCCTGAAAGTGCCGAAAGGGTTTGACGTTCGTCCAACGCCTGACCTCGTCAAGCAGGCGCTTTTCAACAGCTTGGGGGGATTGGTTCCGGAAGCCCGCGTTCTGGAACTCTTTTCCGGCTCCGGAGCTCTCGGTCTCGAATGCTTGAGCCGCGGCGCCACCCAGGTCGTGAGCGTGGAGAAAGCCCATCGCCACGCGCGCATGATCCGAGAGAATCTCGAGGCGATCGGCCTCGACCCGACCCGCTTTGAACTCCGGGTTCAGGATGCGTTTAGCGCTTTGGCTCAACTGGCTGGAGCCAGTCGTCAGTTTGACCTCATTCTGGCGGATCCGCCCTACGGAGAGAAAAACATGGGCCGCCGTTCGACCTCTTTCGCCCAGCAGCTCCTGGATGACGACGTTCTCCCCCGATTGCTCGAGCCCAACGGAGTATTCGTTCTCGGTCACACCAAGCGCGATACCCTCAGCCTTCCAAGCGGCTGGCGAGAGGTCAAGATGCTCAAGCACGGGGATTCCGTGATGCGTTGCCTGAAGCGAGAGAGTGCGCCGAATGACGGAGGCTTGCTCCTTCCGGCGGAAAGCTGAACCTGCCTATGATTCTTCCCAATCTCCGGCTTGCTCGTCTGGGACGAAACTCTCTGCAAATCGGCTTCTGGTTTCTCACCCTCGTTTGTTCGGCTCAAGCTCAGACCGCCCCGAGCCAAACCGCCCGCCAAAAAAACATTCAGAGCATCGTGGAGGAAGCGGCTCGGATCACTTTGGAGAAGTTCGCGGACAAGAAACTGGAGACCAACCAATTGGCCGTGACTTTGGTTGACCTTGGCGACCGCCAAAACGTGGTTCAGGGCAGTTACCGCGGCCACGTTCAGGTGTATCCCGCGAGCGTCGTTAAGTTGTTCTATTTGGTGGCCACCCACCGATGGCTCGAGGACGGCAAATTCCAGGACACGGAGGAAGTCCGCCGAGCGATGCGCGACATGATTGTGGATTCAAGCAACGAGGCGACCCATTACTTGGTGGATTTACTGACGGACACAACCAGCGGCCCTGAGCTATCTCCGGTCGAAATGGTTGTCTGGTATGAGAAACGGAATGCGGTGAACCGGTATTTCGCCGGGCTCGGCTATTCGGGGATCAATGTGAACCGCAAACCTTGGTGTGAAGGTCCGTACGGTCGAGAAAGTCAATCCATCAAGATCCATCAGCCGAATCATCGGAACTGGCTGACGACGGAGGCGACGGCGCGCCTCTTGGCCGAGATCGTCTTGGGTCAAGCGGTTTCCCAGGTCCGCTCCGCCGAGATGATGAAGCTGATGGCGCGAGACCCGTTGGCGAAGTCGGGTCCGGCCGATGGGCAAGCGCGGGATTTCACGGGCCTCGCACTCGCCGCCGGCGACAAACTTTGGTCCAAAGCCGGCTGGACGAGCGAGACCCGGCACGATGCGGCCTATCTCGAACTGGCGGGCGGCGTCAAATTCATCCTGGTCACGTTCACCGTTGGGCACGCCAACGAACGGGAGATCATTCCTCAGGTTGCCCGGACTGTGATGGATCGGCTCAAGGCCACGCCCTAATTCGGACCGGCATTTTGAGGCGGTAGGGAATCTTTCCCGGTCCAGCCAGAGGATGGCTCCGGCCACCCACGAGGCAGCACCGCCCGTCGGGAGACGCCACACGGGCTGCGAGTGCGGGCTTAACGGCTTGATCTGAGTATTCGTATATGTCACGCTTGGGCAAATACTTGCGATGAGATCGGCCGATCTTGAAACGTTGCTCGAGCGGGAATCTGGGGCGGGTTTGGTGCGCTTGACTTAATGTTTTGTGCGGCGCTTCTGCCCGTTTGAACTTCATTGGCGTGGCAGGTGCTTCGCTCTCTGTTTGGCACTGAGTGCGAGAACAACTTAAAAGACTCATGAATCACAGACGGATGATCTGGATGGCCAGCGTCGCGCGCCGCAGCGACACGTTTTGGACAACGAACCCTCTCATTGTTCCTGGGAAAGGATACCGCTATGCTCTGGTGGACGTTGCGCGAGCTTAAGGCCGATGACTGGAGGAAGCGTGAGGAGGCGGCCAGGAAATTGGGCGAGATCGATGATCCCAGAATTATCGAGCCTTTGCTCGCTACACTGAAGGACAAGAATCCGCGCGTCCGGCAATCCGCGTCCGATGCTTTGGTGAGCATCGGAGCTCCGGCCGTCCGGTCTCTCGTCCATGCCCTCAAGAGCAAGCACCACGAGGCTCGTCAATCGGCCGAGGACGCGCTGGTTCGGATCGGCACTCCAGCCGTGATTCCATTGGGTCTGGCCCTCTATGAGCGGGATTCGGCGGTGCGCGAAGCCGCGGCCGTGATTCTGGGACAGATTGGAAATGCCGCGGCGGTGGAGCAACTGATCTCGGCCATTAAGTATGGGGAATTCGGAATCAAAGAAGCGGCCGCGGCCGGTTTGGTTCGAATCGGCGCCCGAGCCGTCACGCCCTTAATGGGAGCCCTCAAGGATAACAAGACCGGCGTCCGGGAGACGGCCGCCGCGGCTTTGGTCCGGATCGGTCCCGCAGCGATCGAGCCCTTGGTGGCCGCCCTGGAGGATAGCGAAGTCCGCGAAGCCGCCACCGAGGCCTTGTGGAAGATCGACCCCAACTGGGCCAAGTCCGACGCGGCGCGAGGCGCGGTGCCGACGATGGTGACGAACCTGCGAAGCGGCGATGAGAAGATGCGCAAAGCCGCGGCCACCATGCTCGGCGAAGTCGGAGAACACGTGGCGTTTGACGCCTTGATGGAGAGTTTGGCCGACTCGAACGAGAACGTGCAGGAAGCGGCCGCCCACGCCCTGGGTCAGAGGGAGGATCCCCGGGCGATCATCCCGCTCGTGGCCGTCCTGCAGCACGGCGGAGCCAAAGCCCGCCGGGCGGCGTCAGCCGCTTTGGTGAAGATTGGCAATGGCCTGATTGAACCGCTCGTCGCGGCGCTCAAGGATTCCAATCCCGCCGTCCGAGAAGCCGCTGCCGCTGTGTGCGTGCGCATGGGGCATTCGGCCGTGGAACCTCTGGCCGAAGCCCTCTGGCAAATCGATCCGGACTGGGCCAAGTCCCCAGAATCCAAGTCTGGAGTGCCGCGCTTCGTCGCCGCGTTGCGCGAGGGCGAGAGCAAATTGCTCGGCTCGACCGCCGATCCCGCCAAACGCCCCGGCGGCGACCGGGGCTCGAAACCAGTCGTGAGCACCCTCAAGGCGAAGGCCGTCGAGCGGTCGGAGCCCGTCCGCTCCTCCCCGTTCGGAGCCGATTCGGACGTGCGTGCGTTGGTCGAGGCGTTGAATTCACCGGACGCCGAAGCCCGTTCTTCGGCCCGGACTTCCTTGATGCAGCTCGGGCGATTCAATGATGACGGTCTGATCCTCGCACTGAAGAACAAGAGCCAAACCATTCGGCGCGCCGCCGCGCACGCGTTGGCGGCTGCAGGAGACGCGCGTGGACGCGATGTGCTCCGGTTGGACCTTAAGGACCCCTCGCCATTTGTGCAGTTGGACGCGGCGGATTCGCTGGTGAGCCTCCGGGATGTCAGCGCGGCCCAGCCGCTGATCAAGATTCTGAGTCTTCTTCTCGAAGCGCCCGCGGACCAGGCCTCGCTCGAAAACCATCAGGCCCGGCGGGTCTATCGGCTCTTGTTGATCCTGCTCGAGCGCGACGCGGCGGAAATCGTGGTCGAGGATCTGCATGCGCTGGTGCAATTGAAACTCAAGCGAGCGCCTCAATTCATCTCCTCGATCGAATCAAACCAAACCTCCGAGGCCGCCCAGCCGGAGAAGACCATCCTTCCAGCCTCTGAGGGGGACGTGGATTTGTCGAAACTGCGGGAGCTCGCCCGGAGCGAGTTGAGCCGCCGCAGTCACAAGCCGAAAACAAGGGAAGCTTGACGCTCCACTTGAACAAAACTACTTTCACTTCCGCGGATGGTGGCCGTAGCTCAGTTGGTAGAGCTCCAGATTGTGGTTCTGGCTGTCGCGGGTTCAAATCCCGTCGGTCACCCCATCTTCCCCAGCAATTCTCAATTTGACCCAGGGCACCTACCGTTCGGCGTATGTAGTCCCGGCTTGAGCCGGTTTTAACGTCGCGTCCGGCTGAATCCGGGACTACATCCTTGTCAAAATGAGAACTGCTGCATCTTTCCCGCGGGAGGTTGCGTTTCCCCCCTCGGCGAGGCTATCATTCTCTCAATCCCTTGGGGACGTCGTTGGAGAGTTCATGTCGTTGTCTGATCAATTTTTGCGAGCCCGGAGTACCGGGCGGGATTTCGCCAGCACCCATTGGAGTGTGGTGTTGTTGGCGGGTCAGGAGCATTCGCCCCAGTCCGCCGCCGCTCTCGAAACGCTCTGCCAGGCTTATTGGTATCCGCTTTATTCGTTCACGCGGCGGCAGGGCTATGGGCCACATGAAGCGGCGGATCTAACTCAGGATTTCTTTTCGCATCTGCTCGCCACCCAGGCCCTGGCTTCGGTGAACCGCGAGAAAGGCAGGTTTCGCTCCTTTCTCCTCGCCTCCCTGAAAAACCTCCTGGCCAATGAATGGAACCGTGCGCGGTGTCAAAAGCGCGGGGGCGGGGTGCCGCTCTTTTCGTTGAATGAAGAGATGGCCGAAGGCCGCTACCAACTCGATCCCGCGGATGACTTGACGCCGGACAAGATCTTCGAGCGCCGCTGGGCCGAAACCCTCCTCAGTCGCGCCCTGGAGCGCTTGCGCCAGGAATGCGACGGCGGCGAGAAGACCCGGCGCTTTGACGAGGTGAAGATCTTCCTGCTCGGCGAGAAAGGAACCGATTCCCTGGCCGCGGCGGCGGCGCGCTTGAACCTGAGCTTGGCCGCGGTCAAGGGGCTGGTGCATCGCTTGCGGCGGCGCTTTCGCGAGTTAATCAGGAACGAGATCGCCCAGACGGTGGCGCGCCCGGAAGACATCGAACAAGAGATTCGCGACCTCTTCACGGCGTTTGGAGGTTGAACCAGAATCCGGCAGTTGAAGAATGAGAAACCACCGATGGACCCGGATTGACACGGATAAGAAAGGACGAACCGTCTTCAGGCAGAAGGTGAATCCGAACCCATTCACAACCTCTTGGAATTCGTGTTCATCCTTGGTTGAACGGTTCTTTCTAGGTTGAAGGTTTTGCGAAAGCACCGCGCACCTTTCTCCGAGATTTCTTTTTGTACGGAGAACGAACGAAGAAACCATGTCGGGTCCCACGCATTGTCCGATTTGCCAGAGCACCCTGACCGCCAGCGCGGTGGAAGGGCTGTGCCCGAAGTGCCTTTGGGCATCGCTGCTGAATCCGGAAATCGAGGACCCAGCCGTCGCCGACCCGCCCCTTTCGCTTTTCCCTTCGAGCAGCGATGAACCGGCCGATTCCCTGGGCATTTTCGGCGACTATGAGCTCTTGAGCGAAATCGCGCGCGGCGGCATGGGGGTCGTTTATCGGGCGCGGCAGATTAGCCTGGATCGGGTCGTGGCCTTGAAGATGATCCTGACGACGCGACTGCCGGGGGAAGCGGACATGAGACGGTTTCGCGCCGAAGCCGAGGCCGTCGCCAGCCTGGAGCACCCGAATATCGTGCCCATTCATGAGGTGGGGGAACATGAAAGCCGACCCTATTTCACGATGAAATTCACTCCAGGCGGCAGCCTGGCCGACCATCTCTCGCGGAGAAGACGACGTGAGGAGGCTCTGACATCGGGCGCTGGGATCGTGACCCCCAAAGAGAGAACCGAGCCTCCTCATGTCGGCTCCTACGAGTTCAAGGAGATCGCCGCCCTCATCGCCAAGATCGCGCGCGGGGTCCATCACGCCCACCAGCACGGCATCCTCCATCGCGATCTCAAGCCATCGAACATTCTGCTGGATGAACGGGATGAGCCCTTGGTGACCGATTTCGGTTTGGCCAAGCAAATTGAGGCAGAGAGCAGTTTAACCCTGAGCGGCACGGTCCTGGGCACGCCCGCCTATATCGCCCCTGAACAAGCGGCCGGCGGCAAGGGCCTCACCACCGCCGTGGACGTTTACAGCCTCGGCGCCATTTTCTACGAACTGCTCACGGGCCGTCCGCCTTTTCAAGCGGACACTCCGTTGGAGACGCTGCGCCAGGTGGTGGAGCAGGAGATCCGCCGGCCCAGTTCGATCAATCATCGGGTCGAGCGCGACCTGGAGACGATCTGTCTGAAATGTCTGCAGAGAGACCCCGCGCAACGCTACCGCTCGGCGGAGGCACTGGCGGAAGATTTGGAGCGTTGGCTGCGCCATGAGCCGATTCAGGCCCGGCGCTCCGGTGCCTGGGAACGAACCCTCAAGTGGGCCCGGCGTCACCCCGCCCGGGCGGCGCTGTGCCTCCTCGCCATCATCGCGCCCGGCGTCATTAGCGCCGTCCTCCTGGTCGGCAATGCCGAAATCCGCCTGGCCGTCCGCCAGACCCGAGAAAATCTCTACGCGGCGGACATGTTCCAGGCCGATCGCGCTCTGCGTGAAGGGAACCTCGGACTCGCCCGCGCGACCCTTGCGGCCCACATCCCGGCGCCCGGAGACCCCGCCGGCGTGGTGGACTTCCGCGGCTTCGAGTGGCGCTTGCTTTGGGGGCGAAGTCAGGGGGACCACCTCCGGATGCTGACCGGGTTCCCCCGGCCGCCCTCCGCCGTCGCCATCGCGCCGGATGGCCGGACCCTGGCCATCGCCGGTCAGGACTTTCTCTGGCGCTGGGATTTGGACCAACCGGCTGGCACCGAGCTCCTGCCTCCGAAAGAGACACGTCGGCTCGAACCGGAAGAAGCCGCCACGTTGCTCGCCAAGGTCCGCATGACGCCGTTTCTTGCCAACCAGGTCGGCAATCTGAATCCCACCCCCGGCCAACTGTCCCAATGGGTCAACCCCGATCATACGGACTCAGTGACCGGGCTGTCCTTCAGCCCGGACGGGCGCCAGGTCGTTTCCTCCACGCGTCGAGAGGGGCGCGCGGCCCGGGTTTGGAATCTGGCTGACGGCGCGATCGAGTTCGCGTTTCCGGCACTTTACTCATCTGCCGTTATGTCACCCGTCGCGCCAATTGTGGCGGTCGGCTCCTGTGCGCGTCCCGACGACGCAAGGACTGGCTGTGTTAAACTGTACGACTTGGAGCATCGCACCGAGATTTGGGCGCTCCCGGACTCGGGTGGACTCGTGGCCTTTGCGGGCGATGGTCAACACTTCGTCACCTCGGGCTGGGACACGGTGGCATTGACTAATCGGGTAACACTCTGGTCGCTGCCCGAGCGCCGGTTCCTCAAGAAGTTCGGCTCCGGGAAGGTTTGGAACATTCTCGGATTCTCGCCCGATGGACGTTGGGTGGCCCTCGCCGAAGCGAACTCCCCGGTCATCGAAATCAGGTCGGTCGAACAGGAACACCTGGTCCGCGAGCTCGTCGGCCACTCTGGTGCGATTCGCGCGCTCGCCTTCTCGCCGGACAGTCAGGTGCTGGCCACCGCCGGCGTGGACCAGATTGTCCGGCTTTGGTCGGTACCTTCGGGTGAACTGACCGCGACACGCATCGGCCACACCGACGAGATCGCGAGTCTTGCCTTCTTCCCAGACGGCCAGCGATTGGCCTCCGCCGCGCGGGACGGGACGGTCCGCCTGTGGTCAACGACTGCTTCCGCAAGGGAGGCGCTCGGGCACACCGGAGAGGGATTTCGTGAGCGTCTCATGTTTTCACCTGATGGCCAGTGGTGGACCTCCGCTTGGCAGAGTCGGACCCACCTCAAGGTTTGGCCCACACAGCCTGGCTCCAGCCCACGGACGGTTGTCCTGAACGGTGCGACGGCTCACAACGAAGGCTTTGACGACCGAGGACGAACCGTCGCTTCCTCGGTGTACCCCGCCGGGAACACCAGGATCGACTTGGAATGGCGCTCACTCGAAGACCTGACCGTGACCCGCAGGGTATCCCTCGAGGGAGAGGTGGACCGCGAACATGCCGGGGTCGGTTCCTTCTGCGCCGCCGGCGGGCTGTTCGCGCTGGGCCAAGCCGATGGCTCGTTGCGCGTCTGGTCCACGCGCACCGGCCGACGGCTCCATGACTTCGGCCTGCCGGACCACATTCATGGCCAGCCGAGGTTCACCAATCTCGTCAGTCCGGTGGTGATTTCACCAGACGGCACCCTCCTGGCGGCGGGCGTCCTGGGTTACTCGCAAATCGCGGTGTTTTCCATGACAGCAGACAAGCTCCTTTACAGCCATCACGCTCGCCCGCTCACCCTGCTGAGGGATGGCCGGGACGATCCTGGCCACTTGCGCTTCCTCGACTTCTCGCCCGACGGCAAACTCCTCGTCAGCACGGATACCACGGAGAGGGGCATTCGTCTATGGGAGGCCCGCACCGGTCGCGCGCTGGGCCAGCTTGCCGGTCACCGCGACCACACGGCAGAAGTCGCGTTTTCCCCGGATGGCCGGACGCTGGCTTCGACCGGTGGCGATGGCTCGCTGAAACTCTGGCATTTGTCCACGCGGCGCGAGGTCGCCACCTTGCTGGAAACCGGGGCGGTGGGGCCGGTGGCATTTTCGCCGGATGGTTCCCTGTTAATCGTCGGCCTCGACGATCGGGTCCGCATCTTCCGCGCTCCCATTTTGGCGGAAATTGACCGCAAACGGTAGCGTTCGAGACGGTTCATTCCGTCAGCCGTGGAGCTCTCCGGCTTTGCTGAACGTCGCTGAAAGTCAACTCTTCGCTCTACCGCGAAAGACTTCCGCAAAAATTCCCCACTCTTTTGCCGCTCTTCTTTTTGTAAGACGCGGAACGACATCGAATGAACGCTTCCATGATGCAAGAACTCAATGCAGAGAATCTACCCCCCTCCCAGGAGCCGAACTGGCAACCCATGCGTCACACGCAGCTCCCCTCCTGGGAGGGGTAGGGGTGGGTGCCGTCATCTTTCCCGCTCCTTCGCCCGAATCCACGACTCAATGCGGCCTCGCACCGATCCCATGTCATTCTTAATCTCGTAATCCCAGAATCGCAGAAACCGAACGCCGAGTTCCTCCAAGCGCTTTTGCCGTGCTTCATCTCGCTCGCGAGTGAAACCGTGGGTCCATCCATCCGCCTCAATCGCCAGCATCAGGTCCTTGCAGAAGAAATCCACGATGTATTCGTCGATCGGGCGTTGCCGGTCGAAATCGTATCCGCACATTTGTCGCTGCTTCAGTTCGTTCCAGAGAAGCACTTCCGCCAGCGTCATTTTCCGCCGCCGCTCGCGGGCGTATTCTTTGAGCTTGGGGTTGTACGGAATGATGGGCCTCCTCACGGAGAAGCACGCTAGGAAATTTCTTGCGAGTAGTGAAGAGAAAAGCGGAATCCGCGGGGAACCCACCCCTGCCCCTCCCAGGAGGGGAGCTTTTTAGCGGGCTTCGCCGCCGCCGGACCGGAAAAGATTTCTGTAGAAATTTCGCATCCTTTTCCCGGTTTTCCTTTTGTAGGACTCGGAACGACTCCAAATCAAGACGCACCCAGTCCGACTTGATGCGCGGTCGCGAATTCTTTTATGACCAAAACCAATCGTCACTTCCTGGCGGGATTCCTCCTGTCGCTCACCCTATCCTCTTTCGCACCACTGGCACGCGGGCAAACCAGCCCCTACGCCTGGGGCTGGAACAGTTCCGGCCAGCTCGGCAACAACAACACGGTGATGCAAAACCTGCCCGTGACAGTTTCGGGAGTGCTCACCAACAAGACCGTGGTGGCTCTGGCGGCGGGCGAAAATCACAGCCTGGCGTTGTGCTCGGACGGCACCCTGGCCGCCTGGGGCATGAACATCTACGGCCAGCTCGGCAACGGCACCACGACGTCAAGCCTAGTGCCGGTGTTGATCAACACGGCGGGAGTGCTCGCCACCAACCGGATAGTGGCCATCGCGGCCGGCCAGCTTTACAGCCTGGCGCTGTGCTCGAACGGCATGGTGGTCGCCTGGGGCAACAACTCCTCCGGCCAGCTCGGAAATGGTGCCACGGCGCCAAGTCTCGTGCCGGTGTTGGTCAACACCGCGGGAGTGCTCGCCAACAAAACGGTGGTGACCATCGCTGCGGGCTATGCCCACAGCCTCGCTCTCTGTTCGGATGGCACTTTGGCCGCCTGGGGCAACAACGGCTCCGGCCAACTCGGCAACAACAGCACGGTGCAAAGCCTCGGGCCGGCTTTGGTCAACACGGCGGGCCTGCTCGCCAACAAAACGGTGGTGGCCATCGCGGCGGGGCATAATCACAGCCTGGCGCTGTGTTCGGATGGCACGGTCACAGCCTGGGGCCAGGGCAGCTCCGGTCAGCTCGGCAACAACAGCACGGCGCAAAGCCTGGTGCCAGTGGCCGTGAATACGGCGTCGGGACTATCCGCGCTTTTCGGCAGGCCCGTGGCGGCCATCGCGGCGGGTGATTCGCACAGCCTGGCGCTGGGCGTGGACGGCACCTTGGTCGCTTGGGGCCAGGGCAACTATGGCCAGCTCGGCAATAACAGCACGGCGAACAGCCTCGTGCCGGTGGCAGTAACCATGGCAAGCGGGCCTCTGCTCGGCAAGACGGTGGTGGCGATCACGGCGGGCTCAGCCCATAACTTGGCCCGATGCTCGGACGGCACCTTGGCCGCCTGGGGGAGGAACAGCGAGGATCAGCTCGGCGACAACACCCCGACGCAGCGCAACGCGCCGGTGGCGGTCAACACCTCGACGCTCGCCGCAGGTACCCTCTTCACCCGTGTCTTCAGCGGATCATCGGCCTTCCACACGTTGGCGCTGGCGGCTGGACTGCCTGCGACCGCCCCGCAAATCAGCGTCTGGGGGTTGAGCGAGGGCATTTTGCGTGGCGATCCCACCCCTACAGGAAGCGACTACACGGCCTTTTTCAACGTCGCAATTTGCGGCGCCGCCTCTATAACGCACACCTTCACGGTTAAAAACTTCGGCAACGCGCCGTTGACCGTCACCGGCATCACCTTAACCGGTAGCAATGCGTCGGAATTCGCTGGCCCCGTCATTACCGTCCCGGTCGTCATCGCCGGCGGTGGCGCTTGGTGGGATTTTACGGTCACCTTCGATCCCAGCGGCCCCGGCTTGCGCACGGCCACGCTCAACATCGCCAACAATGACAGCACCGCGAATCCCTTCGACTTCGCTATCTCGGGCAACGGCATCTGCGGCACTTCCCCTCCCGTTCCCAACTGTCCCACCAACAAGACGGTCAATTGCGGCACAACCTGGAGTTTCGACTCGCCGACCGCTTTGGGCGCGTGCAGCGGCACTAGCGTCACCCTCACTGTGCTCGACACCGTGACCAACGGGATCTGCCCGATGGTCATCACCCGGACCTGGCAGATCCAGGACGTGTGCACCAACATCGCCACTTGCAGCCAGACCGTGACGGTGGTCGATACCACGCCCCCAGTCTTCACCTGCCCCACCAACAAGATTGTTCAGTGCGGCGCCGTCTGGACCTTCGACACACCCACGGCCACGGACAACTGCAGCCCCGGCAACGCCGCCGGACCGGGGTTCGTGCCGGTCACCATACTCAACACCGTGACCAATGGAACCTGCCCGCTGGTCATCACCCGCACGTGGAGGGCCACGGATGCCTGTACGAACAGCGTGACCTGCCTCCAGACCGTGACAGTCGTCGATACGACACCGCCGATCCTCTCCTGCGCCACCAATAAGACAATCCTATGCGGGACGGCCTGGAGTTTCGATCCGCCGACCGCGACTGACAGTTGCAGCGGCACCAACCTGACGCTTTCCATTCTCAGCACGGTGACGAACGGCGTTTGCCCGCTGGTCATCACCCGCACCTGGGTGGCGGGCGACGTTTGCGGCAACACCAATACCTGCAGCCAGATGGTGACGGTGACTCCGGTCGCACAGTGCGTGGCTTGCGCGACGTGGACACCGCGCGAAACGAACCGAATTTGGACTGGAGTGGCCTCGTCGGACAACGGGGTCAATTTGGTCGCAGTCGCGTATAACGGCCTGATTTACACCTCGGCCAATTCCGGAACGACGTGGACGGCACCGCCCGCCAGCGGCCCCTATCCGTGGTCATCCGTTGCGTCGGATGGGACCGGGCAGCATCTGGTCGCGGCACAGAGCCCTGGTCAGATTTACACTTCCAGCAATTATGGAGGGACGTGGACGGTGCAAACCAGTGGCAACAAGACCTGGACATCGGTCGCGTCGGATTCCACCGGACAATATCTGGTCGCCGTGGCGGACAATGACTTCATTTACACCTCGAGCAACTATGGGGCTGCGTGGACCGCGCGGGGCACGGGCATTGGTCTTCAGCATTGGCATGCCGTGGCGTCGGATTCTACCGGGCAATATCTGGTCGCGGCGGGGTATGGCATTCCCATTTATACCTCAACCGATTACGGGGTGACGTGGACGCCGCGAAACAGCGGCAGCTTGAATTGGCAATCCGTCGCCTCGTCGGCCAATGGGAGCAAGTTGGTGGCGGGGGTGTATCTCGGCCTGATTTACACTTCAGGCAATGCGGGGTTGACCTGGACGGCGCAACCCAGTAGCGGCCCGCACAGTTGGGATTCCATTGCCTCGTCGGACGACGGGACCAAGCTGGTGGCGGTGTCTTTCAGCAACAAGATTTTCTGCTCCACCGATTCCGGGGTGAGTTGGACGGCGCACGAGAGCAACCGGCAGTGGTCCGGCGTTGCTGCCTCGTCCGATGCGAGCAAGCTGGTCGCGGTGGTGTATGGCGGCGGCCAGATTTACACAGCGGGTTGCCCGTCGCCGCTCGTGCTGACCTGTGCCACGAATAAGACGGTGAATTGCGGTACGTCGTGGAGTTTCGATCCGCCGGCCGTCGTGGACGCCTGCAGCGGCACCAACGCGACCGTCACCGTGCTCACCACCGTGACCAACGCGGCCGTCTGCCCGACGGTAATCACCCGGACGTGGCAGGCCACCG
>CAYHFE010000025.1:23459-29182 GCA_964355375.1 uncultured Verrucomicrobiota bacterium
ACTTTCGATGCGCCGACCGCCAGTGACAGTTGTAGCGGCACGAACGTCACCATCACTATTCTCAACACGGTGACCAACGCGGCCGTCTGCCCGACGGTAATCACCCGGACGTGGCAGGCCACCGACGCCTGCACCAACAGCGTGATCTGCAGCCAGACCGTGACGGTGCTCGATACCACGCCGCCGGTCCTCACCTGCGCCACCAACAAAACGGTCCTATGCGGCACCACCTGGACTTTCGATGCGCCGACCGCCAGTGACAGTTGTAGCGGCACGAACGTCACCATCATTATTCTCAACACCGTGACCAACGCGGCCGTCTGCCCGACGGTGATCACCCGGACGTGGCAGGCCACCGACGCCTGCACCAACAGCGTGATCTGCAGCCAGACCGTGACGGTGCTCGATACCACGCCGCCGGTCCTCACCTGCGCCACCAACAAAACGGTCCTATGCGGCACCACCTGGACTTTCGATGCGCCGACCGCCAGTGACAGTTGTAGCGGCACGAACGTCACCATCATTATTCTCAACACCGTGACCAACGCGGCCGTCTGCCCGACGGTGATCACCCGGACGTGGCAAGCCACCGACGCCTGTGGCAACACGAACTCATGCAACCAAGTCGTGACGGTCGTGGACACCACACCGCCGGTCCTGACCTGCAGCAACCCGACGGCAATGGTCTTCTCCGTCGGAACAACAAACGACAACTTTGTCGGCCCCGAGCCGGGCTTCCCCAGTGCGGACCTCCTCCTGCGCCTCCAGGCAGCCGGGGTCAGCAGTTTCAAGGGCTTCGACAATTGTGCCGTCAACACATTTTTCGCGCACACCTTCACGAACTTGCCGTCGTGTATCACCGGAGCCACCTTGCATGTTGGCTTGCGGGCCTGCAGTTCGGCGTTGAACGACAATTTCGGTTTGAGTTTCACCGCGCCGTCGGGCACGCTCGTGCCGCCTAGTTGGGGCCGTTACCTGGGCGACGGCAACCCCGCCCCCGGCCTTTTCAGCATGAGTTGGGGCGCCGGTGCCACGGGCGATGTGGTGCTGGACCTCTCGCAACTCCCGAATGCCGACGGTTCGACCACCGACCTGATTCCGACGCTTAACGCCCAGGGCCTTCTGGACCTCGTCCTCCAGGACGATTCCAGCATTGACTTCGCCGTTCTTACCGTGATGAGTTGTTGTGGCACCAACTCCAAGACGGTGGCGTGCGGTACCGCCTGGACGTTTGATGCGCCCACCGCCACGGACAGTTGCAGCGGGACGAACGTGACGCTGACCGTGCTCAGCACGGTGACCAGCGGGCTTTGTCCGCAGACTATCACGCGGACGTGGCAGGCCACCGATATCTGCGGGAACAGCGTCACCAACAGTCAGACCGTCACGCTCCTGGACACGACCCCGCCCGTCCTCACCTGCGCCACTAACAAAACGATCCTATGCGGCACCACCTGGACTTTCGATCCGCCCACCGCCAGTGACAGTTGTAGCGGCACGAACGTCACCATCACCATTCTCACCACCCTGACCAACGCGGCCGTCTGCCCGACGGTGATCACCCGGACGTGGCAGGCCACCGACGCCTGCGGCAACACGAACACATGCAGCCAGGTTGTCACCGTCATGAATACCACTCCCCCGGTGGTCACTTGTCCCACCAACAAAACCGTGCAGTGCAACTCGAATTGGAATTTTGATCTACCCACCGTCTTGAGCGTTTGCAGTGGCACCAATGCCACTATCACTGTCGTCACCAACATCACCCAGGCCCTCACCCCTTGTCTCAAGTACTTCACCCGAATCTGGCAGGTCACCGATGTTTGTAGCAATAGCGTGACCTGCAGCCAGGTCGTGACCGTCTTCGATACCACGCCGCCCGTCCTCACCTGCGCCACTAACAAAACGATCCTATGCGGCACCACCTGGACTTTCGATCCGCCCACCGCCAGTGACAGTTGTAGCGGCACGAACGTCACCATCACCATTCTCACCACCCTGACCAACGCGGCCGTCTGCCCGACGGTGATCACCCGGACGTGGCAGGCCACCGACGCCTGCGGCAACACCGCCACCTGCAGCCAGGCTGTCGCGGTCATCGATACCACGTCGCCGCTCCTCATCTGCGCCACCAACAAAACGGTCAACTGCGATTTGACCTGGAGCTTTGATCCGCCGAGTGCCAGTGACAGTTGCAGCGGGACGAATGTCACGCTCACCATTCTCACCACAGTGACCAACGGCGTCTGCCCGTGGCTCATCACGCGAACCTGGAGAGCCACTGACGCCTGCAGTAATAGCGTCACCTGCAGTCAAACCGTGGCCGTGGTGGACACCACCCCGCCGACGGCGATTTGCGCGACAAATAAGACAGTGAACCCAGGCACGACCTGGACCTTTGATCCGCCCACGGCCAGCGACAAGTGTTGCGGCACGAACATCACCATCACCGTCGCGGGCACCGTGACCAATGTCGTGTCTTGCAGTCAGATCATCACGCGGACTTGGCGGGTCATGGACTGTTGCGGCAATCTCGCCACATGCAGCCAGACTGTAACAGTTCTCGGTGGAATCCCGCCGAACAACGACCTTTGCGTCAACGCCATCCAGGTCGTGGCCGGGTCCCCAGCCGCCTGCGGCACCACCGTCTGTGCCACGGCCTCGGTGCCCGGTTCGATTCCACCTGCGTGCGGCGCTTCCGCCAATTCGCCAGATGTCTGGTACGTCTTCACCTCGATCTGCAATGGTCCGGTGACCATCGATACCTGTGGTGTGTGCCCGGGTCAAACCAGCACCTTCGATTCGGTCCTGTCGATTTACACGGGCGTGTGCGGGACGCTCACCCAGGTGGCCTGCAATGATGACGCCGGCGGCGGTTGCGGCTTGCAGTCGCGCGTCACTTTCAACGGCCTGGCCGGGGTGGCCTATCGCATCCGCGTGGCGGGCTTCCTCCTGTCGAATGGCGCCTTTCGACTTAACATCGCGGCCACCGCCACCTCGCCCTCCAACGATCTTTGCGCTGCTGCGATCCCGGTCTTGGCCGGCTCCCCAGCCGCTTGCGGCACCACCGTCTGTGCCACGGCTTCGGCGCCCGGAACGATTCCGCCGGCGTGCGGCGCTTCCGCCAATTCGCCGGACGTCTGGTACACGTTCACCCCGGTATGCACTGGTTCAGTGACCATCGATACCTGCGGTCTTTGCCCGGGACAGGTCGGCCCCTTTGACTCGGTCTTGTCGGTTTACACAGGTTCGTGCGGATCGTTCGTGCCGATGGCCTGCAATGACGATGCCGGCGGAAGTTGTGGATTGCAGTCCCGCGTCACCTTCAACGGCGTGGCCGGCGTGGCCTATCGCATCCGCGTGGCGGGATACGCCGGGTCGAGTGGTCTGTTCCGGCTCAACATCAGCAGCAGTGCCACGGTGCCATTGAACGACGCCTGCTCTGCAGCGATTCCGGTCACGATCGGTTCCCCGGCCGCCTGCGGTACCACCCTCTGCGCCACGCCGTCAATTCCTGGCTCGATTCCGGCGCCCTGCGGCGCGTCCGCCACGGCGCCCGACGTCTGGTATAGGTTTACCCCAACCTGCACGGGCTCGGTGACGATCGACACCTGTGGCCTTTGCCCGGGCCAATCGAGCCCCTACGATACGGTCTTGTCGGTTTACACTGGTTCATGCGGATTGTTCACTCAGGTGGCGTGCAATGATGACGCCGGCGGTGGTTGCGGCCTGCTATCGCGGGTCACGTTCAACGGCATTGGCGGGGTAACCTATCGGATACGTGTGGCTGGCTGGGCTGGAAGCAGCGGACTGTTCCGGCTCAACATTGCTCAGACAATGTCTCCCCCGGCGAATGATCTTTGTGCCAATGCCACGCCCATCAGCAATGGCACTTATGGCTTCAACACCTGCGGCGCAAACACCGACGGCCCCAACCAGGCTTCCGTCGGATGCCAGCCGAATCAGGATGTCTGGTTTCGCTTCACCGCACCATGTAGCGGACAGGTGACTATGGACACCTGCAACAGCAGCTTCAATACGGTGTTGTCGATCTATGCCGGCGGTTGCGGCAGCCTCGTCCCGGTGACATGCAACGATAACGCGGTCACCGGTGGGTGCGTGGGCACGCCGAATTCGTTTGTGACATTCAACGCCATCGCCGGCACGACCTACTTCATTCGGGTGGGTGGCACCGGCACGGCCACGGGCTCGGGTCTGCTCACTGTTCAAGGCCCATTCCCCCTATTCCCGACTTGTCCAGCCCCGAGCGGACCTTCCTGGACTCGTTTGTTCAAGGTCATGGGCCCGGCCAGCAACACGCCTTGGTCATGGTCCATTGGCGTGGCCTGTTGCGCCAACTTTGGCAATGCGAACGTGCCCGGCGTTCCCATCGGCGGCACGGCCAATACGTTGGCCGCGGCCTTTGCCGCCAGCATCAACGCGGCTTGTCCGGCGAGCGGAGTGAGCGCTACCGCCGTCGGAAATAATGGCCTGATGACGGTGTCGGTGGTCAACAGTTGCAGTCTCGTGGCCACACCCTTTATCTTCCGCATCGGGTCGGCCGGCGCGCTTCAGCAAAACCAGTGCGTCGTCGCGGACGTCAGCGGTCCTGACCCCTTGCCGGTCACGGGATCGTGCTCTTTCAATCCAGAGATGATCGAGCTGCCCTTGTCGGGCCATGACCTCAACCGCAACGGCCTGGATGACGCCATCGACATCATGACCGGTGCCAGCGGCGATCTGAACGAAAACGGCCTACCCGACGAGTCAGAGTCTTGTCTGCCACCCCAGCTTGGCGCCAAAGCCGAGTCGCAAGTCGTGGAAATGGGCGCGAACCTCACGCTCAGTGTTGCGGCCACCGGAACTGCACCGTTCACCTATCAATGGAGCCACGCGGGCGCAGCCCTGAAGGATGACGGGCATATCGCGGGTGCCGCCAGAAATCTTCTGACGATCCAGGCCTTGACCAAGGCAGACTTGGGCGACTACACCGTGACGGTCAGCAATGCCTGTGGCACGCTCACCACTGTCCCAGCCACTTTGTCCACCGAAACTCCGGCAGCTCCGATCATCACCCACCTGGAGTTGCTCAAAGGCAGCTTCCAGTTCGCCTTCGACACCAAATTCGGCCTGACCTACGTCGTCGAATTCAAGGATAGCTTGTCCGATCCGACCTGGACGCAGGTGAAAACCCTGGTCGGCGATGGATTGGAACATTCGTCAGACTTTTCCGGACCTCTGCCGGCGACCCGGTTCTACCGTGTGCGCATGACCGCGCCATAGCCGAAGCTCTGTGGTAGGCTCAGGGTGGAACGGGCAACTGGCCCGTTCCTGTGGGCTACCAGCCCACAGCTGAAGTTTGGACATTTTCCGAGCGTGACGGAGGTATGAGAATTGGGCCGGTATGCATGCGGTCCGGAATCCCAACGGGACTTCTCCCCAAAGCCCAGGGTTGGCGCGTCGCGCCTACCCTGGGAATGCCGACCCGACCCACGGTCCAACCCCATCGGGGTTGCGTCTCAATCCCACACATAGCGTTCATCCCATTTGACCTGGTGTTTGCGCAAGAGTGCCCGCAATCGGACAATCCAGCCATTTGGAAACCTCGCCTCGATACGCGTGCAACGCCTCACGAATTTTCTGGTTCCGAAGACATGGGCGGCGGTCTTTGGTGAAAAAGACGAGGTGAAGATAAACGACCGACAGCGATTGTGGCCTAGCCT
>CAYHFE010000026.1:0-29125 GCA_964355375.1 uncultured Verrucomicrobiota bacterium
ACTGGAATCGGACTGAATGAGGGCGCGTCAAACCGTCCCGCCACAGCCAGGCGATCCCGATTCATCCGCCCTGGGCCCGCGGGCGGCTCTCGTGGCAGGGATTATCCAGTGTGGAGATGGACGTGTTTTCTTGCCTCGATTCTTCTAAAGCATTAACCCTTGTTCAGCCATGTTCACCTTCAACCTCAACCCTTGTTCGTCTCTTGCCTATGAAAACCAGCCACCCATCCCGGACGCAGTCGTTCACGCGCCGTAAGTTCCTCCGCACCGCGGCCGCCGCTGGAACCGGCATCTCCATCGTCCCCCGCCATCTGCTGGGCGGGGCGGGCAACGCGCTCCCCAGCGAGAAGCTCAACATCGCGGGCATCGGCATCGGCGGACAGGGCCGCGCCGATCTGGAGGAATTGAAAAGTCAGAACATCGTCGCGCTCTGCGATGTGGACTGGGACTACGCCGCGCCCACCTTTAAGAAGTATCCCGCCGCGAAACGCTACAAGGATTTCCGCGAGATGCTCGACAAGGAGAAAAGCATCGACGCCGTCGTGGTCGGCACACCGGACCACATTCACGCCGTGGCTGCGATGACGGCGATCAAGCATGGCAAGCATGTGTATTGCGAGAAGCCGCTCACCCGCACCGTGACGGAAGCCCGGCGGCTCGCGAAGGCGGCCGCGGAAGCCAAAGTGGCCACGCAGATGGGCAACCAGGGCATGGCGTTCGAAGGCAACCGGCTGATCAAGGAATGGATCTGGAGCGGTGTCATCGGAGCGGTGCGCGAAGTTCACGTGTGGTCGGACCGGCCGACGCATCGCGGCCGGGCGCCGCTCTGGTGGCCACAGGGCATCGAGCGCCCGACGGACACACCGCCTGTGCCCGCCACACTCGACTGGGATCTCTGGCTCGGCCCGGCGCCGTGGCGGCCGTATCATCCGGCGTACGTGCCGTTCCGATGGCGCGGCTGGTGGGATTTTGGATCGGGCGGCCTCGGGGACATGGGCATTCACAATCTCGCGCCCGTCTTCGACGCGTTGAAGCTCGGGCCGCCGGTGAGCGTGCAGGCGAGTTCCACGCCGGTGTTCAAGGAAACCGTGCCGCTGGCGGCGCTGGTGCATTACGAGTTTGGGGCGCGCGGCGACATGCCGGCGTTGAAGTTGCACTGGTACGACGGCGGTCTGTTGCCCGAGCGCCCGGAGGAGTTGGAGGCGGATCGCCCGCTCGATGCCGAGGACGGCATCATCTTCGTCGGCGACCAGGGCAAGATCCTGGTGCGCGGCTGGGGCGGCGAAAGTCCGCGGCTGATCCCGGAATCCAAGCACCGGGCGTTCACGTTCCCCGCCAAGACCCTGCCGCGCTCGATCGGTCACCACCATGAATGGGTGCGGGCCTGCAAACAAGGCACGCCCACGGCGTCGCACTTCGGCTTCGCCGGGCCCCTCACCGAAGCGGTGCTGCTCGGCAGCATCGCGATCCGGCTCGGCGAGGAAAAGCTGCTCTGGGATCACGAGAACTTGCAGGTGACGAATTCCGCCGAGGCCACCGCGCTCCTGCATTATCCGTATCGCCAGGGCTGGTCGCTGTAGTTGCCTGTCACCCGTGTCCACCTCCCCCCTGGGAACAAATCCTTTGGGATCATGCTCCCGCGGACGTGATGTTGTTCCCCGGTCACGGTTCGGCCGCCAGCGAGGCGCAGATGAGTTCCTGGTCGCTCCGCGCGAAGACGCAGCGATTGGCGTAGGCCGGCGGGGTCCAGCAGATGCACGCGGCTGATCTCGCGCCCTGGGCTTTGGGGAGGAATCCCGTTGGGATTCCGGACCGCATGCATACCGGCACAATTCTCATACCTCTGTCACGCGAGGAAAATGTCCAAACTTCAGTGCGGGCTAAGACAGCCCGCGGTCCGCAGGAACGGCATTCAAAGCCACCGCCAACTCCGGGATGCACGCGGCGTGAGGCAGAGCCTGTCTCTTGGCTCGACCGCGAGGCGGCCCGGCCGTAGCATTTCGCCGTGAACCCTTCGACAGTCGCCAAACTGGAACGTCTCCGACCACAACTAGCCTCATGAAAACACTCGCACTCTGCAATGGCCTCAGGGCGCTTGGCCCACTGACGGCAGCGCTACTGACAACAGGAATTTGTGGCCACGCCGCCACGCCAGACGACGCACCCGCGCGTTCGGTCAAGAACCTGAAACTCAGCGTCAGCCCGAATGGACGATACTTCACCGAGCAAGGCGGCAAGCCATTTTTCTACCTCGGCGACACGTGCTGGTTGCTCTTCCAGCGGCCCAATCGCGAGGAATTGGACGAGTACCTGAAAGACCGGGCGGCCAAGGGCTTCACGGTCATCCAAGCGTATGTGCTGCGCGGACTCGGCCAGAAACATCCGGACGGGAATTCGTCGCTCCTCGAAGCGACGCCACTCCTCGACCGTGACCCGACCCGGCCCAACGAGGAGTTTTTCAAGAACGTGGACTACGTGATCAACCGGGCGAACGAACTGGGCCTGGTGATGGGCCTGGTGACCGCCAAGTCGTGGCACGTCACGGAACATCCGGAAAAAGTATTCCAGGAAAAGAACGCCTACACGTTTGGCAAGTTCCTGGGCGCGCGCTACAAAAACAACGCCGTGATGTGGTTTCCGGGCGGCGATTCGGCTCCCGGAAAATACGATGCGGTTTGGGTGGCGATGGCGAAGGGCCTGAAGGATGGCAGCGGGGGCAGCCAGCTCGTTTGCTACCACGGCCAGGGGAGCACTTCGTCTTCCATGTGGTTTCACAAGGCCGATTGGCTCGATTTTAATTCGATCCAATCCGGACACAATTTCGCGTCCGACAGTTACGCGTTTGTCAGCAAGGACTACGCCTTGACGCCCGCCAAGCCGACGGTCGATATGGAGCCGGCGTATGAGAACCACCCGACCGGGGCCAGCCAACCGCGCGTCGATGCGCACAAGGTGCGTTCCCAGGCTTACTCGGCCATGCTCGCGGGCGCGGCCGGACACGGCTACGGCAGCCTGGACTTATTTTACTTCTACAAAGATGCCGACGGGCCGTTCCCGAAGAATGGTTTCCAACACTGGCGCAAAGCCGTCGCCTACGAGGGAACTCGCCAGGTGGGATTGATGCGCCGGTTGTTCGAGCAGCGGCCCTGGCACAAAATGGTTCCCGACCAGTCGGTGCTCGCGTCGGAGCCGGGCGGCGGCCCGTTTCGCCTCGTCGCGGCGCGGGCGGAGGACGGGAGCTTTGTCATGGCCTACACGGCTCGCGGCCAGTCCGTCAGCATCCAGATGGCCAAGCTCCGCGGCACGCCCGTGAAAGGTCAGTGGTACAATCCACGCGACGGCACGTGGAAAGTCATCGGTCCGTATTCCAACCAAGGCATTCAGGAGTTTGTTCCTCCGTCCCGGGGCGAGCAAGAGGACTGGGTTCTGGTGCTCGACGCCACTCCGTAAAAGCGAGTTCAAGTCAAACAGATAGCCCGGATAGACCGCCACCGCGAAGTCTGGGCGGCACCTTAATGAGCACGTGAGCTCGATCAGGGCTCGACCAGCACCTTTCCGAGCACGGAGCGATCGCGCAAGAGCTTGAACGCGTCCGTGGTTTCGGCCAAAGGAAATACGCGATCCAGGACCGGCCGGAGCTTTCCGGTCGCGGCCCATTCGAGGGTGGCGTGGAGATCGGCGCGGGTGCGGCCGTAGCTTCCCACAAGCTTCTGTTGTTTCACGAAAAACGGCCACAATGGCAGCGAGAGGGTCCGGCCAGCCGTGGTGCCGCAGGTCACGATGGTGCCGCCGCGCGCCAAGCATTGAAACGAGAGTTCCAGCACCAGACCGCCGACGTGCTCGACGACGAGGTCCACGCCGCGCTTCTGCGTCAGTCGGCGCACTTCGGCGGGCCAGTCGTCGCGGGTGGAATCAACGACAAATTGGGCGCCCAGGCGCAGAGCCAGAGCGCGTTTGGGTGCGCTCGAGGCGGTGGCGAGGACCGTGGCCCCGAGCTGGCGGGCGATCTGGATGGCGGCCGACCCCACGCCGCTGGCCGCGCCGATGACGAGCACGGTCTGGCCTGCCTGAACGTGAGTCCGGTTCGTCAGCATGTGCATGGCCGTGCTGCCGGCCAAGGTCAACGCGGCGGAATCCCGGAAGCCGACCGCATCCGGCAGGCGCACCAAGGAGCGGCAGGGGGCGAGCACTTGCTCGGCAAACCCGCCGTCCCTTTGAACTCCCAGAAGGACACCGTGCAAACAGATCGACTCGTCGCCCGCCTGGCAATGCTCGCACGTTCCGCAGAAAAGGTTCGATTGAATGGCCACCCGATCGCCGATTCGCCAGGTGTCCGAAGGCCCACCCAGCGCGATGATTTCCCCGGAGATTTCGGATCCGGGAATGCGAGGGAGGCGGAGCGGAATGGGGAGGTTGCCTTCTTCGAGCCAGAGGTCCAGGCGGTTGAGGCCGCAAGCGCGCACCCGCACCACGGCCTCTTCAGGGCCGGCGGTGAGGTCGGCGAGATCGACGTTCCGGAATTGACCGGGTGTGCCGTGAGCGACGAGTTGAACCGCTTTCATGACGAGATCAGGCGCGGCGATCCATGAGTGTGGTAAAATTCTTGAAAAACTCCTCGGCGAGCTTCTTGGCCGACGCTTCGATCATGCGGGAACCCACGGCGGCGATCAAGCCGCCCACTTGGACATCGGCCGTGTACTCGAGCTTGGTGGAGCCGGCCAGCGGGGTCAGAGAAATCTTGGCGGTGCCTCGGACAAAGCCAGGTCCACCTTTGCCTTCAAGGTGGAGGACGAACCCTTTCGGGGGCTGCTTCTCACTCAGGCGCACTTTGCCGACGTAGCTGCCCTTCATGGAGGCGATGCCGATTTTGAGATGAGCGTTGTACTCATCCTCGCCCGTCTTTTCCATCTTCTCACAGCCGCTGATCGATTGCTGGAGAACGACGGGATCGGTCAAAGCGTCGAAGACTAGTTCCGGCAGTCCGGCGATTGTATGGGCGCCCTGAATTTTCATTTGCCAGAGGTTAGCGCCTGGGAAGCCGGGCGACAACGTCCATCATCGCGACACGTCGATGATCGAGGTAAAGAAGAGTCAGACTTGATGTGAATTCGCAGGTCGTAGCCCGACACGATTCAAGCCATCGGCCTCGCCCCAAATCGGCATGAGCGCGGCCCGGTCGGCGGCAACCGACCTGAGGACGGGTGAGGGCTAATTGCGCTCAACTTGAAAGCAAAGTGGAATCAGCTCGGGCGGCCGCCATTTCCAGAGCCCGGCGGGTGTTGACCTGCGCGAGGTGCCTGCGGAAGTCGGCCGAGGCATGGAGATCGCCGAGAACGTCGCGGCGATAGGTGGCTTTGTGCGCGGCCGCGACGATGAGTTCCGGGGTCAGGGTCTGGCCGTCCAGGGTCGATTCCACCGAAGCGGCGCGATACGGTTTGGCGGCGACGCCGGTAATTCCGACCTGAACTTTTTTTTGGATGGGATCGATCACCACGGCCACGCCGGCGATAGCAAAGCCGCTGGCCCGTTGGGCGGATTTGACGTAGGCCACGGAGTTGGAGGTGCAGGGCACCAGGATCTCGGAGATGATTTCGTTGGGGTGAAGCGCGGTTTGAAAGAGATCCACAAAGAACTTCCTGGCCGGAATCGTCCGCGGGCCCTCGGGTCCCAAGGTTTGGATCTCCGCGTCCAGAGCCAGGATGGCGGCTGGCCAATCGCCGGCCGGATCGGCGTGGGCGAGGCTGCCGCCCAAGGTGCCGCGATTGCGAATTTGGGGATCGCCGATCTGAGGTGCGACCGCGTGCAAGAGCGGGCATTTCAAGCGCACGAGCGAGGAGGTCTCAATCTCATGGTGGGTCACCATGGCGCCGATGACAATGCGGCCCTCGCGCTCTTGGATGAAATTCAGCTCGGCGAGGCGGCCGAGGTCGATGATGACTTTGGGTTGAGCCAGGCGCAGTTTCATGGCCGGGAGCAGACTGTGGGCGCCAGCCAGGATTTTGGCGTTGTCCCCGTGCTCGTTGAGGAGGCTGACCGCGTCGTGGAGCGAGTCGGGTCGATGATATTCGAAAGCGGTGGGAATCATGGGCCGGGCAATGGAATGGAGTTAAGTCGTGACGAGTCAAACCTTGGCCTGAGCGATCGCCCGCCAGATTGTTTCCGGCAAGAGCGGCAGATCGAGATGGCGAATGCCCAACGGAGAGAGCGCATCGAGGACGGCATTGGCGATGGCCGGAGTGGCGCCGATGGTGCCAGCTTCGCCCACGCCTTTGATGCCGAGCGGATTGCTCGGCGAGGGAGTGACGGTGCTGCCGAGGATGTACTGGGGAATGTCCTGCGCGCGGGCCAACGGGTAATCGGTAAACTCGCCCGTCAGCAACTGGCCGTTCTCATCATAAACCGTGCGCTCGAACAGAACTTGTCCGAGCGAGTGGGCGATGCCCCCCTGAATTTGGCCCTCGACGAGGAGAGGGTTGATTTGAGGACCGCAATCGTCCACGGCCACGTACTTGACAATCTCGACCTCGCCCGTTTCCCGATCCACATCGACGGCGACGATGTGGGTGCCGAACGGATAGGTGCAGTTCTTGGGTTCAAAGAAACTGGACGCTTCGAGCCCGGGTTCAAAATCGCGCGGCAGATTCTTGGCCACGTAGGCTTCCGCCGCCAGAACGGGCCAGCCGAGCGATTTCTGGCGCTTGCCCGACACGAAGAATTTTCCGGCGCGAAATTCGACCTTCTTGGCCGGAACTCCCAAGAGATGCCCGGCCAGCCTTTTGGCCTTGGCGATGATCTTGTCCGCGCACATGACGAGAGCCGTGCCGCCGATGGCGGTGGCGCGGCTGCCGTAAGTGTCGCGCCCGTAATGCGCGATGGCGGTGTCGCCGCGCAGCACCACGATGTCGGTCATGGGCACGCCGAGCTTGTCCCCGAGGATCTGGGCAAAGCTGGTTTCTTGGCCTTGGCCGTGGGGCGTAGCTCCGGTGATGGCGGTGATGAGGCCGGACATTTCGATGCGGACGCAGCCCCATTCCCAGCCGCCGGCCGACATCATCTTGGAGGGGCCGAGGGCGCAGATCTCGACGTAAGTGGAAACTCCGATTCCGAACAGGCGGCCCGCGCGACGCGCGCCGTCGCGTTGCTTGAGCAGATCGTCCCAACCGGCCAGCGCCTGCGCTTTGCTCAGGGCGCCCTGGTAATTGCCGCTGTCATAGGTGAGGCCGGTGGCGGTGGGAAACGGAAATTCGCTCGGCTGGGGAAAGTTTTTCTGACGGACCTGAATCGGGTCGAGTCCAAGCTCGGCGGCGATCAGGTCGATGAGCCGTTCGATGGTGTAGGTCGCCTCCGGCCGACCCGCGCCGCGATACGCGTCCGTGGCCATCTTGTTCGTATAGACGGCGGTGAGATCCATGCGCGCGGCCTTGAATTTATAGCAGCCGGGCAGCATCAGTCCGGTGAGCGTGGGGATGGCCGGAGTGAGCAATTGGAGATAAGAGCCGAGGTCCGCGAGCGTGGTGGATTTGATGGCCAGGAGTGTCCCATCGTTCTTCACGGCCACTTCGTAATCGCCGATCTGGTCGCGTCCGTGAATGGTGGCGGCGGCATTTTCGCGGCGGCTTTCGATCCATTTGACGGGCGCGCCCAGCCGCATGGCCAGGTGGCTGCAGAGCGCTTCCTCCGCGTAAAGGTTGAGCTTGGATCCGAAACCGCCGCCGACCTCCGGGGCCACGATCCGGATCTTGTTCTCCGGGACGCGGATCATGGCGGGGAGCAAGGTTCGGATGAGATGGGGAATTTGGGTGGAAGTCCAAAGAGTCAGCCCGCCTTCCCCGGCATGGAATGAAGCAACGCAACCGCGCGGTTCGATGGCCATGGGGGTGAGCCGCTGGTGGATGATTCGCTGCTTGATGATTCGATCAGCCTTGCGCCACGCCGCCTCCAGATTGCCGTGGGCCAGGGTCCACTTGAACGCCACGTTGGTGCCCAAATCGGGATGGGTCAAGGCCGAGTTCGGATCCAGGGCGGATTCGGGATTCACCACCGCGGGCAGCGGCTCGTAGTTCACTTCGATCAGGTCCAAGGCGTCGCGGGCGGCGTAGCGATCCTGCGCGACCACGACCGCCACCGGATGCCCCACGAAATAGACTCGATTCCCGGCCAGGACCGTGTGTTGGGGAGCCTTTTGATCGGGCATGGGCGAGGCGCAGGGGACGAGTCCGCATGAGTCGTTCACGTCCGCGCCGGTGAAGACTCCGATCACTCCCGGCAGAGCCTGGGCGAGCGCGGTCTGTATGCTGAGAATGCGGGCGTGGGCGTGCGGACTGCGCAGGATAACGGCGTGGAGCAGGCCGGGCAATTTGAGGTCATCCACGTAGGTGGCGATCCCTTTGATGAGACGCGGATCCTCGACCCGTTTCATGGCTTTGCCGACGTAGCCTGTGGTCTTGGGGGCGGCCATAAGATCTATTTCACCAATGCGGTTTTGGTCGCGGCGTACTCGAGCGCATCCATGATATGCGAGTAGCCGGTGCAGCGGCAAAGATTGCCTTCCAAGGCTCGGGCGATCTCCGGGCGCGACGGTTTGGGATTGTCCTGGAGCAACGCGACCCCGGCCAGGATCATCCCCGGCGTGCAATAGCCGCACTGCAGCCCGTGGCATTCCCAGAATCCTTCCTGGACCGGGTGGAGGCCGCCCGGCGGCGCCAAGCCTTCGATGGTGGTCACGTCGCAATCGTCGGCTTGCACGGCGAGCACGGTGCAGGACTTGACGGCTCGGCCGTCGAGCAGGACGGTGCAGGCGCCGCACAGGGTCGTTTCGCACCCGACGTGGGTGCCCGTCAGCCCGCAGACGTCGCGGAGGAAATGAACGAGGAGCATGCGGGGCTCGATCTCCAGGGAATGGGCTTGGCCGTTGACGCAAATATTGACCGCAATTTTCATGGTGGCTGTCGCTCAGGATGCTCAGTGTTTGGGCTGCGCTTCACCCACAAATGGGTCGGGGGTATCGCTGAATCCGTTGGGGATTCAAGGGGCGTTCGACGTCGAGTTGCAGGAAATGCACAGGTGTTTGGGTGTGGCGCGACTATAGAAGTCTAGGACGGCGGATCAACCCCATTTTGCGGCGCGGTTGTGGGAGTCTTTTTTAAGGAGGAGGCGACTTCCGGAGACTCATGATTCTCCGAGCGAACACTGTGAATTTCGACGACAATCCGAGTCTCGACACTTCGACTCCTCGGAGCGAAACGGTTTTCCAAGCAGGCTCCTGGAACCAGCCTTGCCAAAGACGGGGCCGTGCGTAACGGTTGCAGCTCGCACCGGTCCAACCTTCGAACCATCGCGTATGCGAACGAAGTGTGCCGACCTTGAACTGCGAAATTGCCTATGCCTCGATGCCTTTGCCGCCAATGCTCTCAACCGATTGAGTTTCCAGACCAGATGGCCGGACAGGAAGTGTCCTGCCCGGTTTGTGGGCAAGTCACGCTCTTAACGGCCTCAGAGATTCCGGTGATTCGGATTCCGGAATCCCGGTCGAAGGCGAAGCCCGCGTCAGGAGAGAATCATTCAGCCACGGCGGACCTCGCCCGGAAGATCATCGATAACGTGGAGAAGGTCGTGGTCGGCAAACGCCGCGAGATCACCCTGGCCATGGCGGCTTATTTTTCGGAAGGCCACATTCTCTTGGAGGACGTCCCGGGAGTCGCCAAAACCATGCTAGCCCGCGCCATTGCCCGGAGCGTGGGCTGCTCCTTCAAACGGGTTCAATGCACTCCGGATTTGCTCCCGAATGACATCACCGGCGCTTCGGTCTTTAACCCCAAAACCACCGAGTTCGAATTTCGGCCGGGTCCGATCTTTGCGCAGATTGTCCTCGCTGATGAGATCAATCGCGCCACGCCACGGACCCAATCGGCCCTCCTTGAGGCGATGTCCGAACGGCAAGTGACCGTGGATGGAAACATCTATCCCCTCGAAGCGCCCTTCCTGATCATCGCCACCCAGAATCCGATCGATCACGAGGGGACCTTTCCTTTGCCCGAAGCGCAACTGGACCGTTTTTTGATCCGACTGCATTTGGGTTACCCGGCGCTGGAAGAGGAGAGTCGCATGATCGAGCGGCTGCAACATGGCCATCCCATTGAGGATTTGGCCGCGGTCGTTTCGGCAGAGGAAGTGATCGCCGGTCAGCGGGAGGTGCGCGAGATTCGCGTTGATGTGAAGGTTCGCGAGTATGTTCTGCAAATCGTCCGGACGACCCGCGAGCATCACGCGATTCTTTTGGGAGGCAGTCCGCGGGCTTCGCTGGCGCTGTTCCGAGCCGCGCAAGCTCTGGCCGCCATCGAGGGTGATGGATTTGTCTTGCCGGATTATGTGAAGGAGATGGCGCCGGCGGTGTTGGGGCACCGATTGATCGTCCGGCCGGAGAGCCGTCTGCGGAAAGTCTCGGCGATCGGAATCGTCCAAGAAATCCTCGATCAGATTCCCGTGCCGACCCCGTCGTATGCGCGCACTTGAGGGCGACCTTCGGCTCGAGAGCGGTCGCCAGGCTTGGCGCTGGCTCGGCCTGGCCCTACGAATGCAGTTGGGCCCAGGGTGGAACGGGCAACCGGCCCGTTCCTGTGGGCCGCCAGCCGACAGGCTTTGTGGCTCGACGGTTCACCGGACACCAGCAGTTCTCATTTTGACTCAGGACACCCTACGTTCCACGCATGTAGTCCCGGCTTCAGCCGGTTTTCACGTGGCGACCGGCTGCAGCCGGGACTACATACTTGTCAAAATGAGAACTGCTGACCGGACACTGACTGCCATTGCCCTGCCAGACTCGGCGGCAGGTTGCCTGCCTGTTCGGCAGACAGGCCGCCGAGCACGGCCAAGTTGGCCGTGCCACCCATTTCAAATCCAGAATTGGGGCTTGGGTCGGCTGGCTCTGGGTCAGGAACGTCTATGAAATGGTTGGTCGGAGCTGTAATTCTGTTGTCACTCGGCGCCCTGTTCAAGCTGGGGCTCCTGGTCTATGCGATGTACGTCTTGCTCGGAGTGCTCCTGCTCAGCCGATTTCTGGCGCGGCAATGGATCGAACCTCTCTCCGCCACACGCCTGAGCGGGGCCGAGGCGTTTCAAATCGGAGAGAAGACCACGGTGCGAGTGACCGTGCGCAACGGCGGATGGCTGCCCGTCCCCTGGCTCCTGCTCGAGGATTCTCTGCCGACGGCTGCCCTGACCCATCATCCGCCGCGCCTGTCCGTGGTGGGGCCGCGCCTCATGGTCACGCAATTGCCGCCGCGCGGCGAGAAGACCCTCCAGTATCAAGTTCAGTTCCAGATGCGCGGCTATTATCAGATCGGCCCGCTGCTCCTGGAAAGTGGCGATGTGTTCGGATTGTACCGGCGTTACCGGGTGGCGACCGAGCCGCTCTTTGCCCTCGTGCTGCCCAAGGTGGTGCCGTTGCAGGGGTTCGACCTGACCTCGCGCCGGCCGGTCGGCGAGATCCGCATCACCCATCGGTTGTTTGAAGACCCGACCCGGATTTCCGGCGTCCGCCCGTATGAAAATGGCGATCCGCTGAATCGGATTCATTGGCGCGCGACCGCGCGGACGGGGGCGCTGCAGAGCAAGACCTTCGAGGCGTCGTGCCTCGCGGGCGCGACGCTCGTGCTCGATTTTCACCAGGCCAGTTATCCGGGGCGAGGCCATTACTTCCGTTCCGAACTGGCCATCACGATCGCGGCGTCGCTGGCCCACGCCCTCCAACAAATGAATCAACAGGTCGGGTTTATCACCAATGGCCGGGACGCGGCGGATCGCCTTCGTGAGGAGGGACCTCGCCACGAATTCCAGAGCCGAGTGTCCGCGCGCACCCAGGTGGCGATGCTCGACCGCAGCGATCGCCTTCGGCCGGTCGTGATTGAAACCCGGCGCGGCAGCGACCAATTCCTCCGCATTCATGAAACCCTGGCCCGCCTCGAATTCACCGATGGCCTGTCATTTTCATCGTTGGTCGTCGAGTCGATCAGTCGCATGCCCCGGAACGCGGGGGTGGTCGCCATCCTCGGAGACGTGACCGATGACAGCGCGGTCGCATTGGGTAATCTGCGGCGCCGCGGCTATGCGGTGACGGCGGTGTTGGCGGCTTTTGATGAGCCCTCGACGCCCGACTGGGCGCAGCGCCCGGATTGGGCCGGTTGGCTGCTCGCGGCGGGCGTGGATGTGAGGCGAGTGGAAAACGAGGTCGCGGTGGCGGATCTTTGCGCTCAACATTTGTCTTAAGATGGCGTTGACCCAACCTGACAAAACTCTGGCGGATTACGTGGCAATCGCGCTGAGTCCGGCGTTGATCATGGTCCTGGTCGGTTCGTGGGTGTTTTTTCTTCTCGAGATTGGCTATGGCGGAGAGCACCTCGGACGGCTGCGCTGGACGCTCTTCTGGTTCGTGCTCGCCGCCGTGTTGATCTCGCGCATTTCCATCGAGCAGGGGTCCGGGTACGCCGGCGTTTACGGGATCGGTCTGGCGGCGGCGACGGCATTGCTGCTCGATCAGATGATCGGGTTTCTCCCCGGGGTCTGGCTGATGCTGGGCCTGATCTGGTGGTGCGCGAGCAAACTGACCTGGGATTGCACGTTGATTGACGAGGACGCCGATGCCTCGGGCGAGGGATTATTGCAGGTGGCTGGGATCGAGAAGCGGGCCGCCGGCGGCGACCCCGCGCGCCAGGTCGCCGCCGCCGTGGCGCCAAGTCCGGCCCTGGCGGCGAAGGGGATTCCCGGCCGTCCCGCGAACAAACGCCGCGCTCGGCCCGTCCGCCGCTGGGAACGGCTCTTCCTGAATCGGACCCACGCCGAAGATCAGCCCCACGCGCCCGGGTTGTGGGTGGTCTATATTTCGCTCGCCGCATTGCCCATCTTTGGCATCGGTCAATTGATGATCCCCCGGAGCGACCGCGCCGGTCGTGAGTTCGCGTTTGTCCTGTTGGGTTCCTATGTGGCGGCGGCTTTGGGGTTGCTCTTGGGCAGCAGTTTTCTCGGATTGCGGCGCTACCTCCGTCAACGATACCTGCAGATGCCCGCGAGCATGGCGGGGACATGGCTGACCCTCGGCGCGATTCTCGGCGCCGCCGTGTTGTTGGGCAGCGTGCTTTTGCCCCGACCGGATGCGGACTACTCTTTGACCGCACTGGTGGGCAAGATTGGCTCCAAGCCGCAAACCGCCGCAGAAGCCGCCGTGGCCGTGGGACCGGGCGCCGCCGGCCCCGGCCGGCCGGCCGAGCCTGGAGGAACCAGCCGTGGGCGAACCACGGACGGGCCAGAACGGGAAGCGGACGATGCCGCCGGCGATGGCTCGGCGGGGCCGAAGCCCAGCTCGGGCCAGGGAAAGGGAATGGACCGAAGCCCGGGATCAATGCCACCGCCGAATCTGGACAGACCCGACGGTGGATTGGGAGTTCTGCTCAAGTGGATTCTGTATGGCGTTTTCGTGCTCTGGGCGCTGCGGTTCCTGGCGAGAAATGGACGCGCCTTGTTCGAGGCGCTCCGGGCCATCTGGCGAGATGGAATGAACTTCCTGAGCGCGCTTTTCGGGGGAGGCAAAGAGAAGAAAGCACGAGGCCCGGGGAGGGTTGACTCGAAATTCGGCTCTGATTCCGCAACGGTTCCATTTGCCGCGTTTAAGAATCCATTCGCGGCCGGGGCGTTCTCACGCCGGACGCCGGCCGAATTGGTTTGCTACAGTTTCGAGGCGCTTCAAGCCTGGGCTGAGGAACGCCGGCTGGTCCGCCCGCCTCAGCAAACGCCGATCGCTTTTTCTCGCGCCCTGAGCGAGACCTTTCCCGAGCTTTCAGCCGAGGCCGGCGAAGTCTCTCTGCTTTATAGTCGATGGGCCTACGACGAGCAGTCGCCCGCGCCGGAATGCGTGCCGATCCTGGAACGGCTCTGGAGGAAGATGTCGGGGCCGGCCGAGAATTTCCCTAAGGATGTTCGCGCCTTGAGACCATGAACCTCAAAGTGCCGAATTCGTTGATTTGCAGGTCAGACGCTTTCAGGTTCAGGCAAAGTGGCTGACGGGGCACAACAGCGTACTCTCGCCCCACGGCAGGTTCGTGGAGCGCTCACCCGGTTTCTGAAAGATCAGGAGTCGTGGGCGGCTTCCCAGCCCAGGATGGCCTGCTTGCGAACGGGTCCCCAACGATAGCCGCCCAACAGGCCGCTTCGGCGGATGACGCGATGACACGGGATCAGGTAGGCGATGGCATTGTGCGCGACGGCATTGCCGATCGCGCGCGCGGAGTTCCTCGCGCCGATGCGTTGACCGACCGCGTCATAGGTCACGACGGCTCCGCGGGGAATCGCCAGGAGGGCTCGCCAAACCTGGATCTGAAAATTCGTGCCCATCACCAGCAGACTCAAGCAGGCGTCGGCTGATTGGTGCAGAGCCGAGAAAATCCGATCGGCGACGGGAGCCGTCCGGCCCGGACCTTCCGCGAGCGACGCTCCGCGCCAGTGGTGTTCGAGCCCAGCGACGGCAGCGCGCGCGGAGCCGCCCTCGAGAAAGCTCAGCCAGCACACCCCGCGAGCCGTGAGCCCAAGCAGACAAGGTCCGAAGGGCGTGGAATGAATGCCGTACTCGATCTGGAGGCCGGCGCCGCGCGCTTTGAATTCGCCGGGTGTGACCGCGTCCATCGAGACAAACAGATCATGCAGACGACCGGGACTGGAGAGTCCGGAATCCAAGGTGGTGTCGAGCAACGATTGCGAGGCGGCGAGCCGGCCTTTGGCATGTTCGATGGTGAGAAACTGGAGAAACCGCTTTGGACTGACGCCGGCCCAGCGGGTGAAGAGGCGTTGGAAATGGTACTCACTGAGGTGAACCGCGCGCGCCACCGCCTCCAAGTCCGGCTGTTCCAGGAAACGACTTTGCAGAAAAGTAATGGCTTTCTCGACTCGCTGGTAATCGAGGGAATTCTGCGTCATCGGCTGCTCGTTCTCCCGAGAGGCCCGCGCGGGTTCGCGGTGGATGAGCCTTTCTGCGGGTCCTGTTGTCATGTTGAAGACGAACGTAACCGGGCCGTTCAATTCTGCCCACCCGGTTCTTGCTCAATCGCGACGCGTCAGTCGCGGTCAGATCTGGTAATCGAGCACTGTCTTGGCCCGGTCGCGCTTGTCGAGAACTCTGGCTTTGACGTCGTCGAGGAGCACCAAGGAGTTCGGCGGCACGCTGTGCATGAGGAAGACATTGGCTCCGATGGTACTGCCGGCGCCGATGACCGTCTCGCCTCCGACGATGGTGGCGCCCGCGTAGATCGTCACTCGATCCTCGAGCGTCGGATGGCGTTTTTGCCCGCGCAATTGCTGGCCCCCGGCGAGGGAGCGCGCGACGAGTCCAACGCCTTGATACATTTTGACGTGGTCGCCGATGATGCAGGTTTCGCCGACGACCGTGCCCGTGCAATGATCGACGAAGAAATGGGAGCCGATTTGCGCCCCGGGATGGAGGTCCATGCCGGTGCGACTGTGAGCCCACTCGGTCATGATGCGTGGAATCAGGGCGACCTTTTTGAGATAGAGCTGATGGGCCATGCGTTGCACGGCGATGGCTTCGATGAAGGGGTAAGCCACGATGACTTCCTCTTTGCTTAAGGCGGCCGGATCGCCGTTGTAGGCCGCCTCCGCATCGGTTTGCAACAGATCTCGAATTTGCGGGAGGGAGCCGAGGAATCCCGTCGTCCAGTCATGCGCCACGTGGCGCAGGTCTCTCTTGGGCAGATCTTCGGTCGGATGGTACTCGAGGCTTTTGTGAACCTCGTCCTCGAGACGGCCAAGAACCGAATCCATCAAGTTGGCCGTCTCCATTTTGATCTCCGAGGAGTGGACGGGTTTCTCGTCGAAAAACCCGGGAAAAAGCAGGCGCAGCAAATCGACCGTGATGGCGGCAATCACCGTTTTGGACGGCAGATTCTTTCCGTCGAGATGATTGATCCCCCCGGCGCGGGCATAGGACGCCATCAGTTGATCGGTCAATTCCGTCACCGTCGTTTTCACGGGGGAAAGTATTCCTCTGTGGCCTGGGAAAGGCAAGCGGACGGTGTGGACGAGCCGTTCCTCACCCCAATTCTTGGAGAGCCGGCGTTGGCTCTGGGCACGCTTCGGAACCATGAACCGAAGAGAGTGGGTTGGGTCGCGCCAGCGTCTTGGAGTGCGCCGGCCCTCCGGCGCTTTTGGCCGGATGCGGGGAAAGCGGCAGAGGGCTGCCGCACTCCACAACCTGGCGGAGTTCTCGAGCGCTCCTCTCGAAGATTGGCCCGTTTGATTGACGAACGGTTCATGGGACGCCCCCGGCCCCAGTTTTGGCACGCATAGAAACTATGATCCGGCGCGGATTGAGTGGATGGAGAACGGATTGCTCTGTCTCCCCTCACCCAAACCGGAACCGCGATTTTCCCGAGATTCTCAGTTTCGCCTTGGCAAAGGACGTGCTATACTTCGATACGGTTCGTTTATAGTTCCTCTGGTTGTTTGGGTGCGACCGCTCGCCGTCAGTTCGGCGAGCGGTCTGCATTTTGGCGATTCGACGGCGAGCTCCGCTCCTGGGTTATCGATCCCACTTCTGGGAACGGTTCCTGGGAAGCCTTCAACCGCGGGCAGCCGCCGATTTGCCTCGTGCCTACGGAGCGGGTTTGACCACGGCGACGACGCACGCCTCGGGATTGAGGTAGCGTTGAGCGACGGTCCGGGTTTGAACGAGCGTGACCGATTCGTAATGGGCATCCTCGGAGTCGCAATTGGCGAAGCCGAGTCCGTAGAGTTCATCGAGCGCCGTGGTCATGGCGTAGCCGCCGAGATCCTGGCGGGCGATCTTCCGCTGGCCAATCTGCTTGGCTTTGGCGCGTTTCAACTCGGCCTCGGTCAAGCCTTCGCGACAAAGCGAATGGGCTTCCTCGAGCAGTTCAAGCACGACCTGTTCGACTTTGTCCGGCGCGGTGCCGGCGTAGAAGGCGAAATAGCCGGGTTGGGTGCCGAGGAAATTCTGCGCGCCCACGTAGTAGGCCAATCCCAAATCTTCACGGATCCGTTTGAAGAGCCGGGAGCCGAGATCGCTCAAGGCTTCCTGCAGAAGTTCCAGCGGATAGCGGTCGGGATGATGCAGAGTGACGCCGGGGAATCCGATGACCACGACCGCCTGTTTCTTCTCGCGCGTTTCACAGATGTGCCGGCGAGAAACCAGCGGCGGAGGCGGCGTTTGGATCGGGGGGACCGGCGGGTCCGCGTGCCAATGCAGGAATTGCTTTTCGACGGCTTCTTTGACGACATCAATCTGGATGTCGCCGTAGATCGCGAGCACGCCGTTGTGTGGGCTGGCCCACCGGTCGTAAAAACGCTGGAGGTCGGGAATCTGCAGGCCGGCCACACTCTCCTCCGTGCCGTTGACGTCGAGGCCGTAGCCTTGGGTGCCGAACAGGTTCAAGCGCATCAGCCGGCTCGCACTTTGGAGAAGTTGATCCTTTTGAGCTTTGATGGCGGCGAGTTGCACCAACTTCTCGCGATCCAGGGCGGAGGAGGCGAATTGGGGCCGGAGGAGAACATCGGCCACGAGTTCAAGTCCGTGGGCAAAATCGTCGCTCAGGACCTCGGCGGTGATCCCGAAACTATTGTTGCCGCCGTAGGTGTCGAGGCTGCCCCCGAGCGATTCGATTTCCGTGACGAGTTGCTCCGCGCTCCGGGTGGTGGTGCCTTTCAGAAACAGTTTCGCGAGCAACGCCGTCAGTCCGTTTTGAGTCGAATTTTCCGCCTGGACCCCTCCTTGAAAGACCGTGCGAAACTGGACGAAAGGCAGGCGATGGTCCTCTTTGAGGAGGAGGCGAAGGCCATTCGGGAGGACGAATTTCCGAATCGCATTCTCCCAACTGGAGGTCGGGGCCAGGGGTGGCTTGGCGACAGAGCCGGTCGGGAGCAGAGCGAAGAGCGTGCGATTTTCCGTGGTCAGGTATTTCTGGGCGACTCGTTGAAGATCCTCCGGGCGGACGCGTTTGACGGCCGCGAGGTAGCGCTCGGAGAAATTGAGATCGTTGGCCGCGAGCCAATTGCCGCCCAGGTCTTGAGCCTGGCCCTGCATGGTTTTGCGCGTGGCAAAGGTGGCGGAGATGAATTGCTTGACCGCTTTGCTCAGTTCGGCGGCGGAAACCGGCTCGCGTTTCATACGTTCCACTTCGGCGAGCAGGGCTTCGCGAGCGAGCCCGAACTTGGCCCCGTCGGCCACCGCGCTCAAGCCGAGTAAACCGGTATTGCCGGGGTTGTAGGTCCAGGCGTCCGCCGAATGCACAACGGCCTTCTTCTCCCGCACTTCCTGATAAAGGCGCGAGCTGTGGCCGGCCCCCAAAAGAGTGGCCAGGACGTCCAAGGGCGGAATGTCCTCGTGCCGGCTGTCCGGGATGTGCCAGGCGATATGGAAATGTCCCAGTTCCACCGGCGCCTCTTCGACCGTTTCCCTGGGTGCGGCTTGCTTTGGTTCATCCGGCAGGACGACCGAGGGCTGGGGTTTGGCTTTGACTCCGGCGAAGGCCTGGCGAATCTGGGTTTCGACGATCTCCGCCTGGATATCGCCCACGACGACAAAGACGAGGTTGTTCGAGGCATATTTCTCCCGGTAATAGGCCAGCACATCGTCGCGTCGAACTTCGTTAAAGATGTCGGGGTAGCCAATGATCGTGTAGCGATACGGACTGCGCGAGAAAGCCGTCTCGAACAAACGCCGGCTCGAGCGGCGCCCCGGGTCGTCCTGGTTCATGTCCATTTCCCGCAAGATGACCTGTTTCTCTTTTTCCAACTCGTCCTCGGGCAAGGTGGCGTTCTGCATGATGTCGCAAAGAATATCGACGGCCACGGTCGCGCCCGTATTGGGGACGTTGATGTGATAGACCGTCCGGTCGAACGACGTGTAGGCGTTCATGTAGCCGCCGGCTTCCTGGACCTCTTGATCGATCCGCCCCGGACCGCGCCGAGTGGTGCCCTTGAAGAGCATGTGTTCGAGGACGTGGGAGAGGCCGGCCCCGAGCCATTTGCCTTCATCGATGCTGCCCGCTCGGCACCACGCCTGGGCTGAGACCACCGGCGCGCTATGATCTTCGCGCAGGATCAGGGTTAGTCCATTGTCGAGCGTGATGAGTCGGACCCCGGTCGGGAGGACTGGAATCTCCGTGGCCGAGGAATAGGGAAGCATGAGCGATCGATCTGCGAGCATTCAGGGGATGATGTTACCGAGAGCGGGCTTCGGGCGGAGACTAGGTCTTAGGAATCGTTGATTCGGTCGTGGGTGGAGTGGCCTTTTTGGCGGGCAGAAAGGGCTTGCGAAAGGCCTCGTCAAAATCAAAGCCGCCCATGAAGTCATTCCGAGTGTCAGTCTCGGTTTTGCTGAGCAATCCGGACTCGACCATGTTGAAGACGAGTTCGCCAAAATCTTCGCAACGACGCACGCCCCATTCATTGAGGACGGTGGCCGTGAGCGGACCGTAGAGGCCGAGTCCATACTCGCGCAGGCCAGCCAGCAGTTCCTGTCCGGTGATATGGCGAATCTCATTCTTGTTCGTCTTGCTCATCCGTTTCTGCGTGTGGTCGAGGCCTTCGCGGAGAAACAAATAGGCTTCGCGATGGTAGCGGAGATCTTTGGCCAGGATTGTTTCCAGGACTTCATCAAAATTGATCGCTTGCATAGTGTTCTATCGCGCGCCCGCGATGGCAGGTCGCGCCGCGTCGCATGTTCCAATGGTCCGACTCACCCGATCTCGGCCCGCCCCGGTGGGCGCGCTACGACTGGGCCGGCCGACTCTCGGGCTGGGCCGGATGAGCCATTCGATAACTTCTCACCGCCAGGCCGGTGAGTAAGAGCAAAATCACGACCGTCAGAACAGTTTGTTCCTGTTTTGTCAGATACCGCATCGGAGACGCCGGAGCGAACCTTACCCTGCCACAATATTCACCAATTTCTTCGGCACAATAATAATCTTCTTCACCGTTTTGCCGGCCAGAAACACCTTCACCTTTTCGCAAGCCAAAGCCTCGGATTCGATTTGCTCCTGCGTGGCCTGGGCGGGGACGACCATGCGATCGCGCAGCTTGCCGTTGATCTGGACCGGCAGCTCGAGGGTCTCTTCCACCAGCAAAGCCGGATCGTAGTCGGGCCAGGGCTCATAAGCGAGGTGCGGGCGGGCGACGCTCCCGCCTGATTCCGATCCGGACAGCTTGCTGAAGAGCTCTTCGGCCAAGTGCGGAGCAAAGGGCTGGAGCAGGATGAGGAATGTTCGCATGAGGCCCCGCGGCTTGACTTCCCAGGCCATCGCTTCATTGATAAAAATCATCAGCGCCGAAATGGCCGTGTTGAAGCGCAGGCCATGCAAATCGTCGGTGACCTTTTTGATGCAGGCATGGAGCGCCTTGAGTTGGGCGGGCGTCGCCGCCTCGTCTCGAATGCAGCGATGGAGTTGAATCCTCGGCAAGGCTTCCGTCGCCTTGGCCGGTTCGGCCGCCGTCGCTTGTTCAAACTCGGTCTCGCTGGGCTCATCCACGAATAACCGCCAGACGCGTCCGAGAAAGCGATACACGCCCTCGACCCCCTTGGTGTTCCAGGGCTTGACCATCTCGAGCGGTCCCATGAACATTTCGTAGAGGCGGAAGGCATCCGCTCCGTACTCCACCAGAATGTCGTCCGGATTGATGACGTTGCCCCGGGATTTCGACATTTTCTGTCCGTCCTCGCCCAGGATCAATCCTTGGTTGACCAATTTGAAAAACGGTTCGGGAGTCGAAACGCAGCCGAGGTCGAAGAGCGCCTTGTGCCAGAAACGGGCGTAGAGGAGGTGGAGCACCGCGTGCTCCGTTCCGCCCACGTACAGATCCACGCCGGGCGTGGGCGGCTGGGAGGCTTGGGTTGCGGGCTGGTGAGTTTCTGTGCCCATCCAGTACCGCTCTGCTGGCTGGCCGCAAAACCCGGTCTCGTTCCTGGCATCGAGGTATCGGAGGTAATACCAGCAACTGCCCGCCCACTGCGGCATGGTGTTGGTCTCTCGGTGGGAGCCATCCGGCCGGTGAACCCAGTCGCGCGCCCGGGCGAGCGGCGGTTGGCCGTCCGGGGTCGGTTTGTAATCTTCCAGCGTCGGCGGGAGAATCGGTAACGCCGACTCTGGCAAGGCCTCATGGTAAAGTTGCCCGTTCGGGCCAGACCGCCAGACGATGGGGAAAGGCTCCCCCCAATAGCGTTGGCGGCTGAACAGCCAGTCGCGCAGTTTGAAGTGAACCGTTTTCTTGCCGAGACCCTTCTTCTCGAGCCAAGTCGTGATGGTCTGCTTCGCCTCCGGAGTGGGAAGGCCGTTCAACGAAATCTCGGCGTTCGCCGAATGGACCGCCCGGCCGTCCTCCACGTAGCCGCGCCAGTCATGGCCCGCGGGGGCTTCCACCACCTGAATAATGGGCAGGTTGAACTTCTGGGCAAATTCCCAATCCCGCGTATCGTGTCCGGGCACCGCCATGATGGCCCCGGTGCCGTAAGTGGCCAGAACGTAATCGGCGATCCAAACTGGGATGCGCTCGTTCGTGACCGGGTTGATGGCGTAAGCACCCGTGAAGACCCCGGTTTTCTCCTTGGCCAATTCCGTTCGTTCGAGGTCGCTCCGGCCGGCGGCGTAGGTTCGATACTCTTCGACGGCTCGTCGCTGCTCCGGGGAGGTGATCTGGCCGACGAGTTTGTGTTCCGGAGACAGGACCATGTAAGTGGCGCCAAACAAGGTGTCGGGCCTGGTGGTGAAAACGGTGATGCGGAACTCCGAATTCGCGAGGCGAAACTCGACCTCGGCGCCATCGCTGCGGCCGATCCAATTCCGCTGCATTTCTTTGAGCGATGAGCTCCAGTCAATCGTCTCGAGGTCATGGAGCAAGCGGTCGGCGTAGGCCGTGATCCGGAGCATCCATTGGCGCATCGGACGCCGCGTCACCGGGAATCCGCCCACTTCGCTCTTGCCGTCGATGACCTCTTCATTGGCCAGGACGGTCCCGAGTTCCTCGCACCACCACACCGGCATTTCCGACACGTAGGCCAGGCGTTTTGAATCCCGGTAGGCGCGGCGGGCTTCCTCCGTCGTCAATTCGGCCGGGCAAGGGAGAGTATCGATCGGCTCCGCGCGTTGGATCTGGGGGTTGAACCACGCGTGGTAGAGCTTCAGAAAAATCCACTGGGTCCAGCGAAAGTACTTCGGATCGGTGGTGTCGAGTTCGCGGGTCCAATCATAACTAAACCCGAGCGACTGAATCTGACGTTTGAAGGTCGCGATATTCTGCTCGGTGGTGCGCCGCGGATGCTGTCCGGTCTTGATGGCGTATTGTTCGGCGGGCAATCCGAAGGCGTCCCAGCCCATCGGATGCAAGACGTTAAAACCTTGGGCGCGCTTGTAGCGGGTGAGGATATCGGTGGCGGTGTAACCTTCCGGATGTCCGACGTGAAGACCCGCGCCGGATGGATACGGGAACATATCCAGGATGTAAAACTTGGGCGGCAGCGGGGCGGTCGAACCCGCGGCGCCGAGGCGATGCCGGAGGGCGAACGGGTGATCGGCGGGAATCGGCTCGCCCGGATTCCAGGCGCGAAAAGTTTGGTTTTCTTCCCAAAATTTCTGCCATTTCGGTTCGATCAACCGAAAGGGATATTGTTTGCGCTCGCTCGACATGGCGGGGGATATTGCGGAAAGCTCTGGGATAGGGCAATCGCAGATTTTCTCGTGCAAATGGTTTTCGACCGCTTGGCGAAAGGGTATGGATCAAGGGGCTGAGACACGGTGGGGTGTGGGAGGGTGGGGTGAGACTCCGTCGAACCCTGACTTTCCGGGGGGCTTGGATCAGTCGGCCGGTGAAGGAAGGGAAAACCCGAAGACTTCCGTCACTGCGGGTTTTCACTTCGGCAGTCTTCGGACCGAATTCCAACACAAGGGGATTTCAGGGCTCGACGGAGTCTCGCCCCACCAGCAAGTGGTTTGGGGCGGTGGGGTGAGACTCCGTCGAACCCTGATTTTCCGGGGGCTTGGATCAGTCGGCCGGTGAAGGAAGGGGAAACCAGAAGACTTCCGTCGCTGCGGGCTTTCGCTTCGGCAGTCTTCGGGCTGAATTCCAATTCAAGGAAATTCCAGGGCTCGACGGAGTCTCGCCCCACCGAAAATCATTCTCGACGAGGTTCCGGCATTTCCTCATAAAGTCCACATGCAAGGAGGGGTCCCGTTTGAGAGAGTCGGCCGCGAGAATCCGGCCCACGGCGTCCATTTCCGACTCGATCGGCCGACGATTATCCTTTTGACCGTGACAACCGAACTTCGAGTTCCATGGCTTGCTGACGACTTGCCACATCAGTATCTCCGGCAAGTTTGGCAGGAATCAACCGCTTGGTTAGTCAGTGATTGCGTACTGATGCCGGATCACCTGCACTGTTTCTGCTCGGTCCATGATCTGCACTTCGCGATCGAACATTGGATCACCTATTGGAAAAGGCTGTTTCATCGGCGACACCGGCGCCTGGACTGGAAATTTCAATCTCGTGGCTGGCATCATCGGCTACGGGATGAAGAGAACTACTCCGAAAAGTGGCGTTACCTGCGGGAGAATCCAGTGCGGCGCGGCCTGGTAAATTCGCCAGAGGACTGGCCCTATCAGGGGAGGATCCATGAGGTGCGCTGGTGAGATTCTCATCTTTCATTTGGCCAGACCCGGTGGGGTGAGACTCCGTCGAACCCTGACTTTCCGGGGGGCTTGGATCAGTCGGCCGGTGAAGGAAGGGAAAACCCGAAGACTTCCGTCACTGCGGGTTTTCACTTCGGCAGTCTTCGGGCTGAATTCCGACACAAGGGGATTTCAGGGCTCGACGGAGTCTCGCCCCACCGGGGTTCATGAAAGGGTCTCTCTGAAATCGCGAGGGCGGTGGCTTCCGTGATCTCGTGCACGCCGAACTGGCGAACGCTCCAGTTGGCCGCAGTGCCCTGGCCCAGAAATTCCGAGCTGGAGGCTTGGCCCAGAATCCGTGAGTCCTTGAGACGAATCGCCGTGACTTGAATGTCGGGAACCCATTGGACTTTGTCGCCCGAGAGCTCCGTGACGGTCATCTGCTTATTCACGACCAAAACCTCCAGGACGACCTCGGCAATTTGCCCAGGGCATCCCGGTCTTTGTGGGCTTGTTCACCCTCCGTTTGCGCGGTCCCCTGCCCAATGAAGGTTCTTTGGTTCGCGCGGTGCTCAGCGCAGAGCCTCTCTGGCCGAGCCTGGGACGGCTCCCTCGACCAACACGTGCAGATGAGCGATTGCTTTCTGTCCATGCTCGTTCGTCCGTTCGACGCGCACGAGGTAGTGACCCGGCCGGGGAAACCGATGCTGCATCACGGCGTAACCATCCTTGGCATGCTGTTCGACATTGCCGTCCGATTTCACGAGGACCCTCTCGCTGCCGTCGCCGAAGTCCCAGGTTTCGTTGCCAAAAGTCGTCCGAAAGCTCCGCACTTTGAAAGTGATGGGATCGTCAACCCGGACATTCGTCGTTGGATAAAAGGCCGGATGAATCGCGGGCGGCAGCCGGTCTGGCGCGGACTTGTCGATGACGAGCACCACCGCGAAATCGTAATCCACCTCGCCCCGCGCATCGGTGACTTTGAGGATTTCGCTGTACTCGCCGGACTTGGAGTAGGTGCGTTCGGCCGTGGGACCGCTGGCGCTGGTTCCGTCCGTGAACGTCCAGTCGTAACGCGCGAGTCTGCCGGACGCGCTCCATGATTTCGAACCGTCGAGCACGACTTTGTCGCCTGCGAAAACGAAGTAATGCGGCCGGGCCACCGCGATGATTTTGGGAGTGTATTGCCGCTGATAAGTTTCCCAAAGAAACGCGTAACCCTCTTGAATCCCCCAGAGCCCGGACGGCTGACGACTCGTGATGTCGAAGTGCAAATGCGACCAGCCGCCGCTCCCGCCTTCCTTCCCCAGCACACCCACTTTTTGTCCGATGGACACCTGGGCGCCGGGTCGCATCGCCGGATCGATGGTTTGAAGATGGCTGTAGCGATAGTACCAACCGCGGTCATCCCGCAGATAAACCACGTCGTAACGCGGCTTGACCGGACTGTCATCGGACCCGGGCAGAATCTCTTTCCCGGAGGAAATGACGCGGCCGGCCGTGGCGGCAATCACATCCACCATTCCCTCGGCCCCACCCGAGTCGAGTCCATAGTGATAATAAATCTTCTTGTTGGACGGCGCTTCACCGCCATCGACGAACGTGGGCTCGTTCGCCATTTGGGTGTGGCCGGCGAACCAGCGTTGCTTGAGCGGATAACCGAAGCTGTCCGGTTCGATCCAGGGCGAACGGGCCGGCCAAAACCGCAGCCGCGCGTCCTTCAACAATCCCCACGGGTTCTCCTCGCTGCTGTTCGCAACATGGCCTTTGGTGATCGGGCAGTCCATTTGAACACCGGCGAAGGTCACCGGCAAGTGATACGTCGCCGAGGTGAGGATCAGGGACTGGCCATTGATTTCGACTTTGACGCGCGCCTGCCTCACGGCGTCGCGCATCGGATCTCGCGTTTCGTCCACCGTGAGCAATTTCACGCGCACCTTGGCTCCGTCAACCAGGGTGACTTCTTGCGTTTCATTCAATTTCAGATCCACAGCGCGAAGGATCGACGTTTGCGCAAAATCCGGCTCCGCGGCATTGGACGCGGACACACATAAACAAACGCAGATGAGAGGCTTGAGCCCGGCCGCAAATAATCGAAAGAATGCGAGTATCCGTTTCATAGGTTCAGGAGGGGATGGCTGACCTCGCCCGCCACATCGGTCCGACGATAACACTGGCCGGTGTGGAGACAGGTCAGTTATTGGGTGATGGAGCTGAGCGTCGTGGCTCTCGGAATTTACTTGGCCAGCTTGGTGGCCGCTTCGGCTTTCGCTTTGGCGAGCACACTGGCCAACGAAACCGGCGCGCCGCCCTGGCGCTTGCTTTCATCCGCGGCTTCCATAAAGGCGAAAATTTCGATCGTCTCCTCGACGCGGACGGGAGATTTGCCCGTCTTGAAGAAGCGTCCGATCTCGCGGCAAAGTTCTTCGTAACCTCCCTCCCTGCCGGATTGAACGATGCCTTTGCTGCCGAAAGCGATCGCGCCGAAGTCCGCTTTGTTGCGTCGAATCCCCCGATACGTGCCCACACGTCCATCCTTCCACACGCCTGAAACCAGGTCGGTGTCTTTGGTTTGAATGCGCGTGACCGATTCGCAGCCGGTGCCCATGAGCGCGTAGAGCGGTTCGATGCCGTGGATGCCGTAGAAGAACATATCGGGCGTGCCCTCCTGATACGAACAGGATCCCCAGGTGATCGCGCCCGCCATCGTGCCGATCTTATCATTCTTCAAAAGCTCCTGGATGCCCGGAGCGAATCGGAGCGATGAACTGGAGAAGCACGGCACGTTCTGCTTTTGCGCCAAATCATAGATGACGATGGCATCAGCCAGCGAGCCAGCGGCCGGCTTGTCAATGAAGAGTGGCTTGCCCGCTTTGATCACGGGAACGGCCTCCTGCAGATGAATCCGGCCATCGACGCTTTCGAGCAACACCACGTCCACCCTTTCGAGCAACTGCGGAATCGTCTCGACAATCTCGATGCCCATCCCGCGCAACTGTTCGGTGAAACCCTTGACGCGGTCACGGCTGGCCGGAATGTCCGTGCCGCCCGGATAACCTGCCACCACTTTGAAGCCCGCGAGGTCGCCGGTCGCCTTCGGGTTGTTGAAGATCTTGGCAAAGGCGGGAACGTGCGACGTGTCCAGGCCGATCATCCCGACCCGGAGGAGCGCCGGATCGGCGGCGGCGGCGTTGAAACAAACGCCCAGGACGAAAGTGGCGAGGGTAACGCGAAACCAATAGTTCCGCCCGTGATGAGGAATGGGGTGCTTCATGAGTTTGGTGGTTGTTGGACGAATGGTGGTACCATGAAATTCACGAACGGGCCATTGCCTTGGAGAGAACCTCAGATGCTGCGAGAAGAAACGAGTTCTTGTTGAGGAGAACCGGCCTGCGGGAAGGTGTTGCTGATCTTCAGTGGACAGTTAAAATGCGGTCGTATTAACTAAAACCAGGGCAAAGAATGGCATGAACCCACGTGAGTTTTTCATCAACCCCGCCGACTACGGACTCCCCACGCGGGACGAGCTGGTGGCCTACAGAATCTGGGACAACCACTTCCATGGCTTTGCCGCCAAGAGCCCCATCGAGCAGTATGAACGAAACGACTATTTCGTCGAACGCATGGGCATCGAGCGGTCCATCGCGCAGGAGGTCGGAGGCACCTTGGAGAAGCCGTTTGACCCATATCCCTACGACGCGGAGATTCTCAAGATTCTGGAGCGAGACAAAGACCGCCTTTCCGGCCGCACGCCCATCGATCCGGGTTATCCCGACGAAAGTTGCGCCAAGATCGAAAAATGGATCCGCGACGGTCCCTGCATCGGGATAAAATATCTCGGCAGCGCGATCAAGGGAGTGACCTGCAATCATCCCAATAACGACCCGATCCTGCGACTCGCCGCGGAACTGGATGTGCATGTCTATGTCCATACCTGGCTTCAGGTCGGCGGTAGGCCACGATTGCCGGGCGGTGGCAACGGTGAATCCGAATCGACTCCCACGGATTTGGCCAAGCTGGCACAGCGTTTCCCGCAGGTGGCGATGATTTGCGGGCATTCCGGTGGTGACTGGGAGTTAGGCGTCCGCGCCATCCGACCCTTCAGGAATGTCCTCTTGGAATTCGCCGGATCGGATCCGCATTCTGGAATGGTCGAGTATGCAATCAGAGAACTGGGTGTGGACCGACTCGTCTGGGGCGGGCACGGCCCCAGTCGCAGCTATGCCACAGAACTGGGCAAGATTTTGGATGCGGATATTTCAATAGCCGATCGAATGAAAATCTTCGGCGGAAATCTCCGGAGAATTACCGCGTCGATCTTTCGCAAAAAGGGAATGAGAATCGAACCTTGATCGGCCAACACCGCCGAAACCTCATCATGAAACCCATCGATCGACGAAGCTTCCTGAAGAATTCCCTTTTGAGTGTCGCAGCGGCGTCGCTCCCCGGCCATCAACCTTTGGCGGCACAGACCGCGGCTCACAACGCCCCGGTCGTCAGCACCTCTCAAGCCCCTGGAATCATCGACACCAACGTCAATCTTTTCAGTTGGCCTTTTCGCGCGTTGAAATACCGCGACACCAGAGCCTTGGTAGCCAAGCTCAAGAAGCATCGGATCATCGAGGCTTGGGCCGGCAGTTTCGAGGCGCTTCTCTCCAAAGACATGAATGGGGTCAACGAGCGTCTGGCAACCGAATGCCTCGAGCACGGACCGGGCTTTCTGATTCCGTTTGGCAGCGTCAACCTGGCCTGGCCGGATTGGCCGGAAGATGTCCGGCGTTGTCACGAGATTCACAAAATGCCGGGTCTTCGGATCTATCCCGGCTATCAGCCATTCGATCTGGACCATCCCGGGATGGAAAGCCTTGTGAAAATGACGTCGGACCGCGGTTTGATTCTCCAGGTGGTCTTCGGGATGGAGGATCCCCGGGTGCATCATCCCATTATTAGTGTGGGGCCGGTCACCTTCGGTCCGCTGTTGAAGGCCCTCAACCAAACACCGCTCGCGAAAGTGGAGTTGCTGCATTTCGCCGGCTCGAGCCAGGGCCAAGAACTGGCTCCATTCATGACCAAACCCAACACCGTCATGGATATCTCGCGCCTGGAAGGGAATGGCGCGGTGGGTCGAATGATCGGTTCAGTCCAGGGATTGCCCTCTTCCCATCTGCCCGTCGATCGGATCGTCTTCGGTTCCCATGCCCCATACTTTCCCGTGGAAACAGCTCTCTTAAAATTGATGGAGTCGCCGCTCGACGGCCCACAACTTCACGCCATCATGCGGGGCAATGCCCGCCGGTTGCTGCCACGAGCATGAGGTCGGCCCGCCGTTCTGTTGGTTGACACGAACCTTCTGTGGACGACACCTTTTCAAGGTGAAAGAACCTGGCGCCCCGTAAAGGGGTCAGTTCTTGTTATTGGCTACTTCGGCTGCTCCTGTTTCGCGCGCCAG
>CAYHFE010000027.1:0-28472 GCA_964355375.1 uncultured Verrucomicrobiota bacterium
ATCTGTCCTGGTTTGCTAACTACAAAAGATTCCTGGTTTGAAAACTACACGACACGGGTTAATTTTTTTGTGGCGCTTTTGTTTTCCTTTGCTAAATTCACCCGCTCTCAAACGGATTGGATGCCGTCTAAGTGAGGGCGGCGGTTTTGTTGAGAAGGAACGGGTTAATCGTTAAATACGACGAAGAAGATCATGGTTAAGAAAGCAAATGCTGCTTCGATGCCTCGCGGCAAGGCGGTGGGTGCTGCTACGGCAGCTTCGATCTTGGGAATGAGCGGGTCCGCGGATTCTCCCAATGGGCACGGGAACGTGAAGCCGGAATGGGCGAAGTACTACAAGAATCTGCTGGAGCTGCGTGAACGCCTCATGAACCAGATGAGCGGCTTGGCGCGGGAATCGGCCGAAGAAATGGCGGGTTACAGCCTGCACATGGCCGACTCCGGAACCGACAATTTTGACCGCGATTTTGCCCTGAGCCTTTTGTCGTCGGACCAGGACGCCATCTACGAGATCGAAGAGGCGTTAAAACGGATCGAGCGCAACACCTACGGGGTCTGTGAACTCACGGGCAAGTCAATCCCGAAGGCCCGTCTGGATGCGATTCCGTGGACCCGCTTCACCGTCGAGGCCCAGGCCCAGTTGGAGAGAGAAGGAGCTTTGCGTCAGCGCCGGCTAGGGGCTCTGGGTACCGTGGACAGCACGGGAGCGACGGAAGTGGAAGAAGAGGAAGAAGCGGAGGAGAAGCCGGTCAAAGAAAAGGAATAGGTATATGCCGAGAGAAGTTGTCACTTTGGAATGCACGGAAGCGCGCAAGGAAGGAAAAGCGCCTTCCCGCTACCTCGCCTCGAGAAATAAGAAGCTCAAGACCGAGAAGATCGAGTTAAAGAAGTATAATCGTTTCCTGCGCCGCCACACCCTCCATCGCGAAATCAAATAGACTTTATGCCACGTAAGACCAATACCGACAGATCGAGCCGAGACCGACAGGGCCGCGGAAAAACCTCCGGCATGGAGGTGCGGACGCCTCGTCCCAAACCAAAGATCGATTTCACCGTGGATGCTTTGGAGTATAAGAACGTCAACCTGCTGCGGCAGTTTGTCACGGATCAGGGTCGGATTCTGCCCCGCAAATACACGGGGTTGCCGGCGCATTATCAGCGTCAGTTGAATCGCTCGATCAAGCGTGCCCGGCAAATGCTCCTCATGAAGTAAGCCGGCTATGCTCGGCTCCACTCGGCGATAGGCGCTTGGTGGAGCTTTTTTTGGACCCTGTAATGCGAATCATTTGCAGGTAGCATGAAGCCGTCGTCTTGGTTGGCGTTGGTCCGCTTTCTTCGGTTTCGCGGAAGATGCCCGGCCTGGGCGGTGATGGGGTTGGTGCTTTGGACAGGGACCAGCGCCATGTCGGGAGCGGAGAAGGTTCGCCGACTTCAAATTGTCACTTCCATTCCGCCCATCTACTGCTTCGCGGTAAACATCGCCGGCGACGTCGCCGACGTGGAGAATCTTCTCCCCGCGGCGGTCGGGCCGCACGATTTCCAATTGTCCGCCAAAGATATGCGACGCCTGAGTCGCGCCGATGTGGTGGTCCTCAATGGCCTGTCGCTGGAGGCATGGCTGGCGGAAGCGATTGAGTCAAATCGAGATCGTCGTTCTCTGGCGGTGGTTGAAGCGGCGGCGGGCTTGAATCAGGAGTTGATCAAGGTCAGTCCGGGGTCTGGACCAGGGAGACGAAAGGAATCGGGATCGCCGCATTCGAGCTTGGAGGACGAGAGTTTGATCGTGGCTAATCCTCATATCTGGCTGGATCCCCGGCTGGCCATCCGCGCCGTGCGAACGATCGCCGCGGCTTTCCAGAAGGCCGATCCGGCGCATGGCGACATCTACCGACAGAACAGTGAGCGCTATGTCCGGCGTCTGGAAGGGCTCGATGATGAGTTGCGGCGGACGCTCGAGCCAGTTCGGGAAGTTCCGTTCGTCACTCACCATGACGCGTTTCCGTATCTGGTGAGACGGTATGGGCTCAGATTGGTGGGAGTGGTGGAGCGGATCCCGGACACCGAACCGTCGCCGCGCGAATTGGCCAGCCTCTACCGGGTGGTGCGTGACACGAAAGCGCGGGTGGTGTTTGCCGAGCCGCAGTTCTCATCGAAGCTGGTGGTGCAGATGGCCCGGGACCTCGGCCTGACCGTCGCGGAACTGGATCCGCTGGAAACGGGACGGTTGGCTGCGGACGCCTACGAGGTGGGAATGGGGGCGGTCGCGAGGACCCTGCGAGAGCATCTGAAGGATCATGGCAAATCCGAGCCTCAACCCGCCCGCTGAGACGCCGTTGGTGGTCGAAGTCCGGGACGTGCGCCTCGTCTTGAATGGTCAACCCGTGCTGCGCGGGGTCAATCTGCGCGTGCCGCGCGGTCAGTTGGTGGCGTTGATCGGACCAAACGGTTCAGGCAAGACCACCCTGCTCCGGTGTCTGCTGGGTTTGCAGAAGATCCATTCCGGTGACATCCGCCTTTTCGGCAACAACAATTTACTCGAGGAACTCCCACGCGTGGGCTACGTTCCGCAGCGCTTGGCCCTGGAGAGCAGCTTCATTTTGAGTGTCCGGGAGTTTCTCGCCTTGCGCTTGTCCGAAACTCGCCACTGGTTTTGGCAATCGCATCGGCGCATCGACGAATGGCTCAAGAAGCGTCTGCCCGAGATCGGCGTGGAGCCGCTCCTGGACCGGCCCTTGGCCCGGTTGTCCGGCGGTGAATTGCAGCGAGTGCTCATCGCCTTCAGCTTGTTGGGCAAACCGGAATTGTTGCTCTTGGATGAACCGACGGCAGGCGTGGATACTCCGGGGGAAAAGACGTTTTACGACTTGATCGCGGAGATCCAGAGGCGCTACAGCCTGACGGTGATCCTGGTCTCGCATGATCTCTCCATGGTCTATCGCCACGCCTCGTGGGTCTATGCCTTGAACGGCGTGATTTGTTGCGAAGGGCCGCCCGAGGTGGTGCTGAATGCGGAATCGCTCAAAGAAGCCTACGGCATTCACGTCTCCCCTTACCACCATCACCATCACCCACCCCCTCATGCTCACTGAAGCCTTCATGCAGCGGGCCTTGATGGCGGCATTGATCCTGGGGCCGCTGTGCGCCGTGCTGGGAGTGTTTGTTACGGCCCGGCGGATGGCCTTCTTCAGCGATACGATCTCCCACGCCGCGCTGGCGGGGATCGCCTTGGGGTTCTGGTTTGGGCTGAACGATCCGACCATCCCGATGATTGTTTTCAGCTTGCTGGTGGCGGCCGGCATGGTGTGGCTGAAGGAAAACACCGTGCTCCTGACCGACACCATCATGGCCTTGTTGCTCTCGGGATCGGTGGCGTTCGGGATCATTGTTCTGAGCTTGCTCCGGGGCTATCGCGGCGAGATTCACCGCTTTCTCTTTGGCGACATTCTGGCGATCAGCGCGACGGAGGTGGGATTGTCGCTGGTTTTGTTTGTTCTGGTTTGCGCATGGATGTTCCGGCAGTTCAGCGACCTGACCTTGCTGGCGGCGGAGGAGGAAATGGCTCACGTTTGCGGCGTCTCGGTTCGGAGATTGAATTACCTGTTCGTCTTGGTCTTGACTCTGACGGTGGCCTTGAGCATCCGTTTGCTCGGGATCTTGCTCGTCACCTCCCTGCTGGTGGTTCCGCCGGCCACCGCCCGAAATCTCAGCCAGACTCTGCGTCAACAAATAGTCCTCAGCTTTCTGGTTGGACTCGTGGGCGGGGTCGGCGGAACGATGCTGGCGTATCAGCTCGATGTGCCCTGCGGACCGACGATCGTCCTCGTCTGCATCGCGCAGTTTGTTCTCTCCCTGGCGGCGGGCCGGTTTCGTGGGCCGATCGCCCGGGCCACCAAATAAAATCCCCTATGCACGAAAGGCGGCGATGCGGTTTGCCGGAATTGACCGAGCGATTGCGGCGGCAAGCGCGACGAGTGACCGGTCCGCGGCAAGCCATTCTGGAGGTGCTCCGCCAGAGTGCTCATCCGATGACGAACCGGGAGATTCTGGCCAAGTTGCCGCGCCGGGAATGTGATTTGGCGACGATTTACCGGTCCATGCATCTTCTGCGGCAGATGGGCATGGTGCAGCGGTTTGACTTCGGCGACGGGGTGGCGCGATGGGAGCTGGTTCATGACCAGGATGGCGGCCATCACCACCATCTCATCTGCACGCGTTGCTGCGCGGTCGTGGAGATTGAGGATTGTTTTCCGCCGGAACTCGAGGCCCGGGTCGCCTCCAACAACGGATTCAAGTCGATCACTCACAAGCTGGAGTTCTTCGGGATCTGTCCGAGCTGCGGATGAATCGGCCGCGCCACCGCCTCAGCGGGTGGCCATTTTGGCGAGCAGCGCGCTGGTCGATTTGTCGGGAACAAACGGAATCAGCACAATGCGCCCGCCGGAGTCTTCCACGGCGGCACGTTCGTCGGCATTCAAGGTTGCAAGCGTGTAGTCTCCGCCCTTGACATAGAGGTCCGGGCGAGCCAGGCGGAGGAACTGAGTGGCTTGGACTTCGGGGAAAATGCAGACCGCGTCCACGCTCTGCAGCGCGGCCAGCACGGCCGCGCGGTCCGATTCCGGGTTGATGGGCCGGGCCGGGCCCTTGAGCGCCCGGACGGCCGCGTCTCCGTTTACTCCGACGAGCAGGACGTCGCCTTGGCCGCGGGCCGCTTCGAGATAGGTGACATGTCCGACGTGCAGGATATCGAAACAGCCATTCGTCACGACCAATCGTCGTTGACGGGTGCGGACATGGTCGCGCCAACCGGCCAGTTGGCTCAACGGAACGATCTTTTCGCGAAAGTTCATCGGCCCGATCTTGGGCTGCCGCGCGGCGCGGTGGCAACGGTAATTTCAACTCGAACCGCGAGCCGCTCCTGGGCGCCGATTCGGCACGCTGAACTCCGGAGCTTGTTTTTTGGCATTGGCCACCTAGAATGCAACCATGAACAGAGATGTAGTGCCCATTGCCATCCGGGGAATCCTGCCGGCCAACAGCGGCTGTGCGATATTCGTCGGCAATGAGCAGAAGGTTTTCGTCATTCAGGTCGAGCACAACATGGGTGCGATCATCGGCATGTTTCTGCGCGACACCCCGAAGGAGCGGCCGTTGACCCACGACTTGATCGCCAACATTCTGAAGGGCTTCAGCATTACCGTCGAGCGGGTCGTCATCACCGAGCTGAAAAACTCGACCTACTTTGCCCGCCTGATCCTGCAACAGCAAAACGAGTTGGGGCGAAAGATCGTGGAGATTGACGCCCGTCCCAGCGATTGCCTGGCCATCGCCTCGGCCCAGAAGCGCCCCATCTACGTCTCGGCTCCCCTCTTCGAGCAGGTGGAGGACATGTCCGAGATCCTCGATCGCATCAACGAAAACGAAAGCGGGGGAGAAACCGAATAGCCGTAATGTCTTCCGCCGGTTCCAATCCGCTGCCTCCGGTAGTCTTGGTTTCGGGAGATGACGAATTTGCCGCCAAGCAACGCGCCCGCCAGATTTATCAGCAGTGGTGCGCCGAGTTGGGCGGGATGGACCACGAAATCATCGATGCCTCGGTCGGGAACAGTGGCGAGGCCCTGGCGGCTCTGGGCAAGTTGCGCGAGGCCCTGCAAACGCTGCCTTTCTTCGGGACCGGCAAAGCCATTTGGTTTCAGAACTGCAATTTCCTGGGTGATGAGCGAACCGCCGGCGCGCAGGCCGTGACAGAAACTCTGACCGGGTTGTCCCAGGAGCTGAAGTCGCTTCCCTGGTCCCATCTGCGGCTGCTGATCACCTCGATCAAGGTGGATAAACGGAAGTCGTTCTACAAAACCCTTGAGAAAATCGGCGCCGTCGAGACCTACGCCGGCTGGTCATGGGAGAAAAGCAATTGGACAGCCGAAGCCGAAAGCGTGGCCCGGCGGCAGATTCAATCGAGGAAGAAACAGATTTCCGCGGAAGCGGTGGCGCGGCTGGTCAGTTGGGTCGGCCCCTCGGCCCGCCAGCTTCACGGCGAGATCGAGAAGCTCGTCCTCTATGTCGGCGAACGGGTCGAGATCACCGTCGAAGACGTGGATGCCATCGTGACCCGGAACAAGCAGAGCCGCGCGTTTGCCTTGGGGGAAGCGTTTGGCGCGCGCGACTTGCCGCGGGTCTTGCGGACGCTGGACGAGGAGTTATGGGGTATGAAAACGGACAGCCAGAAATCGGAGATTGGATTGCTTTATGGCTTGATCTCGAAAGTGCGGGTGATGATTTTTCTGAAAGAGATGTTGCGGGAAGGCTGGATCAAGGTGGAGAAGGATTTCAACCGGTTCAAAGCGCAATTGGAGCGGGTGCCGGCCGGTGCTCTCCCGGAAGATCGTCGCTTCAATCCGCTGGCCATGAATCCCTATGTCCTATTCAAGGCCTTGGCTCAGACCAGGAACTACACCGTGCCCGAGTTGATTCGAGCCATGGAAGTGCTCCTGGAGTGCAATCAGCGGTTGATTTTCAGCAACCTTGACGAAGCCTTGTCCTTGCAGCAGGCACTCGTAAGAATTGTGAGCGGGACGGAAGGATCTCGCCTGGTCTGAGATCAGACGTCGAACAGGGTTCTGGACCTTGATGATTTCACCAACATGGTTCCGGAAGAACGGCCTGCGTCAGGCTGGGACGGTTGGTGAATGTGAAGATGTATCATGAGCATAGTGTCATCCAGCGTGTTGGTGGCCATTGTGGACCAGGCGGCGTTCATTCGGATCACGGGGCGGGCCAACTTCACCTTGAGTGTTAACTTCAAAATCGTGATCAGTGAATTGCGCGACCGGGGTTTCAGGCGGTTCATGCTCGATTTAACTGAATGCGCCACGATGGACAGCACCTTTCTCGGAGTCTTGGCCGGCCACGCCATGGGGTCGGGCATCGATCCGAAGGCCGAGGCCGCAGTCTGCGTTCAGTTGCTCAATCCCAATGCGCGGGTGACGGAGTTGCTCGAAAGCCTGGGCATCGCCCATCTCTTTCCGACCTGTCGGGGAAGCGGGGCGCAAGAGATGCAGTTCACGCCCGCGGCCGAAACGGACGGCCATCCGAGCCGCGAGGAGATTGCGAAGACGTGCCTGGAGGCGCATCAAATCCTCATGGCTTTGAATCCCGAGAACGTGGCCAAGTTCAAGGATGTCGCGCAGTTTCTCGCGGAAGATCTGAAGAGACTCCACTCATAAAACCGAGCTGGAGCGCGCCCGCGTCGTGGAGGGAAGCGGTTCATTCACTGACCCAATTGGTGATTCCACGCCACGGTCGCGCCCAACCAAAACTCGAGTTTGAGCTGACGATTCTGTTGGGTTGCGCCGGGGTTTACTGTTGATAATTTGCCCTGCCACGGATATTCGTCTCCGCATGCTCCACCGACCCAAGCTCTCGAGTCCGCTGGAGCCCCGTCATCGCAAATCCAATTTCTGAAAACCAAACGGAGGAACCCATGGGCTTAGAGATCTTCAAACTGGATGGCAAAGTGGCTCTCATCACCGGAGGGAGCAAAGGTCTCGGATTCGCCCTGGCCAACGCCCTGGCCAGCGTCGGCGCGGATATCGTCATCAATAGCCGCACTGGCGCCGAAGCGGAAGCGGCCGCGCGGAACATTGCCAAAACCCACGGGCGCCGCGCGCTCGGTTTTGAAGTGGATGTCACCCACCCCGAGGAGGTCCGCGCAATGGTGAGCCGCGCGGAAACAGAGCTCGGCAGCATCGATATCCTCATCAACAACGCGGGCGTGAATGTCCGACATCCAACGGTGGAATTGCCTTTGGCGGAATGGCAAAAGGTTGTTGATATCAATCTGACGGGGCCGTTCATTTGCAGCCAAGCGGTCGCTCCGGGCATGATCCGGCGGCGCTGGGGTCGGATCATTTACCTCTCCTCGATCCTCGGGCAGGTCGGGCTGGCGGGGCGTCCGGCTTATGCCGCCACCAAAGGAGCGCTCGTCTTGCTCACCAAGACCCAGGCCCTGGAATTCGCGACCTCTGGAATCACGGTCAACGCGATCTGTCCCGGACCGTTCGAGACCGCCATGAACAAGGCGCTCCTGGATGATCCCGAGAAGTACAAGGCGTTTGTCGCCAAAATCCCCCTCGGTCGTTGGGGCCACATGCATGAACTCGATGGCGCCATCATCTTTCTCGCGTCCGCAGCGTCGAGTTACATGACGGGATCGACCCTCACCGTGGACGGCGGTTGGACCGCGCAATGAGTTCCGGCCGGGGATCAACCCCGCCTTTCCCGACGTCATCCATTTTATGAAAAAACATTCCGCCATCGGACTCAACTCCGCTCGGCCAGCGGTCTCATCATCCCTTCTCGCCACCGTCGGCGCCGTGGTGTCGGCGGCGGAAAGCCCGCCTCGAACCCGCCTGGGAGTTTGCCTGTATTCCTATGGCGCGAGATCGTTTGTGGCCAACGGACCGCAGGGAACCGGGGGCTCGCTGGCGTTTCTGGAACATTGCCACGGACACGCGGCCGGCGGTGTGCAGGTGGGGGTGGGTGCGCTGACCGACGATCAGATCGCGCAGTTTCGGTCGAGACGGGAAAGTTACGGGATGTTTTTCGAGGGACAGTCCAGTTTGCCGAAGGACGAATCCGACGTGGCGCGCTTCGAGAAGGACATCCGCCTCTCCAAGGAGGCCGGCGCGTCGGTGGTCCGCACCGCCATGCTCAGCGGCCGGCGCTACGAAACGTTTGATTCGAGCGAGACCTTCCGTCAGTTCGCCGCACGATCCTGGAACTCGCTCGTCCTGGCCGAGCCCGTCGTCCGGAAGCAGCGAGTCCGTCTGGCCATCGAGAATCACAAGGATTGGCGGGTGGCGGAACTGCTCGATCTGATGAAACGGATCAGCAGCGAATACGTCGGCATTTGTGTCGATTTGGGCAACAGCATTTCGCTCTTGGAAGATCCGTTGGAAGTGACCGAAGCCTACGCGCCCTGGGCCTGCTCGACCCACGTCAAAGATATGGGCGTGCAGGAATACGAAGAGGGCTTTCTCCTTTCCGAGGTGCCGCTGGGCGAGGGCATCCTCGACCTGAAGAGAATGATCGAAATCGTGCGACGGGCCAAACCCGACGTCCAGTTCACCCTGGAAATGATCACGCGGGATCCGCTCGAGGTCCCTTGCCTGAGCCGAAAGTATTGGGCGACGATGGAGACGTTGCCCGCTCGAGATCTCGCCCGCACGATTGAACTGGTTCGGAGCCACCCGCCTCGGAAACCTTTGCCGCGGGTCACGGGACTGAGTCAGGCCGAGCGGGTCCGGTTCGAGGATGAAAATGTTCGGAAGTGCCTCGCTTTCGCCCGGGAAAAGTTGGAACTCTGAGCCGCCGCATATCGGAAGCCGAACATGCCGGCGCGTTGCTGACCGGCTCGGAACTCCGCCTCCGTCGTGTCGATGATCCAGCCAAAGGGAATCGCGGCTGGCGCCACCGATTCATGGACGTAACTCGACAAGGCGGGACGAACCTCGGTTTCGGCGGGAAAGACTCTCCGCGCACCGCTCGAGCCCAACGCCTGGATGCGAAACCGGATCAACTGGTCCTTGGTCTGGCCGGGAATCTCCGCCGAGTATCGGCCCTCGGAAATCATCTTCATCGGGATCGATAGTTCCGCCTTCTCGAAGCCGGCACCCGCCAACCGGTAAAGCAGAAAGACATCCCCCAAGCCATTCTCGTCACCCACGCGAGCTTCGACAATCGTCGGCTGACCCGGCAAAGGATTTTCGGGCGAGTACTTCACATTGGAAATGATCGGAGGGAGGAAGGCTGAAAAACTGGCGTTGACCTTGCCAGGCGTGCCCGAAGGCTTGGTCCGGTCGGCCGACAAGGGAGAGGCAGCCCAGTTCGCGGCGCTCTCTCCACTCTCGTCCGGTGAGATTCGTTCCAGCGACCCGGAATGACCGTCGGCCCCGGTGGACCAAGGCGGCGTGTCTTGAAACTTGACCGAGTCCACCACCCGGCCCGAGGCATCGGACAGTTGGATTTGCTCACCGCTATTACGCAGGTGCTGGGTGAAAACTCCGGCCATGGGCGCGTCGTAAAACGCCTGGAAACGCTCCCGACTTCGGCAGAGCACCAGGAAGCCTTTCCCTTCGATTCTGGCGCCGGGCGCAAATTTGAACTTGATCCCTTTAGTGAAGGCCCAACCGCTGAGATCGACCGGTTCGTCGGCCGTATCGTGCAACTCAACGAATTCGAGATCCTCGATCTCATTCGGCGCGTGATAGAAGATCTCATTGATCACGACCCGGGCGGAGGTGCTGGCCGGGAGCAGGCTGAGGCAAACACTCCCCGTCACCAGGGTTCGGACAAACAGAGTCATGGTCGAGTTCATGTGGTGTCCGATGGCTTCATTGGGTGTCCGACGGCCAAGGTGGTGTTTTGATCCATGCGCGCGATTCCGCTGTTTAGGTTCTTTCATGCTCTACCTCAATTAAGGCGAAATCGCGGGGGAAAGAGGATCATCAAAAAAAATGAAATCCGATGGAGACGCGGGCCTTGACCTCTGAATCCCGTCGGCCCATTCCCCACCGCCCCGACATCGCAACCTAGCATTGGATCCTCAAGGATTCCGGCAGGGGAAGAGATCCTTTCGAGACGGTTCGCATCCGTCCGAACCCGGGCCGGGGCGGCTCCAGGTCCCCGGATCAGAAGGGCCGCGACGCCTCAAACGAGCTTGGTCAAGCCCGGAATCGCGATCGGCGACGGTGGCGGTTCGGCATCCCAGGCGTAGCTCTTGGGGGTGAGATCTTCCGTGGAATTCATCGCTTGGTCCCAGGTGATTAGCTGTCCGGTGTAGGTGGCCATCCGGCCCATGATGGCGAGCAGCGTGCTCTTGGCCATGTACTCGCCATTGTTGATGGGCTGGCCCCGGCGAATGGCCGCGAACATCTCGTCGTGCTCGGTCTGATAAATGTCGTTCTTTTTTCCGTCGTAGGTCCACGTCGTCGCGGCCGCAATGCGCAGGCGGCGCTCCGTCACTTCGGCCGTGCCCTTTTCGCCCAAGACATGGCTCGACATGTCATTGCGGCAACCCCCTTGTTGACGGCATTGACTGAAAAGCTTCACGCCATTGGCATACTCATAAATGACCGAGTGATGATCATAAATATTGCCGTACTCAGGGCCGGTGCGGGCTTGGCGTCCGCCCATGCCGACGGCGCTGACCGGATACTCGTTCTTCATGATCCAAGCGCAGACATCGAGGAAATGGACATGCTGCTCGACATTGAAGTCGCCCGAGAGCCAGGTGAAGTAGTACCAATTGTGCATCTGCCACTCCATGTCGGTCCAGCCCGGCTGGCGCTGTTTGACCCAGATCGGCCCGCGAAAATCATTCGCTTGCAGGGCGCGAATCTCCCCCAGCGCGCCCTCGTGCAGACGCCGAATCGTCTCCTGGAATCCGTAGGAATAGCGCAGGCACAGGCCCGAGACGACTGAAAGCTTTCTCTTTTTCGCCTCCTCGCACGACGCCAGGACGGACCGCACCCCGGGCGCGTCCACCGCCACTGGCTTCTCGGCGAACACATGCTTGCCGGCCTCAATCGCCGCTTTGAGGTGGAGCGGTCGGAAGTGCGGCGGCGCGGTGAGCAGCACGACATCGACGCCGCTGTTCAGGACCTGGCGATAGGCGTCGAAACCAGTGAAACAACGTTCCGGCGGCACGTCGATCTTGTAGGCCATGTCCTTCTGCTCTTTGAGCGTGGCCAGACTGGTTTGGAGACGATCGAGGAACGCGTCCCCCATCGCCACCAGTTTGACGTTCGAGTCCGCGTGCAAAGCCTGCGAAGCCGCGCCCGTGCCTCGGCCGCCACAGCCGATCAATCCGACGCGCAGGATGTCATCCCCCGCCGCCGGGCCGCCGGCGGACCAGGCCCCGCTGCCGGCGACCGCCCCGGTCATGGCCACGGCGCTGGACGTCTTGAGAAACTGGCGGCGCGACCACGCGGTCGAACCACGGCGATTCGGATTCATGTTCATGGATTGCTTTGGAGTTTCGGGAGCGGATGCAGCTCCCATTTACGGAAGAGAATTTCAAAGCCCTCGGATTCCAAGAGAATCTTCCCGGCCGACGGAAAGACATCGAAACATTCGTTGACGGTCACACCATTGACGATGACGGTGATGCGGTTACCCGCGCACAAGCACTCGACCCGGGTCCATTCGCCGAGCCGACTCTCGACATCATTCTTGCCCCGCGTGTCGATCAGTTCCTTGAACTCGGGGTCATGCTGCGACCACCAAAACTGTTTTCCCGAATAGACCGTGGGCGAGCCACCCTTGCGCCAGCGAGTGCGTCCATCCGCGCCCCGAACCGTCTCGCTCGTGAGAGTGACCGGAAGGGTCGAGCCGTCCGCTTCCTTCCCGCGAATCACAATAAAATCTCCCACGCACCCTTGCGCGACCTGACATTCGATGGATGACATCCACGGGCTGCGATTCCCATCCGGTCCGGTGGCGTGGAGGAGGATTCCGGAATTGCGCACGGTCGTGCTCCCGGAGGTCAACTCGCCCCACCGGTACTCGGCGATCAAGTGATAATCTCGAAACGCCCGCTCGGTGGCGAGATAGCCCGGCGTGGACCCCGAGATTCGAAGCAGGCCGTCCCGCACCGTGAACACGTGCTCCGGATCGCGGAAAGCCGAGTCCTTTAACCACGGGTAGAGCCCGCTGAGATCGCGACCGTTAAACAGTTGCACCACCCCTTCCCGGGGGCTGAACGCGGTGCCGGACCGCGGCGGGGTTTCGGCCGACCCGGAAGCGAGCGCAGTCCAGCCCAGTCCCGCCGCGCCGATACCCCCGCCCGCGGCCTTGAGGAAATGGCGGCGTGAAACCAGCTTCGAGTGGCGGCGCGCGGATGTCTTCATAACGGAATCGCTCCGGTGAGCTAATTGCGGGGCTTCAAAATGTGGTTGTTGAACGCCGTTGGATCGTCGTCGGAGGCGGAGAGCAAAGCCTGCGTGGCCTTCGTGCTCACCTGTCGAGCGCTGCCGTCGCCGATCGAGACATTGCCAGCCTGCCGGTGCAGTCTTTCTGTCCAATAGACTCGCGGGATATCCGTCCGGGTGAAGGCCATGGCGACGCCGGTGACCTGGGCCACCGGACAATCCTGGTTGGGTCGCCCGCCCTCAATATTGCGGTCGCCCACCAGCAGCATTCCCGGCCGCCCCTCCTTCGTATCCACGCCCACGAAGTAGGAGACGTTGGTGTCGGCCAACCGCGCCCAATCGGCCGCGGCCTTGTTGGTGTCGCTCGGACACAGCAAGACTCTCACAGCATTCATCTCATTGCTCATGGACTGAAATGTAAAATAGGCTCTCGACCGCGTCTGCGACCCGCCGCGGCTGATCGGAACTCGCCACGGATAGAAATCATTGTCGGTCACAAAGAGATGCATGGCCAAGGAGAGCTGTTTCAGATTACTCAGGCAGGCGATGCGGCGCCCTTTCTCTTTGGCCCGAGCGAGAGCCGGCAAAAGCATCCCGGCGAGAATGGCGATGATGGCAATGACAACCAGCAATTCAATCAGCGTGAATCCGCGGCGGCGGCATCGGACCGGTCTCATACGAGCGATGGGGTGATTTCGAGCGCTTCCATTCAAGCAAATCCGGCGGCCTACCGCAAAGCCAATCTGCCGTTCTGTTTCAGCCGTTGACATTGCCCTGCGAACAAAATACTTTGCCATCGTAATCGTATTCGTAATCAGTCTCGCGGCAAGAGTTATTCCGAGGACGCATTAAAGACGTGAACGACAATGTCATGAAATATCGGGTTGCCCACATTAACCTGAAGGGCGCCGATCTCATTATTTTTCCGATTGATTCCGCGATGGCTCGGATGAATCCAACCGAGCAGACGGAGATCGTCAAATCCCTGCAGCGCTACGTCGCTTCGGCAGGACTGAAGGGCGGCGTGGTCGCGATCTGGGACAAGGGTGGCGGCAAAGCCGGCATCCTGGCGGACAAAAGCGCCTTGCCTTATCTGCAGGGGCTGACCCTGTCTTTTGTCCAATCCAATGTCAACCGCGAGCTCACAGTTCGGGGCGCGCTCATTGGCAGCGCCAGTCCCACCGCGAGTACCTCAGAATCTCCGGAAGGCACGCACCGGGGCGGGGTGGTGTCGGTGACGTGCGATGAGCCCGGTTGCGAGGTTCATATTGACGGATCCTTTTTCGGCAACACACCCGTGAAAGTCCGCATGAAGGAAGGGCCCCATTCACTCGAAGTCCGAAAGGGAGGCTTCCGGACGTATCAGAAGGATCTCCACATCACGGATGGTTCGGACATTCAGCTCCAACCCGTCCTGGAACCGGGAGATCAGCAATCGGGGGCGACCACCCAGACCAGCCGCGTTAAAGCCGTCTTGGACCAGAATTTGCGCGGCAAGGTCGCCGAATTCAAACGTCGCCATGGCACCGGGCTGACCTCGCTTTTCTTCTCCGATATTGTCGGTTCCACCAAACTGAAACAGGAATTGGGAGATCGGGATGCGGTGGCGCTGATGCAGAAACACCATACGATGTTTCGCGAACTGCTCGGCAAGATCCCGGACGGGCAGGAAATCAGCACGGCCGGCGACTCATTTTTCATCGTCTTCGGCAAACCGTCGGAGGCGATCAAGTTCGCGCTGCAGGTCCAAGCCAAGCTCCGGATGAATGCGCGCCAAGGGATCTATCCCGTGACCATCAGAGATCGCATCGGCATTCATGTCGGTGAAGTGTTCATCGAGGAATCCGAAGATTCGGGCAAGGTCAAGGATTTGTTCGGCATCCAGGTGGACACCTGCGCCCGCGTCATGTCGCTGGGTGAAGGGGATCAGATTTTGATGACCCGATTCGCCTACGATCAGGGCCGCCAGATCCTCAAAGGCCAGACGATTGAGGGCGTCGGCCCGTTGAAATGGCTCAATCACGGCCCTTATCTCCTCAAGGGCGTGGAAGATGCTATGGACATTTGTGAAGTGGGTGAGGACGGTCTCGCCTACCTCCGGCCGCCGGAGGACTCCGAGAAGGTCCAGCGATACTTTCCCCCGGGGATGCGACCGGCCGACGAGCCTAAGCCGGCTCAGCATGTCGTGGTCAGCAGCAAGTCGTCGTCCTTCCAGCCGGTCAAACGGGTCTTTCCGTCGAGTTGACCACCGCATTAAGCCGAAGCTTCGGTTCCCCGATGGGGCAAGTGCTGGGTGAGATTATCTCAGTATGCCATTTTACGAGTATGAGTTGTGCGACGGGAATTGCGTGTTTTGCGGAGGCCGATTCACGCTGCGACGACCGGTCAACGCCCCGCAATTGACTCAGTGCCCCGCCTGTAAAAAGCCGGTGCGCAAGCTGATTTCGACCTTCCATTCACCCGCTTATTTGAAGCCCCTTTCCGTCAGCAGTGCCAAGAAGGCGGGTTTCACCGTCCTGAAACGAGTGGGACGCGGCGAGTATGAACGGCAGTGAATCTTCGGAACGAAGACGCCTTCCCGTGGTCTAATCGTCACAGCGCGGGCGGGACTGAGTGGCGACTCGCGGCGCGGGTTGCCGCCAGGCGAAAATTCGCTAGCCAATCCAGGCCCCGTGATTACTGTCATGAGCAGCCATGAGTGACATCCAAATTATCGAATCCGTCTTGGAGAATACCGCTCGCCGACGCCGCTGGCAGCGGGCTTGGCGGGGAGCTTGGTTCGGCCTTTTCCTCGGAGCCATGGCTTGGCTCGTGGCTCTCCTGTGCTTTAAGTTCCTCCCGGTTTCCGTCGCCATCCTCCCTCGCGCCGGCCTCCTGGCGGCTGGCCTTGTTCTCGGGGCCTTTGCCCTTGGCTGGCTGCGACGCGACTCCTTGCCACAGACCGCCCGGTGGGTGGACGGACAGCAAAAGCTCCAGGAACGCCTCAGCACAGCGCTGGAAGTTGCGAGCTTGGACGCTCCCGCGACGTGGCGTGATCTGGTGGTGGTGGACGCGGCCCGATGCGTGGCCCGCATCGATCCGAAAGCGATGTTGCCTTACCATCTGCCCCGGATTACGCGTGGGGCGCTGCTCGTTCTTTTCTTGTGCGCCGGGCTGGGTTTCGTCCCGGAATATCGGAGCCAAGCCTATCTCCAGAAACAGCGCGAATCCGAAGTCATTCGGGACACCGGCCGCCAATTGGCCGAGTTAACTCGCCGCACTTTGGAGCATCGCCCGCCCGCGTTGGAGCCGACCCGCCAAGCGCTCGACTCGGTCGCCGAGTTGGGCGATCAACTCGCCAAGGCGCAATTGACCCGCAACGAAGCCTTGAAAGACTTGGCCAACGTCGCCGAGAAGCTCAAAGAACAAACCAAGGACCTCGGTAAAAATCCCGCGTTCAAGTCGCTCGAACGCGCCGCCCGCAACTCCAATCGAGGCGGGACTCCCGGCTCGGCCGAACTCCAAAAGCAGATTGAAGCCCTGCAAAAGGCTCTGGGCAATCAAGCCGGCGACAAGGATGCGTTGGAGAAACTCAAAAAAGAGATTCAGAAAGCCCGCGCCGCCGCCGCCGGTTTGCCGGACAAGAATTCCGCAGCCGGCGACGCTGCCCGGGATCAATTGTCGCAAACCCTCGCCGACCTGGCCAAACAGTCCGCGGACATGGGGGTTCCCCTGCCCAGCCTGGAAGAGGCGATTGCGGCCTTGGCCGCGAGCCAAACCGATCAGTTATTGCGCGACCTCGATCTGGCCGAAACCGATCTGGACAAACTCCAAGAAATGGCGAAAGCCCTGGAAAAATTGCAGATGCAGGCGGAGAAGCTGGGGAAGGATTTGGGCGAACAGCTCGCCAAAGGCCAGCTCGAGGCAGCCCAATCCACTCTCGAGAAATTGGCCGCCCGATTGCGATCCGCCCAACTCGAGGCCGCGCCACTGCAGAAGATTCTGGATGAAGTCACCCGCGCCGTTCCACCCTCGGCGCCCTTCGGCAAAGTGCCGGACCTGCTTAAACAAGCGATCGGCCAGATGCAGAGTGGGCAGAACGAACCGGCCGCCCAATCGTTGGTCGAGGCCGCCAAGGAACTGGAAAGTCTCTTGCGCCAATTGGACGATGCCAAGGGCTTGATGGCGTCGCTCAAAGCCTTGCAGCGGGCGCAGATGAGCATCGGCAATTGTCAAGGTTGGGGACAATGCCAGGGACCGCCGCGCGCCGGCAAGGGCGGCAAGCCGGGTTCGGGCGTCGGCACCTGGGCCGATCAAGACCTTTGGCTGGATCTCGCCGACATGCAGCAAAAGTGGGACAACTCCGGCGTGGACCGACCCGATCAAGATCCGCGCGGCCTGACCGACCGCGGCGAAGGCCAGATGCCCGATGGTCTCGAAGCCACGAAAATCAAGGGACAACTCAACCCGGGTGGCCCCATGCCGAGCATCACATTGAAAGGGGTCAGCATCAAAGGCATGAGCAAGGTCGATTTCAAGGAGATCGCCACGACGGCGCAAAGTGAAGCCCAGAGCGCCCTCAGCCAGGAGCAGGTGCCGCGCGCCTATCAAGGGGCCGTCCGAGACTATTTTGATGATCTCAAGAAGTAGGAGGACCCTCCGGATCCGGGGACGCGGCACCCCGAGAGACGGAGTGTCCGCCCCAGCCCGTCCATCTCCGCAGCTCTGCCGTCGGTCAACGGCAATTATACCATGACAACCGAGGAACAAATCCAATCGTTTCGCCAGACCTACGACGCTCTCCGCGCCGAGATTGGCAAAGTCATCGTCGGTCACGAGGACATTGTGCAAGGCACGCTCACGGCTTTGATGTCGGGAGGCCACGTCCTCTTGGAAGGCGTCCCCGGGCTCGGCAAAACCTTGCTCGTCCGGACCCTCAGCGAAGTGTTGGATCTTGCCTTCAACCGAATCCAATTCACCCCCGATTTGATGCCCGCCGACATTTTGGGCACGAACATCGTCATGGAGACCGCGGCGGGAAGGCGGGAATTTCAATTTCAAAAGGGACCGATCTTCGCCCACTTGATCCTGGCCGACGAAATCAATCGCGCGACCCCGAAGACCCAGTCCGCGATGCTCGAGGCGATGCAGGAGAAGAGCGTGACCGCCGGCGGAGAGATCCGGCGTCTGGCCGAGCCCTTCTTCGTCCTGGCCACGCAGAATCCGATCGATCAAGAGGGCACCTATCCCCTGCCCGAAGCGCAGCTCGATCGCTTCTTCTTCAAACTGCTCGTCACCTATCCCAATGCGGCCGAGCTGACTGAAATTTTGAGCCGCACCACCGAGAGTCGGAAAGCGACGGTCAACCGCATCGTCAGCCAAGACACCATGCTGGCTCTGCAACAACTCGTGCGCCAGGTTCCGGTGGCGTCGCACGTCAAAGATTATGCGGTGCGGTTGATCATGGCCACTCACCCCCAAACCGAGACGGCCCTGCCGGTGGTCAATCAGTATCTTCGCTTCGGCAGCAGTCCCCGGGGCGGTCAGGTGCTCTTGCTGGCCGGCAAGGTCCGGGCGCTGGCCCAAGGACGGTTCAACGTCAGCTTCGACGATATCCAGGCCGTGATCCAACCCGCCCTGCGCCATCGCCTGATCCTGAATTTCGAAGCCGAAGCCGAGGGCATCACCACGGACCACGTGATCGAACGGGTGGTCAAAGAAGTGCCCCGCGATGCCATGGTGCCGGCCTAGCGGAAGATCGCGCGCGGCCACCCGCCTTATCCGTCACTCCGGATTTCCGCGGACGATCTCGACGAACGATTGACCTGAGAAGAAATGCTGAAACCACAGATGGACGCAGATGAACCCAGAGTCCAGGCACCCGGCCGAATCACCGGCTTCATCCGCCCGATTCCATCGCTGATCATCCGCTTATCCGTGTCCATCTGGGTCGATCCGTGGTTCTTCTTCAGCCCGATCCGGGACTATGCGTGACGCGCTCCTTTCACCCGAGCTCCTGCGACGCCTCGAGCAGTTTCAATTGCTCGCGCAGCGCCGCGCCAAAAGCTCGGCCAGGGGGGAACGCCGCAGCCGCGCCCGCGGCCAATCGGTGGAGTTCGCGGACCATCGCAACTATGTGGCCGGCGATGATTTTCGTTATCTGGATTGGAATCTCTTTGGTCGCCTCGAGAAACTGTTTCTGAAGCTCTACGAGGAGGAGCGCGAACTGCCCGTGACCATTTTCCTGGACGCGAGCGAATCGATGGCTTTCGGCACGCCGCGCAAGTTCGATTTTGCCCGCCAGACCGCGGCGGCCATCGGCTACGTGGCACTGTGTGGTTTCGATCGCGTCTCCATCGCGGCTTTTCCCGACGCTCCGGAGGAAGCGGCGGTGCGTGGCGCCCTGCGCTCCGTGCGCGGCCGGAAATCGGCCTTGCGCTATTTCGAGAGTCTCCGCCAGCTTTCGGCTCAGGGAAGTGCCACCTTGAACGAGGCCTTGCGCCGCGGCGCGCTCGCCGCCCGCCAGTCCGGAGTGGCCATCGTGCTCAGCGATTTCCTCGATCCCGCGGGTTACGAAACCGGCCTGAGCGCCTTGGTCGGTCGCGGGTTTCAGGTCAGCGCCGTGCAGATTCTTTCCCCGGAAGAGGTCAACCCGGGAGTCTTCGGCGATCTGCGCCTCATCGATGCGGAGAACGGCTCCAAGCAAGAGGTCACCTTTGGCCGGTATCGGCTGGCCGCCTACCAAACCACGGTCCGGAACTTCTGTCAGCGGCTCCGGGAGTATTGCCAGGCCCGGGGCATTCATTTCTTCATGACGACGTCCGATACTCCCCTGGAGCAGCTCCTGCTCCGGCAATTGCGCGAGGCGGAGGTCTGGGGATGAGCTTCCTCGCCCCCATGGCGTTTTGGTTTGCCGCCGCCATCCCGGTGGTCATTCTCTTTTATCTCCTGAAACGCAAACGGGTCGTCCGGCTCGTTTCCAGCACCCTGCTCTGGCAGAAATTCCTGGCCGAAACCCAAGCCAGCGCCCCGTTCCAGCGGCTCCGCCATAACTGGCTGCTCATTCTGCAAATCCTCCTTCTCCTCCTGGCCATTCTCGCGCTGGCCCGCCCCTTCCTCGCCGGCACCACCGAAGGAGGACGCAAACTCGTCGTCATCCTCGATTCTTCAGCCTCCATGCAAAGCACGGACGAATCGCCGTCCCGATTTGAGAAAGCGCGCGCCGACGCTTTGAAACTGATGGAGGCCATGCGGGACAACGACCAGATGGTGATCCTGCAGGCCGGGGCGTTGACCGAAGTCCGGCAATCCGCCACCACCGAGAAGACCGCCCTCCGACGAGCTCTGCAAGCTGCCGAAGTGGCGGACACGCCGACGCGTTTGGAGGAAGCCCTCAAGCTCGCGGAAACCCTCGTGCGCAACACCGCCGGCTCGGAGATTCACCTCTTCAGCGACGGCGCCGTGGCCGCGTTGAATGAGTTCGAGACGAGCCGTCTTCCGTTGCTTTATCATCAGGTCGGAACGCGGGCCAACAATCTCGGCATCACCACGCTGGACGTGCGTCCGAATCCGGAGAACCCCGCCCAGCGCGCCGTGTTTACGAGCGTGGCCAACTTCTCGACCAACGCCCAGTCAACGCAATTGGAGTTCCGACTGGATGATCAAATGTTGGAAGCGCGCCCCCTGACCCTGGGACCTCGGGAAACCTCGCCGCAAGTGTTTCTCGCCCATCAAGCCAAAGACGGGGTTTTCTCGGTGCGATTGACCACCCCGGATGACCTGGCCGCGGACAACCAAGCCTCGGCCGTGAGCCTGCTCCCGCAACCGATCAAGATCCTCCTGGTCACCTCCGGCAATCCGCTGCTCGAGAAAGCACTGCGCGTCGCCCCAAACGCGGCCCTCTCCGTCGCCCCGACCCTGATCGAGACGTCCGCGAAATCAGACCTCGTCGTCCTGGACAACGTCACGCCGGTTGCATGGCCCGCGGGCAATGTCCTGGCCATCCACACCGCCCAGACCAATTGGTTTGAAGGTTCGTCGCGCCTGGAGAATCCGCCGATCGTCGATTGGAAGGCGAGCCATCCGTTGCTCCGTTTCGTGAGTTTCGATACCGTCCAGATTGGGGAATCCCTCGCCGTCAAGACACCGAGCTGGGCCGTGTCCCTGGTCGATTCTCCGCAAACCTCCCTGCTCCTCGCTGGAGAGCTGGGTCGGCAACGGATTGTCTGGGTCGGCTTTGATGTCCTCCAGAGCACGTGGCCCTTGCGGGTGTCTTTTCCGATCTTCGTGGCCAACGCCGTGGAGTGGCTGAATCCCGCCGCCGCCGCCGCCCTTCAACTCAATGTAAAGGCGGGAACTCCTTTTCGGCTGGCGTTGACCGAGAACGTCGCCTCCGCCCAAGTCCGGATGCCCGATGGCCGCAGTCGGGATTGCGAGGTAAACCTGGTCAAAGGCGAACTGGTCTTCGGCGGCACCGCCAAACAGGGAGTGTACCGATTGAAAGCCGGAACCAATGAAGTGGCGTTCTGCGTCAATCTTCTGGATGCTCCGGAAAGCGACACGACCCCCAAAGCGGAACTGCAGTTTGGCAAATACGCCAAAGTCTCCACCGCCTCCGTGGCCCGGGCCAATCTCGAAATCTGGCGCTGGCTCGCCGGCCTCGGCCTCGCCGTCTTGATGTTCGAGTGGTGGTACTACCATCGGAGGACGGTCTGATGATGCGCCTTCCTTGGGATCATAAACCAGGTAGGGACGAGCCGCCGGCTCGTCCGCGCCGCATTCCGCGGCGCAGCCAGGGACGCGCGAGCCGCGCGTCCTTACCATCAACGTTTCATGGAGGGCCTCCTTCCGTTTGGCGCAGGCCTTGGGACCATGAACTCGTTCCCTGGGTGGGGCGAGACTCCGTCGAGCCCTGGAATCTTGGCCGGCAGGAAAGTCAGGGCTCGACGGAGTCTCGCCCCACCCCGGTTCATGGGCAGGGGAATGCCAATGTTGGAGTGAATCGATCCGGCTTAAGTTTCTTCGCCGCAATCCTGCTCTTGGCGGCGGGCTGCGGCGAAAGGGGCGCGACGATCGTCATCTACACGTCGCAGGATCAGGTTTATGCCGAGCCAATCTTGCAGGAATTCACGCGCCAAACGGGAATTAAGGCTCTCGCCGTTTATGACAGCGAAGCCGTCAAGACCGTGGGCTTGGTCGGCCGGTTGCTGGCCGAGCAAAGCCATCCGCAATGCGATGTCTTCTGGAACAACGAGGAGCTTCGGACCCGCCAACTGGCCGCGCGCGGCTTGTTCCGGGAACAAGACCCCTGGCGCTCGTTCGGAGTCCGGAGTCGTCGTCTTGTCATCAACACCAATCAAATCACCGTTCCTCTCGCTCCGTCCACGCTTCAAGAACTGACCCACGCCGCCTGGCGCGGCAAGGTCGCCCTGGCTTATCCGTTGTTTGGAACGACCGCGACGCATTTCCTCGCCTTGCGCCAGCATTGGGGCGAGGCACGATGGACGGAATGGTGCCGGGCTCTCCAGGCCAACCGACCATTCCTGGTGGAAGGCAACTCGGCCGTCGTCCGGATGGTCGGTCAGGGCGAAGCCTGGATTGGATTGACCGACTCCGACGATATCCTTGCCGGCCAGCGTGAAGGTTGGCCCGTGGCCGCCCTGCCGCTGAGCGCCGAAATGTTGCTCATCCCGAATAGCGTTGCCATCATTCGCCACTCTCCCCATCCCGAGGCCGCGCAGAAGTTGTCTGACTATTTGCTGAATCCGGCGGTGGCCGACAAACTGGTCGCGGCCAACGCCCTTGAGAGCCGGTTCTCCGAGGACACCAGCCGCGCCGGCCTGAGACCCGACTGGGGAAAACTGGTCGAGGATTTGGAGCCAGCGACGCAAAAGCTGAAGGAGATTTTCTTGCGATGAACCGAACTTCTCTTAGCCATTTCGATTCAATTGGGTTCAGGGTGGAACGGGCAACTGGCCCGTTCCGGTGGGCTACCAGCCCACCGGCTCTGCCGCCAATAGCTTCAACCTGGAGCGACTCGCGCCTTCGCGCCCGACTCGGCGGCACGTTGCCGCCGAGCACGGCCAAGTTGGCCGTGCCACCCAATGCGACTGCCTCCTTGCGGCTTGCGCCGGTCCCGACATCAGAACAAATCCCCGGCGCGGGATCCACCCGGGCATGAACTGGACGTTGCTACAAAACAGTTTGATCGTGGGCCTCCTGACCACCGCGATGGCGGTGGGCTTTGGACTTCTGACCGCGCTTTGGGTCACCGGCCTGACTTCACGGGCTCGCCAATGGTTCATGGTCGGGGCGGCGGTGGCGATGGCGATGCCTCCGTTTGTGACCACGGGTTCTTGGATCCAGCGGCTTGGCCAGAATGGAAGCTGGCACAGTTGGCTGCCCTGCAACATCTATTCCTTGGGCGGAACCGTCTGGATTCTGGCGCTGCTCGCGTGGCCCGTGTCGTTCTTCCTGATTGTGGCCGCGTGGTCCCGGCTCCAGCCGGAACATCTCGAGTCCGAAACCCACCTGCGCGGCGGGTCCCTGATTCGTTGGCTGCTTCTGCCGCTGGCTCGCCCCAGCCTCACCCTCGCGGCGGTCGTGACGTTTGTCCTCGCTCTGAACAATTTTTCCGTGCCGGCCATTCTCCAGACCAAAGTATTTCCCGCCGAACTCTGGGTCAGTTTCAATACGACGTTCAACTATCGGGACGCCCTGATTCTGAGTTGGCCCTTGGCGGTAGCGCCGGCCTTGATGCTGATTTGGCTGAACCGTCGCCGCGTCGCCTGGCCGCAATTGAACCGGCCCGTCTCCAGCGTCTTGTTTCGCCGGCAATTGGGCGCGGCCTGGTTTGGGCTGAGCGGCGCCGGAGCCCTTCTGATCCTGTTCCTGGCGGTGGGAGTTCCTCTCTTTCAATTGCTCGGAACAGCGGAGACGTGGAGAGAACTCTGGCCCGCGGCGCGGGCCAGCCAATCGGCCATCGGACATTCCCTGTTCCTGGCGGCCGGGGCGGCATCGGCGAGCGTCGGTCTCGGCCTCCTGACCTGGCGTCAACCGATCGGGGCCATCGTGTGGCTGCCGTTCCTGGCGCCGGGCGTCCTGCTCGGGATCGGGCTGATCTATCTCTTCAACCGCCCGCCCCTGCATGTGGCCATGCAGAGCGCGATACTGGTCGTCCTGGGTTTCACGGTGCGGTATCTGGCGGTGAGTTGGACCGGGGTGGCCCAGGCCAGGCGCGCCGTTGATCGCGATCTTTCCGGCGCCGCCCGACTGGACGGCGCCTCCGGCTGGAGCCTCTTCCGCCAGATCCATTGGCCCCAACTGGCGCGTCCACTCCTGGCGGCGTGGTATCTGACTTTCCTGCTTTGTTTGTGGGACGTGGAAACGCTGGTCCTGATTGTGCCACCTGGAGGCGAGACGTTGGCTCTGCGCATTTTCAACCTGCTGCATTACGGGCACAATAGCCAGGTCAACGCCCTGAGCGTGCTTCTCCTGGGAGTGGCCGTCGCGCCGCTTCTGGCCTGGTCGCTGATCCGTTGGGCGCGGAACTCGTCGCTCATCCGCACGGGATTGTCCCTGGCGCTTCTGGCCACGGCAATCGGTTGTTCCTCGCGCCCGGCCAATGAATTTCCCCTCTCCAGCCAGCTCTTCGAAAAAGTCCAGATCATCGGATCGCGCGGGACGGTTCTGGGCCAGTTCAACAAACCACGGTCGCTGGCGATCGATGCTCAAGATAACCTCTACGTGGTGGACATGACCGGCCGCGTCCAGAAATTCTCCTCGAATGGCACCTTCCTTCTCTCCTGGCAAATGCCGCAAACGGACAAGGGCAAACCCAAGGGCATGGGCCGGGATTTGGCCGGCCAAATCATCGTCGTCGAGCCCCATTATGCGCGGATCAATCATTTCACACCGGAAGGAAAACTGACCGCCCAATGGGGATTCCAAGGAACCAACGTCGGCGAACTGACGCTGCCTCGGTCGGTCGCGATGAACTCTCGCGGGACCCTTTTCGTCAGTGAGTACACGACCGTCGATCGCGTGCAGTGGTTCACCGAGTCCGGCAAGAAGTGGGGCGGCGTCCTCGGCCGACCCGGCCACGGTCCCGGAGAATTCAATCGCGCGGAGGGATTGGGCGTCGATGCCGCCGATCGACTCTACGTCGCCGATTCCTGCAATCATCGCATTCAGATCTTTTCGAGCAACGCCGTGTTCCTGGCGACCTATGGGAGCGCGGGAGATGGTCTCGGACAAATGAGTTACCCCTACGACATTCAGGTGGATTCCTCCGGACGGCAATTTGTCTGTGAGTTTGGCAATAGCCGGGTTCAGGTTTTCGATGCGCGCCATCGACCGGTCGAAATCCTGGGCGAGCTCGGCTCCCGACCGGGCCAGTTCAACAATCCATGGAGCCTGGCGTTGGATTCGGCGGGCAATCTGTACATCGCGGATGCGATGAATCATCGCGTGCAGAAATTCATCCGCCGGAAATCGTCCGCGACAGCCCGCCCGGCCTCGCCCTCCCCTCGATCGGTCTCATGAATTTCCAGTTCACCCAACCTGAATGGCTGTTGACGCTACCGATCGGTCTCGGGTGGGTCTGCTGGTTCGCCTGGAAGACCGACGTCCAGGTCAGTCCCTGGCGGCGGCGGGCCGCTCTGTTCATTCGCCTGATCCTTCTTATCCTCCTCGTCCTCGCCCTGGCTGGCCTGCAATGGCTCCGTCCGCTCGAGGGCATGAACGTCTTCTTCGCGTTGGACCGCTCGGAAAGCGTGCCTTCTCCCCAGCAGGAAGCGGCCCGGGATTACGTGCTCAAAACCTTCGGCGAGAAAAGGGCTTCCGACCAAGCGGGAGTTCTGGTCTTTGGCACCGACGCGAGCATTGAGCGCTCAGCCACGCCGCAGTTGGACCTGGAAAAGATCTACGCGGTGGTCGGCGCCGAGCGCACGGACATCGCCAGCGCCATCCGCCTCGGCACCGCGGCTTTTCCAGAGCGGGGACAAAAGCGATTGGTGATCTTGTCCGATGGCAACGAAAACATCGGAGACGCCCTGGGAGCCGTGTTGGCCGCCAAACCGCTCGGGGTCACGGTGGATGTTGTCCCGCTCGGCATTTCTCGTCAGAGCGATGTGTCGGTGCAGAAGTTGTCTCTCCCGAACAATCTCAAGAAAGGCCAAACCTTCGAGGTCAAGATCTTTGCCCAGGCGGACAAGGCCCAGGCCGCGACGGTCCGGCTTTACCGCAACGACCAATTGCTCGGCGATCAGAAGGTCGAACTCGCGGCCGGGAAAAATCTCTTCACCTTTCCTCAGACCCTGACCGAGGCTGGCTTTTACAGTTATGACGTCGCCCTGGAGCCGACCAGCGATCCGATCGCGCAAAACAACCGCGCGACCAGTTTCACGAGCGTGCGGGGCGAACCAACCGTCCTGGTCGTTTCCGCGGACCCGACCGCAGACGCAAATCTGGTCCAGGCTCTGCGCTCCTCCCGCCTTGAAGTCAAGGCGACTGACCTTTCCGGTTTTCCGACCACTCTGGCGGAGATGCAGAGTTACGACTCGATCTTCCTGAGCAACATTTCCGCCGGCGAGCTCGGGCGGGATTGGATGAAATTGATCGAGAGCGCGGTCCGGGATTTCGGCGTGGGCCTGGTCTGTGTCGGTGGCGATCAAACCTATGCCGCGGGCGCCTACCGCAACACTCCGTTGGAAGCCACCCTGCCGGTGGACATGGAGTTGAGCAGCAAGAAGGTCTTGCCCAACGGCGCGATGGTCCTGGTCATGCATGGGATGGAATTCAACAACGGCAACCAAGTGGCCCGCGACATCGCCATTGCCGCGCTCGATGCCCTGGGTCCGCAGGATGAATTGGGCGTCATTCTTTGGGATGGGACCGAACGCTGGCTCTTCCCGCTGGCCAAGGTCGGAGATAAAAAGGAAATGGGCCGGAAAATCGCGGGCATGAATCAAGGCGACCTGCCCAGCTTCCAGGGCGTCATGCAAAAGGGCTACGAAGGCCTGAAGAAATCGACCGCCAACCTCAAGCACATGATCGTCTTCAGTGACGGCGATCCGGGCGCCCCGTCGGCGGAACTGATGGACGCCATGTCCAAGGACAAGGTCACGGTCAGCACGGTCTTGATTTCCGGCCATGCCGGACCGGACACCATGATCCGCATCGCCGAGCAGGGACGAGGCCGCTTCTATGACGTCCGCTCCCCGAGCCAACTGCCCCAGATTTTCATCAAGGAAGCGAGTGTCATCCTGAAGTCGGCCATCTTCGAGGAGCCGTTCAAGCCGCAATTGGCCGCCGGCAGCGAATTGCTCCGCGGGATTGGCGCGCCGGAATATCCCAATTTGCTCGGCTATGTCGCGACGACGCCGAAAGCACGGGCGGAAGTTCCCCTCGTCTCGGACAAAGGCGACCCCATCCTGGCCCACTGGCAATACGGGCTCGGCCGAGCTGTCGCCTTCACCTCGGACGCCAAAGCCAAATGGGCGCGCGAATGGATGAACTGGGACAAGTTCCGGCAATTCTGGTCCCAAGTCGCCCAGTGGAGCTTGCGCCGGGTGGATAACGCCGATTTCTCGGCCGACGTCTCCGTCGATAAGGGCGAGGGACACATCAGCGTTGAGGCTCTGGATGCCCAAGGCAATTTCCGGAATTTTCTTAATCTGCAAACGATCGTCGTCAGCCCGAAGGGCGAACGGCACACCATGCCCTTGGAGCAAACCGGACCGGGTCATTACGAAGCCAAATTCCCCACTCGCGAGGTCGGCGCTTATCTGCTCAATCTGAAGAATCTGAAGGATGGACGCTCCCAAGTCTTGGGCGCGAGCGTCAATTACTCGCCGGAGTTCAACGCCACCGAGCCGAACTTGAACCTGCTGCGCCGGATCGCCGAAAGCGGGGGTGGCAAGATTCTGGATCCCGCCAATCGGCTCGATAATCCCTTTCTCCATGACCGACAGAAGACTTTTCAGCCACGCGATCTTTGGGAATGGCTCTTGAAGTTGGCCATCCTCCTGTTTCCCCTCGATGTCGGGATCCGCCGCGTCCAGTTGGATCGCGAGGAATGGTTCAAAGCCACGCAAAACCTCCGCCGCTGGCTGTTTTTCTGGAGAGAAGCCCGGCGTCCGGCCGAATCCGACGAATCGCTCTCCGCGCTCCTGGCGCGCCGCGATCAGGTCCGTTCCACCCATACCGCCCTGGCAACGGCCCCGAATCCAGACCTGTTCCGCCCGGACAAACCCGTCACCATTCTCCCCCAAGAGGCGTCTCCATTCCTCAGAGCCGAGCATCCTTCCGCGGTCGATGCGCCGCCCGAACCTCCGAAACCGGCGTCCGACGTCAGCACTACCAGCAAGTTGCTCGAAGCAAAACGGCGCGCGCAGAAGAAGCTCGAGTGACCCAATGGGAACCATGAACCTGAACCCGGCGGGGCGAGACGCGGTCGAGCCCTGGAACCTTGGTCGGCAAGAAAGTCAGGGTTCGACGGAGTCTCACCCCACCCAGGTTCATGGGTAGGGAACACCTCCAAAAATTGGACGTGAATCGAGGCCATGAA
>CAYHFE010000028.1:0-28426 GCA_964355375.1 uncultured Verrucomicrobiota bacterium
GCCGGTTTTCACGTGGCGACCGGCTGAAGCCGGGACTACAGACTTGTCAAAATGAAAACTGCTGGAGTCGAGCGCGAGTCATTTGACAGATCCCGGGGGTTTTTGAGAGACTGTCTCTTGACTCATAGAGAGACGTACAATGTCCATGAATAAACTTATCCCCGGTTCGGTGGGCCGTTTCCCGGCGCGAGGTGCGATCTGCTGTCTGCTTGTTCTGGCGGGTCTGCTGTTTTCTGGCGGATGTTCAACCGTCCCGACTCCGCGATTGACCGTGGTCTCCAAGTGGGGGCGATTCGAGCGAGCGTTTCAGAGCAGCACGGCCTATCCCAATCCAGTTTTTGATGCCGAACTGCGCGTGGTGTTCACGTCACCCTCGGGCCGCAGCCGGTTGATCTACGGTTTCTGGGATGGCGAGCGCGCCTGGAAAATCCGGTTCTCGCCCAACGAAGTCGGAAAATGGTTCTTCTCCACCTCATGCTCCGATCCGAAGAACGAGGGTCTGCACAATCAGGCCGGGACATTCATCTGCACCGCGGCCACCGGCCGGACTCGGTTTGACCAACACGGCCCGATTCAAGTGTCCCAGGATGGTCACTACTTCACCCACGAGGACGGCACGCCTTTCCTTTGGCTTGCTGATACCGCGTGGAATGGGGCTTTGCTATCCCAGTCGGAGGAGTGGGACTGGTATGTGAATGAGCGGAAGCGGCAGCGCTTCACGGCCGTCCAGTGGGTCGCCACCCAGTGGCGGGCGGCGCCGAATGGGGATCGAGAGGGGGGAGTGGCGTTCAAGGGTCAGGATCAGATCGATTTGAATCCAAGATTTTTCCAGAGACTGGATGAGAAAGTGGACGCCCTCAACCGGGCCGGTTTGCTCAGCGCCGCCGTGCTGCTCTGGGCCAATCCGGGGCGGACCAGCCCTTCGGCGAGTCCCGGATTCGCGTTGCAGGAGGACCAGGCGATCAAGCTGGCCCGTTACATGGTCGCGCGATGGGGCGCGCACAACGTTGCTTGGATCCTGGGAGGCGACGGCGACTATCGCGGCCCCAAGGCGGAGCGCTGGAAGCGAATTGGCTACGGCGTTTTCGGCGAGGAACCCCACGCCCCCGTGATGATGCATCCCGGCGGTCTGCACTGGGTTGGCGAGGAATTCAGCCGGGAACGATGGCTGGACGTTCACGGATATCAGAGTGGACATGGCGATGACGACAAGGCGCTGCAATGGATTTTTGCGGGCCCGCCCGCGACGGAGTGGAACAAGCCTCCCCTGCGCCCCTTCATCAATCTGGAGCCGCCCTACGAAAACCACGTTGCCTACCAGTCGAAGACCCGCATCAGCCCGTTCACCGTCCGTCGTGCGATATATTGGAGTTTGCTGAGCGCGCCGCCGGCCGGCGTGACTTACGGAGGTCATGGAGTTTGGGGTTGGGATGACGGCACCAAGCCGCCCACCGACCACCCGAGCACCGGTGTTCCACTTCCATGGCAACAAGCCGTGCGCATGCCCGCCGCCGAGGAAATGTCCTACCTGGCGAATTTTTTCGGCGCTATAGATTTTTGGCGATTGCGCCCGGCGCCGGAGGTCCTCGCGTCCCAGCCGGGCAGCCAATCGGTGCGACAACATATTGCCGCCGCTCGTTCCGAAAAGGGAGACCTGCTGGTGCTCTACGTTCCGGAAGATCGGTCGGTCGAGGTCCTGCAGAAAAGTCTGCCGCCTGATTTCGCGGCGAGCTGGTATAATCCGCGCACCGGACAAATCGGAACGGTGGTCGCGGTGGTCAACGATCGCGCCATTCAATTCGCCACACCAGGTGAGGGGGATTGGCTCCTTCTCTTCACGTCTGGAACGAAGGCGGCGACGCTCCCATAGAAGCGTGCCAAACCGAGTTTGCGCGGCGGCGCCAGCGGGACAACCGATCGACCGGCGCCGGAGAGGGATTCAGAGGGTGATCGTCTGCACGATGACATCCGAACGCGAAAACACCGACGGATCCAGCTCCACCCCGAGGCCGGGCGAATCGGGGGCCTGTAACCAACCATCGCGGGCCTCGCCGGTTCGACTCACGATGCCTTGGTAATCGCGCATGTAGTGGGCGCGGACGCTCTCCAGGATGAAGAGATTGGTCAGGTTCATCGCCAGGTGCATGGAGGCGAAGTGCAAGACGGGTCCGCCGCAATTATGGGGCGCGATCGGCAGGTAGTAGGTTTCCGCCATGCTGGCGATTTTCTTGGCTTCGGTAATGCCGCCGCACCAGCAGATGTCCGGGTTCAGGTACTTCGCGATTCCCGACTCCATGACCTCGCGAAATTGCCAGCGCGTCATGAGGCGCTCGCTCAGAATCAGTGGAATCGAGGTGGCGTCGGCGAGGTGTTTGTAGGCGACCAAATTGTCTTGGGGAAGCATCTCCTCGAGCCAAAGGATGCGATAGGGTTCGAGGGCGCGGGCGATCGTGACCGCCGAGGGCAGATTCCAATAGCCGTGAAACTCCATGGCGATTTCCATTTTGTCGCCGACGGCCTCGCGAATTTGCCGGACGGGAAGAAGGCATTTCTCGAGTTCCGCCGGAGAAATGAATTGGCCCCGGTTCTTGAGGGCCGCGGCGTCAAACGGCCAGATCTTCATGGCGTCAATCCCCATGTTCAGAAGGTCCTGGGCCAGTTTGTCGGCATCCCGGTTGAAGTCGAAGACCGGATCGTAGCAGGTGTTGTAGGTGCGGATGTGTTCGCGCGACTTGCCTCCGAGGAGTTGGTAGATCGGCACGTTGCACATTTTGCCGAGCAAGTCCCACAGGGCAATATCGACAGCGCTGATCGCGCGCATTTCGGCGCCGGCCCAGCCGTGGTAGCTGACCGCGAGCATCATGTCGGACCAGAGGCGCTCAATCTCGCGCGGATCCCGCCCGAGAAGCACTGGGGCCAAGGATCTCTTGAGCACGGCTTCGGCGGCTTCGGCCGCCGGATAGGTTTCGCCCAGACCGATCAAGCCCTGGTCAGTATGAAGTCGCACCCAGAGCCAACCGATCGATCCGGCGTGAACTTCGATTCCGCGAGTGAAATGGATGGTTTCGATCTTTGTGATTTTCACAGGGGAGTTCTGTCACGTTCGGGACATTCCAACCAGTCCAAATTTCCGGTCCAGCGTGTGGATCGCCGAAACACGCCGGCGTCGCGCGCGGTCTCGATTGATGCCACGCTGCCGGAACGCGGCCGCCGGCGGGAGATTCGCGAGCTCATCGGAATCCGCGGTCCTGGCCCGTTTCCAGGACGGATCGCCTTATTTCATTGCTCGACGAGGACGGTTTGCCACACTCCGGCGGCATGAGCACAACCGTCCGCCCGGCGTCACGCGAAGATCTTTCCGGGATTCTCGAAATCTACAACGAAGCGGTGTTGCACACGACCGCCACCTACGATTACGAGCCGCGAACCCTGGAGCACCGAATCGCCTGGTTTGAGGACCACCAAAAGGCGGATTACCCCATCTTTGTGGCGGTCAGCGATCAGGGACGACTCTTGGGATGGAGTTCGCTCAACCGCTATCACGATCGGCCGGGCTATCGTTTCACGACCGAGAATTCCATTTACGTGGCTGCGGATCAGCGTGGGCGGGGATTGGGAAAAGCGCTTCTGGCTCCGCTGATCGATGCCGCCCGGGAACGGGGACTTCACGTCATTATCGCCGCGATCGATGCTCAGAATGCCGTCAGCATCCGCCTGCACGCTTCGTTTGGATTCCAATCCGTCGGTTGCTTCAAGCAGGTGGGATTCAAATTCAATCGGTGGCTCGATGTCGTTTACATGGAATTGGTCCTTTGAGATTCCAGACCCGCTGACGCCAATGCGGGTAGGTGAAGAATCGCGGACGATCGCCCGGACCTGCTTCAAATTTCCCAGGATGGTCAAATCGTGGGCCATCCTTGTTCTCTCCGTGAGGGACTCCCATGAGCCTCTTTGATCCTCTCGCTTTGCTCAATTTCAGCGCAATTGATCGAAGTGCTTGATCGCAAGAACGTCCCATCTCATCGCTGGTTCTCTCCGAATGATTCTGAAATCTGGAATGAGTCCCAATGGCACGATTGGCGGGGTTGAATCGTCAGGCACGATGTTTGCTTGGATTTCGCGCTGACTGCGAGCGGGTTCGGTGAAGCGTCTGAGCGTGGTCCGCTTAGTTTCATCGGTCCGTTCGAGTGTAAGTAACAGGTACAGCGCGAGATCCTTCCGCATCCGCAAGGCTCCGCTGTCTCTCCGTGCCAGCGTGTTTTGTCGAGAGATTCTCATGAGATTAATGATTTTGGCTTTGTTCTGGGTGATTCCTTTGTCTTCCTTCGGCCACACGTATGGTCAGAAGATGGTGGCGGCGGTTTTGATGGGGGAAGCCTGGGGTGATGGAACCACCGGGATGGGGGCGGTGGCGGAAGTCGTCCGAAATCGGGCGGCGGAATCAGGTCTATCGCCGTTGGCCGTGGTCAGCTCTCCTCGGCAGTTTTCCTGCCTGAATCGGGCGACGGTGGAACAACTCTATGGGAAGTACTCGAGGCATCCAGACTACCAAAAAGCGCTGAAGATTTCACGCCTGCTCTACAATCAACCCAAATCGCTGGGGCGTTCGACTCGCGGCGCCAATCATTTCACGCGAACGGATGAGCGACCGGAGTGGTCGCAGGGCAGGCAACCGGTGGCCATTATCGGCGGCCACGCCTTCTATCGATTGGAGCCGCCGGTCCGCGGATCGAGAGCGCGCATGAGCGAGATCAAACGTGACTGAAACCAGGGCGGTCTTCGCGGATCTTGGGTTGGTGCGAAAATCTGGAGCGCCGGAAACTCGCCTGAATTCTCCCGGATCCATCGGGGATGACGAATGACTACGAAATGAAGCGTCGTGATGGCCTGAGTCGGTCGGCGTTCTCCGTGCGATCGGCTCATTTCTCACGAGTGCTATCTCAATTACCAGATTTGCGGGAACAGGATCTCATTGCACCATCCGTTGGCTCTGAGGAATGCGCTCGACGTCAGGAATAAAGATCAGGTAGAGAGTTGCTGATGTGGTGTCTGTTTGCTCCATGGTCTCGGGTTGTTCGAACGAACGCCGATTTCGAAAGGGAGCGCGCCCGTTCCCGTGCTTCGGTTTGGGTGCTCACTCGAATGACTTGCGGGCCTGGGAATTCTCCGGCGCGTTCTCCCTTCCCGATGGCGTCGCATCGATGGAACGGCGGTGACTCGAACGTCGCTTGGGGGCGGCAACTCTCTCCGGTTGCAGAACAGCCGATTAGCCGGTGTCAGATTCAGGGGGGGACGGTGTTTCGCGCGCTCTGGTTTTTCACGGTCGCCTTCCTCCTGGTTGGGCGTGCGGCGATTGCCTTCGGGCAAACTGACGGGTCGCCGCCGCGCGCTGGTCCGTCGCTGCCGGGGTTGAAGGTTTCTTTTCGAAAACTTGACGGACCGACGTTGACCCATGCGGATGCGGTGGTGCGGGCCAATCTCGCGCTCTATGTTCCGGAAGGGGCGTCGCCGACGCCGTTTCTTGGCGCCGGCGGTTTCGTCGCGGAGTGGACGGGGTTCGTCCTGCTCGACCTTCGTTCCGAATATCGGTTTCACGCCTCGTTCAATGGCGACTTACAGGTCGAACTGAACGGGAATCCCGTGCTCCAAACGAATAGCCACGCGGCGGCGCCAGTGATGGGCCTTCCGGTTCGTCTCAACAAGGGACCGAATGCCTTGAAGGTGATTTATCGGAGTCCGGAAAAAGGGGATGCGTTTGTGCGCGTGGAGTGGGCGCCGAAAGGGGGATTGCCGTCGCCGATTTCAGCGGCAGCCTTGGTCCATCCCGACGATGCCGAGCTACGCCGAATGGATCTGCTTCGGCTCGGGCAAGACCTCTTTGCGGAACATCGCTGTATCGGATGTCACGCGACCCCGAAATCCAACGGCGCCATGCTCGAGTTGTCGATGGATGCTCCTGCTTTGGACGGGATCGGTTCGCGATGCAACTCCGCCTGGATGGCGAGCTGGATTTTCGATCCGAAAGGACAGCGCGCGTCGGCGCGAATGCCTCGGCTGTTTCGTGGTCCTCAGGCTCAAGCGGATGCGGAAGCCGCGGCCCTATTTCTCGCGTCCCTTCAGGAAGGAACCAAGCCCCAGGCTCGATCCCATCCCGAACGAGCGGAGGCGGGCCGTCAGCTTTTTGAGCGTCTGCATTGTCTCGCCTGCCATATTCCTCCCGAAGACGCGTCGGCTGATCCGGACCGTCTCGGGTTGACGCATGTGCGGGCCAAGTTCCCGGCCGGAGCGCTCACCGATTTTTTGAAAGCGCCCGCGGCCCATTATGCGTGGATTCGCATGCCCGATTTCAGATTGAGCGACGACGAGTCCGCTCAACTCGCCACCTACCTCGAGGCCCAGGCCGTTGCGCCCGCGACGGATCTGCCACCGGCCGAAAAAGCCGTCCTGGAGCGCGGCCAGGAACTGGTTCAAACCCGGGGCTGTTTGAATTGTCATGCTCTCCGCCTTGAGAATCGATTCTCGGCCCGCCCGCTCGCGGAGTTGGGGGCACCGGGGCTGAACTCCGGGTGCTTAACGGACATCTCGTCCGATGGAGGCAAGGCTCCGCAATTCGCGTTTGCGGAGTCCGAGAGGTTGGCCTTGCGGGCTTTCCTGGGGTCGGATCGAAAATCGCTCGCGCGGTTTGATGCGGTCGAGTTCGCGGAACGTCAGACGCGTCATCTGAACTGCCTCCGTTGTCATGGAAAATTCGAGGGTTTCCCAGGCTGGGAGGTTCTGGTGGGCAAACTCAGGCCGGAGTGGACCCGGGCTTTCCTTTCGGGTGCGATTGCCTACAAGCCGCGGCCGTGGCTGGAAGCTCGGATGCCGGCATTTCGGACGCACGCAGCCGCTTTGGCGGATGGCTTGGCTTTGACGCATGGCTATCCGACTCGGACCGAATCGGAGCCGCCGATTGATGCCGAGTCGGCCAAAGTCGGCCGCCAGTTGGTGTCGGCGGTCGGCGGTTTCTCCTGCGTGGGCTGTCATGTTGTTGGCGAGGTGGGCGCGACGCAGGTCTTCGAAAGCGCTGGCATCAATCTTCGCTACGCGGGCGAGCGTTTGCTTAAACCGTATTTTCAGCGGTGGCTTCGGAACCCACTGGCGGTCGATTCCAGCACCAAGATGCCGGTTTATTTTGATGAAGAGGGAAGAAGCCCTCTGGCCGACGTCCTGGATGGCGATGGTCCGGGACAGATCCGGGCGATTTGGGAATACCTGCGTCTGGGCTCGGAGATGTCCTCCCCCCCGACGCCTTAGCCCTCGAGAGGAATGGAGACCATCCGGAAGTTCCAGTTTATCGCACTCCCCCCGCTTCCGGTTGCCACCAAAGGGAGCGCCAGTATCTCTGGTCCGCCTCGAAGATGTCGATGGAGTCGCGAGCCAGGTCGAAGGCGGGGGGGAGGATTTCGAATCGTTTCATCTCGCGAACGTATTGCGCATTCGGCTTGAAGCCGGACGTGGCAAAGCGCGGCTCGGCGTCGAGATCGACTTGGCCCAGCTCAATCGCCGAGAGCAGCAGTCGATAATCGGGATCGCTGGTGTCGAGGAAGACCTCGCCGCAGCTTCCGTAGCCACCCGCCGATTTGGCCAAGGGACCCAAGAGCACCGGCGAGAAGCGCGGCCGCGTGAAGTTCAAGAGGATGTCCGTGCTGAAGAGCGCGAGGGGATCGTTTTCCAGAACAATCCGCTCGTAGTCTGCCGTGGGCCGTTGCAGGCCGCCTTTGGTTTTTCGCCGGGCTTCGTAGTTGAACGGAAACACCGGGGCACGGTCGGCCGGGCCATCGCCGCGATGACACGAATGACAGCGGCGTTGGAATAACCCGGCTCGATCCTGAAATACGCGCCGGACCGCAACGCCGGCTCTGGTCTGAGTCCGCTCGTTGCGCAAGGCCGCATACGTGCCGGCATAGGTCGCTCCGCTTTCAATCCACAACCAGAGAGTTCGCCATTCGTGCGGCGTGACTTTCACGTCCTGATGGCTGCCATCCACTTTCTTCAACAAGGCGCTGGCGGAACTGCCGAGCGTGCGCGGTGGTTGGTTGCCCAAGCCGTTGCGCCCGTCCGCCACCTGGCGATGAGCGAACAAGCTGAAGAAGCTGTGAGACCAGGTCGGTCCCAGGTCACCGTCGAGGATGACTTGGCCTTCGCGCTTCTCGTAGGTGTGGCAGCGCAGACAATGGCGGTCGAGGATCGGCTGGATGTCGCGCATGAAATCCAAAACGTCGGGAAAACCGTCGAAGGGCTGAATACGGCTGGCGGTGCGATGGAGGGCTTGAAGCAGGGTGCCGCGGCCATTTTCCGGCGTCGTCGTTCGATGCTCGTGGCAGCCCACGCAACCCAAAACTTCGCCGGGCATCACGCCGGTGAAGCTTTGCATTCGTTTCACGGACAAATCGTTTTCGTCCAAGGCCACGAAGAAGAGCTGGCGGTTGGCCGGCACTTCGAAATAGGCGGAGCCGTCCGCCTCCACCGGCACCGTGCCCAGGACGCGCTCCAGCGTGAACGTGCCCAGCCATGAGACCAGGTCGGGTCCGCCGCTGAAGTTCACCTGCTTGGGCAAGGATTCCAGGACGAGCAGCTTCTTGATCTCGCCGCGCCGGACGCCCGGAAGGTTGCGCCCGTTATAGACATCGGCCAGCAGCATGCGGCCCGAGGGTTCGGCGGGATTGGTCCGGCGCGGGATGATTCGTTCGCGTGGCCGGGCGATGATCGGCCGCGGTTCATGCACCAACCCTTCGCCCGCGTGTTTGTAGATGGGTTCGACTTTGCCCGTGCCATCGAGCAGAACGATTTCGTTGTCCCGCGCCGCGAGGAAACAGGCTTCAGAGAGCGCCAGCGGGTCTCGGAGGAGTCTGCCCTGGTGCAGCCGGCGCAACGCGGACGCGTCATCCGGCCCTTTTTCCGAGGAAACAATCGTGGCGATGCCGGCATGTTCGTTGACGCCGTGGCCGGGCGAGAACGAAGCCACCACGGTGTCCGTGCCGGGAATCGGTTTGGCATCGATCATCACGATGTGGGGCTGCTGGTTGCCGTAATAGACGGCCGCTCCCGTGCCGTCCGGGTTCATGGTCCAGAGATGATGAAACTCCACCTGGCTGCGGTCCACGTACTCCCAGCGCGTGTAAAGGATGCGTCCGTCAGGCAACACCCAGGGCGTGTTGTCGTGCTCGGTGTTGGCGGAAATCAATTCGATGTGACCGCCGTCGGCGTCGCAGCGGTAAATCACGCCCACTTGCGTCATCCAGCAGTTGACCCAACGTTTGCAGCGGGTGGAAACAAACGCGATGCCGCCGTCCGGCAGGTAAGTCGCTTCGTAATCGTCGAACTCGCCCGAAGTCAGTTGCTTCAAACCCGCGCCGTCCGTCCCAATCTCGTAAAGGTGATAGAATTCGGTGCCCGCCTCGCGGTAGGAAAACAGAATCCTGCGCCCTTCGTAATGCACTTGAGGATCGCGGATGGAACCGCCTCGAGCGTCGAGCAAAACGGTCGTCTCTCCCGTGCGCAAGTTCCATTTGCAGAGCTTGCCGGCATCAGGCTGGCCATTGCCGGTGTACGCTTTCTTCCCTTCGTCGTCGCAGTAGTAACCGATATTGGCGTACCAGTGCGGGTCATCGTACTTCAGGCGGGTGCAGAAAACGACTTCCTCGACCGCCTTCATGGGCCCGGCGAGAGCGGCATTCAGAAGCGGTGGGCGAGCTGGCGAAGGAGCCGCCGCGGCGGCCGGAATGTTGGCCCCCAGCGCCAACACGAGCAGAGGCAGGCATGGAAACGAGTTCATCGGATGGAAGTCTATTGCTTTGATGAGTTTTGGGTTCGCACTCTGACCGTCAGATTATTGGGCGACGGCGCGGGAATGCTTGATGTTGGTCAATCCTACCTGAAGGTGCGCAAGCTGGCCTTGGCCGTTGCCGTCCCGCGTTCGGATCTTGACCGGGGGATGAACTGCAAGTAGAAGAGGCCGTCCAACCCTAAGACGATATGCGAATCCATTGCTTCCTGTTTGTGGTCCTTTGCCTTCTGAGTATGCTATTTCTCTCCGGCTGTGTTTCGATCAATCGCTAGCCAGTCCCGCCGACTTTTAGGGGCGCCCGGGAAAACTCTGTCCGTCGTGGGCTCAAGCGACGGAAGACTTCTCCCGCTGCCCGACCGACAGTCCGTTTGGCGCGACTCCGTCTCCACCCAGTTCTCTCCACTATGAAATCCTATTTGAAAATCCTCACGCCGACCCGGGTTTGGCTGTTCAGTTTCCTGCTCGCGTTGTCCGCGATCGCTGCCGAGAAAGAACCTGCGGCCGCTCTCAATCAACTGACGCCCGAGGAAAAGGCCGCGGGCTGGAAACTGCTCTTCAATGGCAAAACGAATCAGGGATGGCGGAACTATGGGAAGCCGACCTTTCCGGAGAAAGGGTGGATCATCGAAGACGGCTGCCTGATCCATGTGGCAGGGGCCGGCGGGGGGGATTTGGTGTCCGAAGAGGAGTTCCTTGATTTCGATTTGCGTTGGGAATGGCGAGTGCCGGCCAAAGCCAATAACGGACTCAAGTACTTGGTTTTGGAGGAGAGGAAGCAGGCGACGGGTCACGAGTATCAAATGATCGATGACCTGAGAAACCCCGACGGACTACGCGGGACGAAATGGCAGACCGCTTCGTTCTATGACGTGCTGCCGCCCCAAAAGAAAACCTCACCTCGGCCGGTGGGGGAATGGAATCAATCCCGCGTCCTTCTCCAGGGTGACCATGTTGAACATTGGTTGAACGGGGAGAAGGTTCTCGAATACGAATTGGGAAGCGCCGAACTCGCCGCCGCCATTGCCACAAGCAAGTTCAAGAGCGTGGTCGGCTTCGGGAAGAAGGTGAAGGGCCGCATCCTCCTGACCGATCATCGGGACGAAGCCGCCTACCGCAACATCAAGATTCGCCAGTTGCCTGGGAAGTGATTTGGACTGAATGGGCGTTGGCCAGCCGCCTCGTGGACCGGTGGACCGGTGGGCCGGTGTGGCGGGCGGAGCTTAGTCGGCGCTCTCGAAATGCCTTTGATCGGGTATCGGGATGTGCCCCTGGTAGGACTCGATAGAGTAACGTTTCACGTTGGTCGAGGCATCCGAGATGTATGACTTCACGTTGGCACAGCCAGTCAGCCATCCTGCCCCCACAGCTAAAACAACTAACTGCCACCGATTGCTGATTCTCATACGCATATTAAGGAGAACGTTCGCTGGCCAAAGGTATCTCCGACGGCTCGCGTTCTGGCAAGCCGATATTTTCCGTTGCCCCGTTTTCCGGCCGCGAGCCGGATTTCTCTCCGGCGAGCCGGTAGCGGAGGTGATCGCGTGAGACACCCAACAACCGAGCGGCCGCGGAGACGTTGTTCTCTGTCTGGCGGAGCGCGTGGCGAATGAGCCGATCGATCGCCTCTTCCAGGGAGAAGCCTTCCGGCGGAAACTGGTAGTGCTCGTCAAACCAATCGTGCACCGCAGACCGCGACTCAGACCGAGCAAGTCCCGCCGCTCTCAGTTGGTCAAACCTCAGCTCATCGGCGGGCTCGAAGACAATCGCTCGCTCCAACTCGTGGGCGAGTTCCCGGACGTTTCCAGGCCAGGGATAAGCGAGAAGGTTGGCCTTGCCCACGGGATGAATCGATTTCCGCGGAACGCGCTGGCGTTGGCAGAGTCGCTCCAGCAGCATTTCGGCCAGCCGCAGCACGTCGCCGCCGCGAGCTCGCAGAGGTGAAATCGAGACGCGGAACAGATCCAATCGATGAAACAAATCTTCGCGGAATTGCCCTTCGGCCATGAGCGATTTCAGGTCGCGGTTGGTGGCCGCGATGATGCGGACATCGATCGGGATCTCCTTATGGCTGCCCACGCGCCGAATACGGTGGTCCTCGATGGCCTTCAGTAATTTGACCTGAAGGGCCGGCGAGAGACTGGGGAGCTCATCGAGAAAAAGGGTGCCACCATGGGCCGCTTCGAACAGCCCCATCCGGGCGGTGCGGGCGTCGGTGAACGCGCCCCGCTCGTGGCCAAACAATTCGGACTCGGCGAGCGCTTCCGGCAGGGCCGAGCAGTTGATCTCGACCAACGGTTGCGCGGCGCGGGGTCCGTGGTGATGAAGCCAGCGCGCGGCGGCGGTTTTGCCGGTCCCGGTTTCCCCCTCGATCAAAACGGGAGAAAGGAATCTCTGCACCCGGCGATCCGTGGCCAGGATGATCTGCATCTTCAATTCCAGGGAAGCGAGCGATGCCCCAAAGAAGAACCATTCTCGCGAGCCCGTTGTGGCGTCGCGCTTATGTTCGCCAAGCCGTTCGTTCTGCCGGACCCGCCGGGCCCGCTGAATCGCCAGCGGGAGTTGCGCCGGGTCAAACGGCTTGACCAGATAATCCAACGCCCCCAAGCGCATCGCTTCCACCGCTCCACTCACCACGCCCTCGGCGGTCATGACGACGACCCCCGTGTGGGCGGGAAACGATTGGTCTTTCAACAAGTCGGTGCCTTGTCCGTCGGGCAAGTTGACGTCGAGCAAAGCGAAATCAAAACTCAGGTCGCGCAGGAGCATCCGGGTTCGCTGGAGCGAGTCCGCGCTGGTGACGTCCGCTCCCAAAGCCTCGAGATAAGCCGTGATCTGGTGGCGGAGGAGGGGATCGTCCTCGACGATCAAGATGCCATGTCCGGTTAAATCAGATTTCAGCATGACGTTCATTCTAGGTTGGCTTGGCCGGTTTTGAACAACAGAAAATCGGGCGAGGATAACAAGCTTGACCCGGGGGCCAATCCGTTAGAGTTATGGCCCGTGCAAAGAACCCTTGCTTGGATCGTTTGGCATTATCGTTGAATTCCGCATGAATGTGTTTGTCACGGGCGGCGCTGGCTACATCGGCTCGGTTTGTGTCGAGGAACTCCTGAAGGCCGGCCATTCGGTCACCGTTCTGGACGACCTGAGCGTCGGGCATCGATCGGCCGTCGATCCGCGGGCAGCCTTCGTCCAGGTTCCTTTGTCGGACCGCCACCGGGTGTTTCAATCGATCCAGGATTCGAAAGCCGAGGCGATCGTGCATTTTGCCGCGCAGGCTTTGGTGGGAGAGTCGATGACCAACCCGGGAAAGTACTTTCGGAACAATGTCGCGGACGGTCTGAATCTCCTGGATGCGGCCGTGCAAACCGGGGTGAGAAAGTTTGTCTTCAGTTCGACCTGTGCCACCTACGGTCCGCCGGAGAAAGTTCCGATCGAGGAGGACTGCCCGCAGCGGCCGATCAATCCTTATGGCGAATCCAAGGTGATGTTCGAAAAACTGCTGTCCTGGTATCAGCAGATTCACGGATTGGAGTTCGTCGCGTTTCGTTACTTCAATGCGGCGGGCGCCAGTGAAAAGTACGGCGAACATCATCGCCTGGAGACCCACCTGATCCCGAACGTGTTGAAAGTTCCGGCGGGCCAGGCTTCACACTGCGAAGTCTTTGGCACGGATTATCCCACTCCGGACGGCACTTGCATCCGCGATTACATTCATGTGGGGGATATCGCTCAGGCCCACATTCTGGCCTTGAAGCCGGGGCAAGAGGGATTTTTCAACCTGGGCAACGGCGAAGGATATTCCGTGCGGCACGTTGTGGAAACCTGTGAGAGAGTGACCGGCCAGAAAATTCCGATCGTGGAAAGGCCTCGTCGCTCCGGTGATCCGCCGCGGTTGGTGGCGTCGGCGGCCAAAGCGATGCGGGAACTGGGCTGGAAGCCGAAATACCCGCACTTGGAGTCCATCATCGCCTCGGCGTGGCGATGGCATCAGCAACATTCCGACGGCTATCCGGATTGAATTTCGCCGAAACCAGACGGTCCGGATCCGACGATGAGGAGACCGACCCGGAGTCAATTGGGCCATGCAAGATGATCTGATTCGCCTTCTTTTGATCGAGGATATTCCGAAGTTTGCCCGGCTCTTGGGGGAGATGCTCGGATCGACCACGGTGGTCCAATTCGATTTGGAGTGGGTGGAATCCTTGGCGGCCGGTTTGGAACGTCTCGAACGTGGTGGCATCGATGTGGTGCTGCTGGATTTGTCCCTGTCGGACTGCAAAGGACTGGAGAACTTTAGCCGGGCTCGATCCCTGATCCCCCATCTCCCCATCATCGTCCTCAGCAGTTTGGACGATGAAACCATGGCGGTTCAGGCCGTGCATGACGGCGCCCAGGATTACCTGGTCAAAGGGCAGATGGACGGCCACCTGCTGGTCCGGTCCATCCGCTATGCCATCGAGCGAAAACGGGCCGAGGTCGCCTGGCTGAGGGCGGAGGAGAAGTACCGCAGCATTTTCGAGCATATCGTCGAGGGGATCTTCCAAACCACTTCGGACGGGCGATATCTCAGTGCCAACCCGGCGTTGGCGCGCATCTACGGCTATGACTCGTCCGGCGCCCTGATCGTCGGGATGACCGACATTAGCCGCCAACTTTACGTCGAAGACAATCGGCGCGACGAGTTCATCGCCATGATGGACAAGTACGACCTGGTCAAGGATTTTGAATCGCGGATTCATCGGCGCGACGGGACGATTATCTGGATCTCGGAAAACGTCCGGGCGGTTCGTGACTCGCAGCACCAGTTGCTTTATTACGAAGGAACGGTGGAGGACATCACGGAGCGCAAGGCGGCCGAAGAACGCTTGCGCAATTCCGAAACGCTTTATCACTCATTGGTGGAGACTCTGCCGCAAAATATTTTCCGGAAAGATCTGCTTGAGCGGTTCACCTTCGCGAACCAGCGATTCTGCGTGACCCTTGGCAAACCCTTGGAGGAGATTCTCGGCAAGACCGATTTTGACTTTTTCCCCCCCGAACTGGCCGCCAAGTACCAACAAGACGACCGGAGAATTCTGGAATTAGGCCAGCCCTTCGAAACGGTGGAAGCGCACCAACCGCCCGGCGGCGAAACCATCTACGTCAATGTGGTCAAAACTCCGCTCTACGATTCCGCCGGAAACATCATCGGCCTGCAGGGGATTTTCTGGGACATCACCCAGCGCAAGCGCGATGAGGAGCGGATTCAGCGGTTCACGGAAGAGCTGGCCAAGAGCCGGGAAGAACTCCGCCAGAAGAACGGGCAGATGGAGGATGATTTGCGCATGGCCCGGGAAATCCAGCATGCCATTCTTCCGCAGCAATACCCGTCCTTTCCGCGGATCGCGGAGCCCAAGGACAGCGCCCTGCGCTTCTGCCACCGCTACTTTCCGACCGGCGCGGTGGGAGGCGATTTCTTCAACGTCCTGGCGCTTTCTGACACCAAGGCCGGGGTTTTCATTTGTGATGTGATGGGACATGGCGTCCGGTCGGCTCTGGTGACCGCGATCGTGCGGGCGTTGGTCGAGGAGTTGACGCCGCAAGCGGCCGATCCCGGACAGCTTCTGGGGCATCTGAATCGCGAACTGCGGGCCATCCTCCGCCAGTCGGGCACGCCCATGTTCACGACCGCCTTCTATTTGGTGGCCGATCTCGCCGAGAATCAGATGTGCTACGCGAATGCCGGACATCCGCGCCCCTTCATCATCCATCGAAACTCCGGATCAGCCGAGGCCCTGCAAAGCCCTGGCGGCAAGTCCAGCCCGGCCCTGGGATTGTTTGCGGGTTCCGAGTACCCGACGTCGCGCTGCCCACTTCGGCCCGACGACGTCGTCCTGCTTTTCACGGACGGACTCTACGACGTGGACGGGCCGAATGCCGATCTGTTCAGCCACGACTGGCTCCTGACGGAGGTTCGGAAACGCACCCAATTGACCGCGGGCGATTTGTTCGACGAATTGCTCGCGGAAATCCGCCGATCCTCCAACAACGGACAGTTTGTCGATGACGTCTGTCTGGTCGGAATGGAAGTGGCCGCCCGGCCAACTTGATCGCGTTTGCCGGCGGCGCGAGTCGTCCGAGATCGGAGCTCCAGCGCGAGAATTCTCTGAACGAAGCTCGCGCCTTGAGCCCCTGACCCCATCCAACGGTGGGTCGAGACTCCGTCGAGCCCTGGAATCGTGGCCCGCAGGAAAGTCAGGGATCGACAGAGTCTCTCCCCACCCCGAGATTCATGGCGAGGGGAGGGTTCACTGCAAAGCGGACGGGACGTAGGTTGGGTGAAACAGCCCGGCCACGTACTTCTTCACCGGTTCACGCAGAAGATCTTGAGGAACATCGCCCCCATCATTGAGCCAGCGGCTTCGAGCTCGGAGAACCACCGAATCCAGGACTTCGCCGGTGGCGGCCGCGAGGACTTGGATCTTGATTTCGATTTTGTCGCGCCGACCCGTGAGTTCCGTGGCGTGGTCTTCCCAGCTCAGGACCGATGGGTAAACGAGATACGTGCAGCCGCCTTGCCGGGCGGTGGCCAGACTTTCCTCCAAGGTTTCCACATGCCGGGCAAGGAAGGCGTGCCTGAGATAGACGGCGAAGGCGTCGCGCACGGCCAACGCCGTGAGCTTGCCGGAGTCAAAGATCAAGTCCTTTTTCGACCAGGCGTCCGGCGGGATCGCCACGTAGGCTGAGGCTTCGGTCTTGAGTTCCGGGCGCGATCGATGGCTTTCGGAAGTGACTGGCTCGGCAGTGTGCTGGCACCCGGCCAGGACCAGACCAATCACTCCAGCCAGAACCAGCCGCCACGGTTTGGACCGGGCCGGGCGCGCCTCGCCCTCCCGGAGCCGCCGCGAGGCCGAGTTTGAATCGCCGGGGCGGGAAGGCCACGGATCCGGTTGCGCTAAAGGGACGATTTTCATTGTTTCTCGCGAATCGAGTCCGGGGTGATTCCTCCGGCCTTGGGAGTCTTCGTTTCCCGGTCCGCCACGTTGCGCAGCAATCGGCTCTTGAGCGTCGCGTACATTCCGTTCGTGACGATGCCCAAGTGTTTGCGCGCCTCCGCGAACCGACCGGAATTCAACTCCACCCGGGCCATGTGCAGGTACACGCCCTCGCGTTCAATGGCGTCGTTGGCCACCCGCAATGCTTCTTCCCAAGCCGCCAGCGCCTCGTCAGTCCGGAGTGGCTTGATGCCATAATAGGACTGAGCCAAGTCGGTCGCCAAGGGGAAGTTCTTCGGATCCAACTTCAGCGCGCGCCGATACAGGTCGAGCGCCTTGTCGAAGACCTGGGTCTCGTTGATCTGGTAGCGCTCCATCGCGTCTTTGCGGAAAAGGTAAGTGGTCGTGGCCAGATTGTGCAGGTAAAGTGGCTCGCCGGGCGCAAGCTCATGAGCCCTCTCGTAGTACTGAAAGGCCCTTTCAATGGGACCGCGATGGCCATAGTGGTTGGCCAAGTTGTTCCAAATCACCGGATTCTCGGGCTCGATGTCTTTGGCTTTCTCCAGTTGTTCAACCGCTTCCTCTTCCTCACTGGTGTCATTCAAGAAGCTGGCGTAGGCGATGCGAGCTCGAACCTGTTTGGGGTGCCGGCTGATAAAATCCTCATAGGCCTTGCGCACGGGCGCGAAACGCTGTTCGATGCGCGACTTCAGCGTGACTCGGGACACGCTGCTCTCCGAACCGGTGGTCGTCCCCGGGTTGCGAATCCATTGATCGGCCTCTTCTTGGGCGGCATCGTCCGCGGCGAGCAGATGGCGATACTCGACTTCGATGGGATCGTTCGACTCGGAAATTGCGGAAGGCGCTCCCTGGAACGGTTTGTTCTTGGGGCTTGAGCCGGCGATTTGATTGGTCGCCGCGAGGGCGCTCAAAAGTCCCAGCACGAGAAGAGTCACGGGCGCAAGGTAGCACCTCTCGCGCAAACGACAATCCCGATTTGGCCTGATTCCGCAGGTCAACGATCCATCGATACCGAAGTGAACGCTCGTCGGCCGTCGAGCCAGTGTCGCAGGCAGAGGATCGGATGCCGCCAGAGCATGCGGGGACCGGCGGAGCGCATCATGACTTTGACCTGGTCACGACGTTTGGCTTGGTAGCAATGAACCGGGCATTGCGCGCAGGTCGGCTTCGTTTCTCCAAATCGACAACGGTCGAGGCGAATCCGCGCATACTCGTGAAGTTCGTGGCAATCCGGACACAATCCCGCGGCGGTTCCATGCTGACTGCGGCAATAGATCGCCAACATCGCCGCCAACGTTCGCCACTCCCGATCCAGCCGTCCCTTGGACCGGCTCGCTTCGACAGGGAAGGAAGCGGCCAACAGGGTCGGATCGGCGATCGTTGCGGGGGCCGGAGGCTCCATCATCATTTTCACTGGCGCAGTTTCGCTCCATTTGGGGACCGCGGTGTTGACGCGCATCAAACAAACCAGTTTTTTGGCCGGCTGCCCGGATAGATTCATCCTTGCGCGGGACAGTCGCCCGGGCGGAGTCGGTCATCCGACCACCCGAGCCAGTTCCTTTGCGTCCGTGCTCTGCCGCAGCAGGAGGTCGCGGGCTGCTTCTTCCAGACTGTGCGGGGGTTGTATGACACCCGGACCTCTTTCCCGAATGAGGTTCCGTTGTGGGTCATCCAAGCGCAGCCATTCCACCAAGGGAACACGGCCGCGGTAACCCGTGGAATGACATTGGAGGCATCCTCGGCCGGCGCACTCGCGGCAAAGGCTGCGGACGAGGCGTTGATTGAACACGAGCTGGATGGCGGAAATCACCGAATATCGGTCCTCGCACATGACCAACAGGCGCTCGAAAACACCCCGACAAGAACCCGCGTGCAACGTGGTGATGACGAGGTGCCCGGTCAGGGCGGCTCGCACGGCGATGTTGGCCGTCTCGTCATCGCGAATTTCCCCGATCACGAGGACCTGCGGATCTTGACGAAGCAGATGCCGGGCGGCCTGGGCAAACGTCAATCCGCGGGCTTCGTTGATTTCCGTTTGCATGGTCCCGGGAATGACGATTTCGACCGGGTCTTCCACGGAAATGATGTGCCGTCCCCCCATGCCGGCGAGATGGCGGAGACAGGCATAGATCGTCGTCGTCTTGCCGCTGCCGGCCGGGCCGGTGAGCAGGAGCAGGCCGGACGTCTGCGCCAGAAATCGCTCCAGCTCCGCACCAACCGCAGCGGGGAATTCCAGTTCCCGCAAGCCTCGCGCCCCGGTGCCCGTGAACAAGCGGAGCACGATTTTTTCTCCCGTCACCGTCGGATATGTGGCGACGCGCAGATCGTTTTGCGCACCCACTTCGGTCTTGTCGATCCGGCCATCCTGCGGCAGAGATTCCTGATAAGTCTTGAGACGCGCCAAAAACTTGATTCTTCCAAAAACCCGATCCGCGATTTCCCCGGGCAGCGATCCGTGCGGGACCATCACTCCATCTAGCCTGAGAAAGATCTGCGCGATGGAGCCCGTCATCTGAAGATGGATATCGCTCGCTCCGACGGATTCCGCCTGCCGAATCAAGTCTTCAACCACTTGAGGGGCGGAATTCACCGGCGAATCGTTTTGAATGTGATCCGTCATCTCTTGGTATCCACGACTGGCCCGAACAGCCTCAGCCAACCGCTTCCATTGGATTCGGCTGCGTCACCTTCGTCACGGGGACGCATCACCCGTCGTCTCAAGTCGAGCCGCCCCATCTCGGGCCAGGCCGAACATCCATCCGGGGTTTTCGCTCTCCGGACCCAACTGTGGAGTCGATTCCGGGCGTCTCTTCCGCTCGGAGGATCAATCGGGCGCTCTCTATTCGCCACCGCGATTGGGATCGAGCCAGGGGGTGTTCCCGTAATACCAAAAAGCTTTCAGGCTCTCGATATGTCCGTCGGCGAAGCTGACGGTGCTGCGGGCGTTGTGGCGGAGGTGAGGGCCGCACCAGTTCGGGTTATCGCTTCCGGTGACACAGCTCGGACAATCGCCAACTTGGGGATCACCCAGCATCCAGGCCCCGTATTTTGTCTTCGAAGTCACGGTCACGCTGGGGCGTTTGCCCGCTTCCCCCTGCGTCCCGGAATCGGTGATGAAAACCGTGCGCGCCGGATTGACGAGGCTCAGCTCCGGTTTCTGGTGGTAATCCACATATTGGCTCAGCTCGCCGGACATCCGATGATTGATCGCGTAGTCAGTCACGGTCGGCGCGTTGACCGGAATTCCATCCCATCGCTCCAAGCTGAGAGGCTTGCCCTTTCGCGTCGGGCAGACCAGAACATTGGTGCTGCTTAGATAGGGCTGCAGCAACTGAAACCAGGTCATCAGGCCTTTGGTGTAAGGAGGGAACAGATACGTCACGACGTGTTTGTCGTTGTTCTCGTCCGTGTACATCTTCCCCGCGAGCATGATTTGCCGCACATTGTTCACGCATTGGATGGCTTGAGCCTTCTGTTTGGCCTTGGCCAACGCCGGCAAAAGCATGCCCGCGAGAATGGCGATGATGGCGATGACCACGAGGAGTTCGATCAGAGTGAATCCTCCCGCCGGGCGAGGGTGAGGAAGGGTGCGGGACATCCGTTTCTTGTTCATAACGCATCCTGAAATTGTCGAGCATGGCCCCGTCGGCGGGAAATCACGCCTGGCTACCTTGCGACCGCAGGCACCTTTCACATCTCTTCTCGCTTTGATTAGGTGCCACTATAGGCGTCTCACGCCTCTCCGACAACGGAATTGTGCTCCTCAAATGGAGTCCAACTCGTGCCGGCGCGGGAAAAAGCTCGTCCCGAACGCATTCGCTGAAGCATGCTTGGGGTCGGTCCTCAACTATGACACTTCAGTCGATAATGACACCTCTCAACTCTGCGGCTGGCCGATGTGTGTAGAAAGTGAGGACTGACCCCTAAGGTTGGTTATTGGATCTGCGGGGGAGGGACCGATTGGCCTTGGCGTTGGGCAAGTTGCTCGGCGGAGCTGTAGACTCCGTAGAACGGAACATTGGCGTCGAGCCAGAGGTAAAGATGACGCCGTTCGGTGTCGGTCCACTGCAGCTCAGTGCGGTGGTTGGAATCGTCCAGGATCGACGTCAAATGGCTGGCATCCGCACCGATTTGGCCCGGGTGGGTGGCGATTTGGCTGATGCTGGCTCCACCCCATTCGTACCAGCGCAAGTAGGGTTTGAGCGATTGATAGGACTTCGAGAAGAGTCGATCGGGACCGGCGTTGAGCGCGAGCTTGCTTTGGCCCGGACCTTCGCTTCCGTCATGGCACCGGACACAGCGGCGATCCAAGATGGGCTGAACCAAGAGAGGAAAACTAAAGGGGCGTGAACCTTCGGGTCCGGGCTCAATCCGGGACGCTTCGCGGCGCATGGCCAACGTCGGTTGACCGGAAGGAGCACTGCCCGGAGGTTCGTGGCAACCGACGCAGCCGCGGCGTTCTCCCGGTTGCAGATAAGTCACGCTGCGCATGCTTTGGACGGCGCGTCCCGACTCATCCACGGCCTGGAAATAGAGCGGTTTGCCCGCCGGTGCGCGGAAATAGGCCGAGCCGTCTGGTTCCACCGGCACGGTGCCCAAGAGCATGCGTGCACTTTCGGCGTTGGCATGGCCGATGCGCGGATCGTTGGCGGTGTGCGATCCCGTCTTGGGCAGGACTTGGAACACCCGCAGCTCGCGGATGGCCCGATCGGCGGGCATCGGGAAAAAACTGCGGCGAACATTTGCCAAGAGGAACTCGCCTTCGTTCCCCAACCCCGGGTCCCGGACCGTGGCCAGGGCGTGCGGTCGGGACCGGGCGCGAAGCGGCATGGGGTACATGCTCGAGATGGCCGGGTCGCGGTAGAGCAATTCCAAATTGCCGAGCCGGTCAAAATAATAAAGCCCCGTCCGCGTGTCCTGCTTTTCGCCGGAGCTCATTCCAGGCAGCGGGTCGAAACTGAAGGACACCAGAAAGACCTGTTCGGAGAGGGGCCAAGGGCTGTGGAAGTAGCTCTTGGGCCAGCCCGCGGATTCGGGGAAGCAAAGCTCGGGCGTCAGGACGTCAATCGAGCTCAACGAATCCTCGCCATTGGCCGGGTCAAAATCCACTTTTCGCGGGTCAAGCATGACGAGGGTGCCACCGACATCGGCGTGGTGCGCGCCGGCCACGAAGAGCACTTTCTGCGAGCCGGGAATGGGCCGCGGCTGGTAGCAGGCGTTGATCCGCATGGTGTAATTGCCAAATAGACTGGCCACCGCCGAGCCGTCCGGGTGGCTGGTCCAAAGTCCGTGAAAGTTGGCGGCGGAACGATCGACATAATCCCACCGGATGTAAACCAACTGACCGTCATTCATAACAAACGGATGCCATTCGCTGGTTTCGTGGGCGGAGAGAGTGCGGATGTCACTGCCGTCGGCGTTCATCCGATGCAACGTGTAACTGGCGATCGGTTCCCAGGCATTGTTGCACCGGGCAAATCCGCCGCGGCGCGACGACATGAACGCCAGGCCGCCGTCGGGCAGTGGACATGGATCGAAATCATCCTCCGTCCCGTGAGTGAGCTGCCGCAAAGCGGATCCGTCTCGAGCCATGCTGTAGATGTGAAACGATTGACGCTCCGGGGAATGGAAATCCGGCTTCTTCTCGGCGCGTGCGGCGAACGCAAAGTAAATGGTCTGGGCGTCGTAGGAGAGAGCCAAGGTGGTGAAGTTGCCTTTAGGAAATCGGCCTTCGGTCAAGTCGCGAGTTTTCAGGGAGAGTCCCGGTTGTTCCAGGACGGCGATGCCACCGCCGGCAACATCGCCGTAATCGTAGAAATAGCCCATGTATTCGTGAAGCATTTGACAAACGAACCGGTTCCGCTTCATGAAGACGAGCGGTTGGCCCGTGATCTCAGGGGGCGCCAGAGCCAGTTCGCGGGTCAACCATCGGATCTGTTGGTACAAGTCCCGCCGTCCGCCCTCGTCGTTTGCGGCGATGGCGTTGCCGGATCGCGCGAGGGCGATCAACTTGGCCTGAGCCCCCGGCCGATCAGCAATTGGGCTGTTGAGATTGTCGTCCCGAAGGAGTCTCTCGGCCCGAGTCACGGCGGCGGTGAGTGCTTCGACGGATGCGTCGGAGCGTCCCCCGCGCCGCTCTTGTTGAGCCCAATCTTGTTCCACGGCGAGGCGCATTTCGAGGTCGGGTGGAGGCGCCGCGGCGACACGCGGGAGACAATGGAGAACCAGGAGACCGGCGGCGAGAGCGCTCGCCAGGCGTTTTCTTGAATTCGGAGCGTTCATAGTGAGGCTGACGCTAACCGGCATAGTAGGCCACCTGGATGCGGCATGAAAGCCAAATATCAAGGTAAGCGACGACGACGGCCCAGTTGGATCGTGGTTCTGCAAGGAAGTGTCTCCTCGAGCTCCGGCTCGGCCTTCGCGTGAAACCGAGCCTGCAGTTCGTCGTTGGCTTGGTCCTTTCCGGATCGTGCAATCGGATGTTCTCCACGGGGCGATGAGAATTCTGTTGAATTTCTCCTGAGAAAACTCGGATAACGGGGCTGAGTATGAACTGCTTTGTCACGGGTGCGGCCGGTTTTATTGGCGCCAACCTGGTCCACGAGCTTCGCGCCCGTGGACACACGGTCAGAGCTCTGGTTCGTCCGGGAAGCGATCTCCGGGGGTTGGCCGGCGCGGCTTATGAGCGGGTCGAAGGCGACCTGAGCGATCCGGTCCGGCTGCGGACGGCCATGCACGGATGCCATTGGTGTTTTCATGTGGCGGCGAGCTATCATCTTTGGCTGCCGGATTATCGTCCGATGTACGCCGCCAATGTCGAAGGCACGCGCCACGTCATCGAAGCGGCCGCCGCGGCCGGATGCACACGGATTGTTTATACCAGCACGGTCGGTTGCATTGGTCTGCCCCGTTCGGTCGGCGGGGTCGTCCGGCCCACGGACGAGTCCGCGCCGGTGTTTGAAGCGCAGATGACGAATCACTACAAACGTTCGAAATGGCAGGCGGAACGGGTGGCCCGGGAGTTCGCCCAGCGGGGAGCTCCGGTGGTGATCGTCAATCCGAGCGCTCCGGTCGGGCCTCGGGACGTGAAACCCACGCCGACCGGGCGAGTGATCGTGGATTTTTTGAATCGCCGCATGCCCGCTTACTTGGACACGGGATTGAATTGGGTGCATGTTCGCGACGTCGCGGTGGGACATATTCTGGCCGCGGAAAAAGGTCAGGTCGGCGTGCGTTACATTCTTGGGGATGCGGAAGGGAATTGGACGATGAAACAGACTTTTGCGTTGCTGGAGCAAATCACCGGGTTGCCCGCGCCGAGGTTTCAAGCGCCCTATTGGCTGGCTTTGGGGGTGGCCTATCTGAACGAGGCTTGGGCGAGGATTTCGGGCCGACCGCCCAAGGCTCCGCTGGCGGGTGTGCGGATGGCGAAATACAAGATGTTCTTCAATCCGGCCCGGGCGATTCGCGAACTCGGCTTGCCGCAGACTTCGCCGCGGCAAGCCTTCATTGAGGCGATCGATTGGTTTCGCGCGAACGGGTATGCCCCCAAGTGAAGGCGTCAGGCTAATACTCGCGGTTGCGCTTCACTCCCGGTTCCGGGATCGGGTACTTGCCGTCCGCTCCGAGTTGGACGGGAGCGGGTGAATCTGCCGTAAGCTTGTCGGCGTCCGGAGCGAATTCGTGCTCGCTCTTGAGGATTTCGTCGTAAGTGATTTCCTGTCCGGTGTGCGCGGCCATTCGGCCCATGGAGGTCACGAGGCTCGCTTCGACGCCGCGCTTGACCTCATTGTAGGGGAGATTATTTCGAATCGCGGCCAACAGGTCGTCCCATTCGAGATCGTAGGGGCTGGGTTCGGGCTCGTTGCGTTTGGAGAAGGACCAGGCCACGTTGGAGCTTTCGAAATCGCGGGGATCGGGCATCTGGTTCTTGAAGATGCGGACCCGTCCCGGGGCGTGACTGTTGGTCGAGATGATGGCGGAGCCTTTGGTTCCATGCGCATAACTGGCGAATTCTGCTTTGCATCCCGTCATATTGCGCCCGTCATAGTACAGTTTGGTGCCGTCCGGATAGGTGTATTCGACGGCGTAGGTGTCGAAGTTTTGGTCGAGGGATTCGCCTCGATAATGCCGGCCGCCCAGGGCGTGGGCTTTGATCGGCCAGGCGTTCTTCATCCAGGAACATTCATCAATCTGGTGGATGTAATAGTCGCTGTAAACGCCGCCGCTCGCCCAGAGGAAGGCATGGAAACTTCGAATCTGGTGGAGGACCTCGGAGTTTTGGCCGGTATTCCGCCGAACGAGCGCGGAGGCGCCCGCCATGCGGTAGGCGCGCAAGGCGAGGATCTCGCCCATTTGGCCATCGCGAATCCGCTGCCAGAGTTGCTGGCGCCCTTTGCAGTGGCGGACCATCAATCCCACACCCACCTTGAGATTCTTCTGCACGGATTCCTCGCCCAGCTTAAACATCCTTCGGCTGGTTGGGCCATCCACGGTCACGGGTTTTTCCATGAAGACGTTCAGTCCTTTTTGGATGGCGTAGGTGAAATGGACCCAACGGAAGGCGGGCGGCGTGGCGAAGATCGCGATGTCGCCGGGCTTCAGGCAATCCATGGCTTTCTTAAAGGCGTCGAAGCCGATGAACCGTCGTTCCGGCGGAACGTCCATCTGGCTCGAGTGGCTTTTGTTCAGTCCGTTGTAACTGTTGTCGAGACGCTGCTGGAGCACATCCGCCATGGCCACCATCTTGATCGGGCCTTGTTTGCTCGTTTGAAACGCGTTGGCGGCCGCGCCGGTGCCCCGTCCGCCGCAGCCGACCAACGCGAATTGGACGGTGTTATCTTCGGCGGCATGGACGTGCGGCAGAGCCACTCCGGCCAGGGCGGAGGCGGCGGCGATTTGGCCGGTGGTCTTGATGAATTCACGGCGAGAGGTGGGAGAATGACGAGGGGTATTCATAATGGTTATTATCGTGACGCCCCGGGGGGCCGGTCCATTCAAGAAATCTCGGAACGGCTGTCCGGGGTTTTCCGGAAGTTTCCTGTTTCGGAATTCGAGCCTTCGACTATGTTCGGAACGTGAATTCGCTCGCGGCTCAACTCGACAGCGTGGCCGTGCTCAACCAGGTCGTCGTGCCGGATCTTTGGCAGCAGCAAGCGGTGACGGCGTTGCGCGCGGGCCAGGACGTCATCGTCCAAGCCCCGACCGGGGCGGGCAAGACGTTGATTTTCGAGCTGTGGTCGAATCAAGGCAAGAATCGCGGCCAGGCGATCTACACCGTGCCGACCCGCGCTTTGGCCAATGACAAACTGGCCGAGTGGCGGGCGCGCGGCTGGGAGGTCGGCATTGTCACCGGCGATCTGGCGGAGAATCTCGACGCGCCTGTTCTAGTCGCGACTCTCGAAACCCAGAAGCATCGTCTCATTCAAGGCGCAGGACCCGCCTTGCTGGTGGTGGATGAATATCAGATGCTGGGTGATCCGGACCGGGGATTGAACTACGAGCTGGCGCTGGCGCTGGCGCCGCCCCGGACGCAGTTGCTCCTGATGAGCGGGAGCGTCACGAATCCTCAAGACGTGGTGAAATGGCTGCGGCGTTTGGGCCGCGACGCTCTGCTGATTCGACATGACCACCGGCCGGTGCCGTTGGAGGAAGTTCACGCCAACCAATTGAACTATCATGTGCCCAGTGAAATTCGCAATTACTGGCCGCGCTTGGTCGCCAAAGCCCTGGCCGAAGACTTGGGGCCGATCTTGATTTTTGCGCCGCGCCGGCAGGCCGCCGAAGCCATGGCGGCCGAACTGACCCGGTCTCTGCCGACACCCAATCCGCTTTCGTTGAGTCCCGATCAGAAAGCGCTGGTCGGGGAGCACTTGGGGAAAATGCTCAAGAGCCGCATCGCCTTTCATCACAGCGGCCTGAGTTACGCTGTGCGCGCCGGGGTGGTGGAACCCCTGGCCAAGGCCGGCCAATTGCGGGTGGTGGTGGCGACGATGGGGTTGGCCGCGGGGATCAATTTCTCCTTGCGGAGCGTCGCGCTGGCGGGAGCGTCCTATCGGCGGGATTTCATCGAGGAACCGCTCAAACCCGATGAGATCCTGCAAATGTTCGGCCGAGCCGGCCGACGCGGTTTGGATGAAACCGGGTTTGTCCTGATCACGGCCAATGAGCTGCGGTTGCTCGATGCCCACACGGCTCATCTCTCGCGGGGTGGGCTCGTGGATTGGAGCGCGGTCCTTGGTTTGATGCGCGTGGCCGCGGACGCCGGCCGCGATCCGTTCACCGAAGCGGTGCGGGTTCAGGAGCGGCTCTTCACGACCAAGCCGATCTTCCTGGGAGTGGAGCAATCCTTGAAGCATCCCGACGCGCCCTGCGGCTTGAAGACCGATGGCGAACGAGCCCGGCATGTGAGAAAGCGCGTTCGGGAAATGCTCAACAGCCGGGGCGAGTGGCAGGCTTATCCGGCGCCAAGCGAAAGGCCGTTGCGGGAAATTTGGCTCGCGGGGCGGAGGGCGGCGCCGGTTGGGGATGCTTCCGGACATCCTCTTCCGAGCCAAGCCGGTGACACCACCGGTGCGCGGTCGGATTCCGCCGGGGAGGCTTCAGTGCCCGCGGTCGCGGTGCCACCGCTTCGTTCCATTTTGTCCGAGCCGATGGCTTTGGAAAAAGTGGGGCCGGGGTTGCTCACGATTGTGTCGGAGGACGAGAGCGGCAAGATTTTTGGACGTTCCTTGACGGTCGCGGAGCGCCTGAATGACGACCGGGTAATCATCGCCAAATGGATTCGGCGTCTGGTCAATTGGAATGGCCGTCAGGCTCCGATGAGTCTCTGGCACGAGAAGATCGCGCCTTTGGTCGAGAAGAAGCTGGCCGATCAACGATTGCCGGTACGGCGATTCAAGTTTCTGGCTCAGCGTATCATCGCCGAGGTCAGCCTGGCCGAACAGACGTTGCGGGTCCCGGTGGATGCGCAGGGCGTGGCCCTGTGGCGGCCGGTGGAGCGCGAGGTCTGGCCCGCCGATTGCGCGCGCTGTTCGCTGGTGGCGGTCTGCCGCGAGTTGCCCGCCGCCACCGGCGTGGCGATGCTGTGGCGGCGCTTGGGTTTGGTCGATGCGACGGGCCGGCCGACGCGGCGCGGGCAGATGGTGAGTTTCTTTTCCCAGGAAGACGGCTTGGCCATCGCCGCGGCGCTGGAAGATCCTTCCTACCTCATCCAGGAGATGATCTACGACCTGGCTAATCTGGATGCCGGATTCCGATTCTGTGGCGATGAGAATCGCTGGGGCGGACGCCTCGCTCTGGCCTGTCAGCGCATCTACCAACTCCAGTCCATTCCCGGATACCTGGAGAACGGGATGCCGCCGAAATATGGGGCCGGAGCCGAGCAGATCGTGGCCGCCGTGCATAAGAATCCGCAGGAGAAACAGAGCTGGACATCGGAATTGTTGGGGGCGGGAGACATCGATCGGATCATCATTGAATGGCGCAGTCTGTTGCGGAGGATTGCCCATGCGCCCGAACTGGAATGGCCGCGCTGGGCGGAGCTGCAGAGCGCGGCTCGAGCGGTTCTCCACGAAACGGAATCCCCCACGCTGACCGA
>CAYHFE010000029.1:0-28225 GCA_964355375.1 uncultured Verrucomicrobiota bacterium
GGCACTCGCCAAAAGCGCCGGAGGGCCGGCGCACTCCAAGACGCTGGCGCGACGCCTCGGGCTCCGTTTGGTTCATGGCCCCAACCCAGGTCCTCATTGGGGAGGTGTTCGCTTTCCATGAACCTGGGTGGGGTGAGACTCCGTCGAACCCTGACTTTCCTGATCGCAAAGATGCAAGGGCTCGACGGAGTCTCGCCCCAACCGTTGGATGGTTTCATGGCACCGATTCACGTCCACTCTTTGGAGGTTGTCCCTACCCATGCACCGTGTTTGTTTGAGTGGGGAGCGCGGCCGTCCCGGCTGCACCGGTCGGCGTCTCGCCGACCGGAACCAGCACGGTGCGCGTCCACGAGGGTTCGGCGAGACGCCGAACTCGGCAGGCGAGACGCCCGCGCTCCCCATCGCACCTTCAGTTTCATGGCCGCGATTCACATTCAATCGTTGGAGGTGTTCCCTACCCATGTACCGGTAGGAGCCGAGCTCAACCGCTTGGCTGCGTCGCGCAGCGGTTTATCGGTGGACACCGGCTCAACCGCAACCCTTCAGTTGAATTGGGGAGCGCACGCGCCCTCGCGTGCCGTGGTCGGCGCCTTCGCCGACCACACTGGCGCCCGCGAACGTATCACCGTTTCGTGACTGAATGGGGCCTTGGTTCCGACCGGCGGGGCGCCGGTCGGAACACGCGAGCGTGTGCTCCCCAATTCCATCCGCATACTTATTGGGTTCAGCGAGCTGGGCTGAGCTGGGACACGGTTGACATCGTATTCCCCGTGCGCAAGAGTCCCGTGGTATGCCGAAGACCTTGATCGAAGTGACGCGGGACGCGGCAGAGTTGCCGGAGCTGGAGCGGCTCAAGCTGGCGCGAATCCTCCTTGATCTTTCGGAGTCGTCCGCAGCGCCGTCCGATGACGCTCAGGCCGCTTGGGACGACGAAATTGAGCGACGACTGCGCGACCTTCGCACGGGTGTGGTCAAAGGTGTGCCGCTGGCCGAGGTGAAGAAGCGGCTCGAAGCCGGCTTCCGTTCGTGAGAATCGAACCTCATCCGGAAGCGGATGCTGAGTTCGCTGCCCAGGTTGAATATTACGAAGACGTGGAGGCGGGTTTGGGGCAACGATTCTACTGCGAGGTGATCGGTTGTCTGGACTGGATCACGGCAAACCCCTCGTCGCCGAGGCGGCGTAGGAATTACCGGCGGGTGAACCTCAAAGTGTTTCCATTCTATGTCGCTAACGTCGTGGAAGGGGACTTGGTGTGGGTGCTCGCGGTAGCACACGGTTACAGGGAGCCTGGCTACTGGGTGGAGCGTATGAAGAGCAGGTGAAGCTTGAACCTTACGCTTGCATGTGAATTTGGTGCCCGACGGCGGAAAACCGGATGAGGAGGTCTGCCTGGCGTGAAGCCGTGCCTCGGCTCAAGTTACCCGAAACTTCGGGCACTGGCTGAGAAACTGGATCGGGTTTTGGTAAATCATCTTGTCGATGGCCTCTTCCGAGTGGCCGCGGCGGCGCATCTCGAGCGCGGTTCGCGGCACGGCCAGCGGCACGCTCACGCCCCAATCGCAGGCGCTGTTCATCCAGAGACGCTCGTGGCCGTAAACGTCGATCATGTCGATAGCGCGGGCCGAGCTGCATTTGGACTCCGGGTAGAGCGTCATGCCCGCCCAGAACCCGGCGTCGAGCACGAGCTTCACGGTGTGTTCCTCGACATGATCAATGATCACCCGCTCGGGCTTGATCCGCTTGTCGCTGCGGAGGGCGTCAATGATGAGCCGCGTGCCTTTGAGTTTGTCTTCGAGATGGGGGGTGTGAACGAGGATCAGTTGGTCATGGCACGCCGCCAGGTCAATGTGACGTTCCAGAACTTTGAGCTCATTCCGGCTGTTTTTGTTGAGTCCGATCTCGCCGATCCCGAGCACGTTGGGCCGGTCGAGAAAGTCGGGGATGATCGCCAGCACTTCTTCCGCGAGTTGGACATCCTCCGATTCTTTGGGGTTGAGACAAAGCCAGGCGAAATGGGGCAGTCCGAACTTGGCCGCGCGCTTCGGTTCGTGCTCGGTCAACTGGCGGAAATAATCGTAAAATCCCTGGACGGCACTGCGGTCGAACCCGGCCCAGAAGGCGGGTTCGCAAACCGCCCGGCAGCCGGCGATCGTCATGTCCACATAATCGTCGGTCACCCGGCTGACCATGTGTCCGTGCGGTTCAATGTAGCGCATGATAATTGAGGAATTGGGGGTTGAAGATTCTGGGCCGACCATCGTGTTGGTTGGATTGGATTCAGAGGAGAGAGTTCCCGGAAACAAAAACTTTGCGCATTGAACCCCTGAACCCACCCCCGGCCCCTCCGAGGAGGGGAGCTTTGCTGGATGGCCCAGTTAAAATTTCCCCTCCTGGGAGGGGTTCAGGGGGAGGTTCAACGGCCGTACAATTGAGCAAAAGGACCATCAACGGGCACGGTGGGGTGAGACTCTGTCGAGCCCTGACTTTTCCACCGGCAACGCATTCAGGGTTCGACGGAGTCTCACCCCACCCAGGTTCGTGGAAAGGGAACACCTCCAACGATTGGACGTGAGTCGAGGCCATGAACCCACCCCCGACCCCTCCGAGGAGGGGAGCTTCGAGGCGGGTGCTGGTGGCCAGTTCCCCTCCTGGGAGGGGTGCAGGGGTGGGTTGGTTCATGGGTAGAGGCAATCATCGCGCTTTACTTCTCGTTTCAGGCCGGCGCTTTCCACCGTCCGCCGCAAGATACGCCCCGCAGGCGGCTTTGGTGGTGGCTTTGGCGATCGGACGCGGGGTCGGGTCGCTGAGCGTGAGCAAAACCTGTTTGGCTCGTTCCGGCTTGGAGTAACTCAATTTCTTTAGTGCCTGACGAAAAGCCTCGAGCCGGAAATCGGCCGCGCCGTCGGCGCGATCCACGCGATCCAGAAAGGCGGCCAAGTCGATCAGCTTTGAACGGGCCTCCATGAAATAAAGATCCAGCACTTGTTGGCGGGTCATAGCATCAATTGTGGGGTTCAGAGCGCATGGCTCAGCGTCCGTCCGAAAAACCGTAGGAGCCGACGTGAGGAGGCTCATTACATGCAGTTTTCCCGTAAATCCGAACCTCGTGACCTCGGCTCCTGCAGGGCAGACGGATTTTCAAACACGTTCTAAGTCATCCCAGATTTCTCTCGATTGCACAAGGGCCGGATTGCAGCATTCAGCAATTCTCATTTTGGCACGTAGGTAGTCCCGGCTTCAGCCGGTTTTCACGCGGCGACCGGCTGAAGCCGGGACTACCTGCGTCGAACGGACGGTGTCCTGAGCAAAATAAGAATGGCCGGCTGGATTGAGTGTTTCTTCAGGTGAACCCGCGGTGGGATGAGACGCAGGTTTGTCGCAAATCGCCGTTCTGTTCCTCGCCCCCGGCTCAGTTTCCGGTCACGGAGATGACACTCGGAGCCGACAGGATGTTGGCGCCTTGAGGCGACCCATAGCGGACGATGACGCTGATCCGGTCCTGAGTCGGTTTGGCCTCTCCCCAGGGAAGGGCGATTTGATATCCCGTCCCTATGGAGGTCACCATTTCAAACCGCTTCAACTCCGCGGCGGTGTATTTCCAGGTTTGGCGCGGGTTGACCGGATCCGAAGCGTCCTTCCTGAAGACGCCGTCGAACATGAGGACCTCAATCGTCCCGGATTCAATGGGGATCGGCTGGGGATGCTGGCGGCTCCCGGGGAAGATCTTCAGGACAAAGCCGTCCGCGCCAGGGACGTCATCGAAGTTCAGGGCAACGGGAATGGCCAGCAGGTTGATTTCGTCGATGAGAGTGCCCGCCGGAGGGAGCGGGCGGTCCTCCCTCGGTCGGTTCGGCTTCTTCTCACTGGAAACGCAGCCGGCCCAGAGCAGGCAGAGCAGCAGAATTCCCGGGGCCGGAACACGAGCGAGCATCCGCCGGAGCGATGAGGATCCGTGGGACATGGTTGGATCCGGGCGATTACTCGACTCGGAGATTATTGATTGGCACCGTCGGATTGGCGGGCGGCAGATCGGTTTTCTTCTGCGTTCCGCTGGAGGTCGCTCCGGGCGCGATCGAACCCTTCGGAACGGAATTGGTTGAGTCCGGAAAGTAGGGTTCGAGCAACCGATCGCGGATCTCGTCGCGGCGGATTTTGTCTTTTAGCGTTGAACGTTTCAATTCGCCCTCGGTGAAAGTCCGGACGTCGCTGGTTCGAGCCGTTTCACTGACGTTGACCAGGACTTGCGGAGTGAGGAGAATCAAGAGCTCCTTCCGATCCGAAATCCTCGTCTTGCTCCGAAACAGGACGCCGAGATAGGGGATATCACCCAGGTAAGGCACTTTCTTGACGCGGTCATCTTCGGAGGTGCTGATCAGGCCGCCGATGATGATGGATTGACCGCTTTGGACGCTGACGGAGGTGGTGGCTCGGCGCTCGTTGATGATGGGCATTTTGACCACGCTTTTAGAGCTTGAGCCCACTTCGACGCTGGAGCTGCTCAGCGCGCTGTTGGTGGTGCTGATTTCCATCTTCACATTCCCGCCGGCGCCGATGCGGGGAGTGACCTGCAGGTTTACGCCGACGTTCTGATACGCGAAGGTATTGATGGAATCGCCAAACTGAGTCACGCGGCTGTCCGTGATGAGGGGGACGCGCTGGCCGACGTTGATATTGGCGGGCTTGTTGTCGGACGTGAGGATTTGCGGCCGGCTCAACACCTCGAGGCGCCCGGAGTTTTCCAGCGCGCGCACCAGGAAGCCGAAATCGCTCCCCGTCACGGCCGCGGAGAATCCGCCGAAGCTTTGAAGTTCGTTCATCACTCCGAGAGCGGTGCCGGTGGCGAGTTGGGCGTTGTGGACGGCCTTGGTCACGTTCCACTCGATGCCGAGGTCGCGGGTCGAGTCCAAGGTGACTTCCGCCAGGAGCACTTGAATCAACACCTGGGGTTGGGGTTGATCGAGCTGTTCGATCAATTGCTTGACCTGTCCGAAATAGCCCGGAGTGGCCGAGATGAGCAGCGCATTGCTCGCCGGTTCGGCCACGATGGAAACCTCGCGCTCCATCATGAGTTGGGCGGTGGCGACCGCCTCTTGTCCCAGAACCTGCGTGACGCGGATGCGCTCCTGGTCGAGAAAACTGCGCACCGCGGTCGAAAGCTCGACGGCTTGGGCGTTCTTCAGACGATACACTTCGGATTTTCGTTCCTGAGCCTCGCTCGTGTCCAGCGTGGTGATGATTTGAGAAACGAGCTCGACGTATTCTTCCGTGCCCCCGACGAGCAGGCTGTTCGTGCGCGAGTCAACGGTCACCGTGAGAGCGCTCTGTTCGTCGGTGCCGAGGGTGGCGCTCGCCATGTCCTCTTCCTCCCCGCTGTCGGGAGCGCCCAAGGGACTATCTGGATCAGGAATTCGTTTGACCAAGGTGTATTGCACGGCCCGTTGGTTGGCGGCGGACAATCCGCCTTGCGCTGGAAGCCGAAACAAAGCTCGGATCAAATCCGACATCTGACGAGCGTGCGCGTTCGTCAGGGCAAAGATCTTGATCTTGGCATGCTGCGGCGTGGCCGAATCGAGCCGCGTGATGATTTGTTCGATCAGCCCCATGTAATCCACCTGCGCCGAGACGATGAGCGAATTCATGCGAGCGTCGGGAGTGATCAAAACCCCTTCTTTCATGGCCGACGCCACCAGATCCTTGCCATCGTCGCGCCGGGTGATGAACTGAAGCAGGGAGGCCGAGTTCGGGCTCTGGTCGGTCAGCGGAGTCGGCTTCGTGTTCAGCGAGGTGTTCAGGATTGTGGAAAGTGAGTCGGCGCGCGCGTAACGCAGCGGAAACACCCGAATCTCCGAGATGCGCGATACTTGGTCGGTGTCGAGTTTCTTGACCAATTCCGCGATCCGCTTGATGTCGGCCTCGCCGGCCGAAACCACCAGCGCGTTCATGCGCTCATCCGCCGTCACGACGACCGCCATGGCGGTGCCGGCGGTGCCTTCGCGGTAGAGGCCTTGGACGGTTTGCGCGACCCGCCGGGCGTCCGCTTTGGCCAGTGGCAAAACCTGGACGGTCATGCCCGCCTGCCCTTGTTCGCTATCCAGCCGCTCAATCAAGCTTGCGACCATGCTCATGTCGTCCACGGAAGATCCGACGATGAGGGCATTTGCCCAGGAATCGGCCACCACCGTGATGGGCTCGGACGGTTCGCCGCGGTTCCGGGAGGGGCGGTTGGTGAACAAGCGTTGCAGCGTGCTTTGCATCTTGCTGGCCGTGCTCTGCTTCAGAGAGAAGACGCGAAAGTTCATCCGGGCTTGCGCATCCTGGGAGTCCAACTGCTCGATGAGCCGTTCCACGACCTCGAAGCTTTCCTTGCCTCCGGTCACGAGCAGCACATTGGCGCGGTCGTCGGGAACAATGGTGACCGGGGCCATTTGTTCGGCCGCACCGATGATGCCGCCGCCCCCGCCGCCGCCCCCGCCTGTCCGCCGGGCGCGGAAGAATTGGTCCAGAACCGCGGCCAGGCTGCTGGCTTTGGCGTGTTTGAGGGTGAAGAGCCGGATGTTTCCGGATTGGTTGAATTCTTTCGTATCCACCTGTCGGACGACTTCCTTGATGATGAGGAGATTCTCGGGACTGGCCGAGACGATGAGCGTGTTGCTCCGCGGATCGACCGTGATGGCCATCGCTTCGCGCCTTGAACCGCCGCGTCCGCCACCTCCGCCTCCCCCCCCGCCGCCGCCCCCGGAGATCGCCATGCCAGGCCGGTAGAGGCCCTGCTGCACGAGGGAACGGAGCATGGCGGCGACGCGCTGGGCGTCGGCGTGTTCGAGGGTCAAGGTTTGGACGAGGCCGCCGATGGCGACCGGTTCGATGTCGATCTTCTCGAGCAATCCCTTGATGACTTCGAGATTCTCTTTGCTCGAGGAGATGACCAGCGCGTTGTTCAGGCTGTCGGCCTCGATCTGCACCTGGTCCTGGGGCGACGTCTGCTGACCTTGCATGGAGCGGCCGCGGGAGCGGGCGGTGAAGATGCTATCCAAAGTGTTCGCGACTCGGCCAGCGTCGTTGTGCGCGAGCGCGAGGACGGTCAGAACCATGTTCGGATCCTCGACCTTTTTATCGAGCCTTTGCAGGAGATCATCGATCACCTGGTTGTCATCCACGCCCGCCGCGATGAGCAGGCTGTTGCTCCGCAGATCCGGGACGATGACGGGGCGCATCCGTTGGACCTCGGGTGATCGGACGGCCTGATAGCGTTGCGCAAACATGTTGGCCAGGGCGGTGCTGACGTAGCGGGCATCCGCGTGCGCCAGCGGCACCAATCGAATCTTGCCGCTGAGCGCGGTCGGCACCCGGTCCAGTTCTTGGACCAAGGATTCCACCAGTTCGAAGCTATCCTTCGAGCCGGTGATGAGCAGGCTATTGCTGCGGGGTTCGCCAATGATCAGGACTTTGAGCGCATCGGCCTGCTGTTTGGTCAACGTGGATTTCTGGTTGACCCGGGCGTCGAGCAGACGCTGCAGGGTGGCGGCGACCTCGGCGGCGTCGGCATGTTCGAGCGCGAGAATCCGGACGTCCCGCAAGGTCAGGGGCAGATCTTTGTCCAGTTGCAGGAGGAGGCCATCGATGAAGGCAAAGGCTTTCTGATTGCCGGAAACGATCAGGGACCGGGTGCGCGGGTCGAGGGTAATATTGGGTTTGTCCTCGTTGCGCATAATGGCCGAGCGCGCGCCGCTGTAGAGATCATTGAGAATGCCTTGAATGGTCACGGCGTCGGTGTGTTCAAGGGGATAGACGCGGACGCTATCCATGCCGGAGGCGGCTGGAATATCCAACTGATTGATGACCGCTTCAATGAGCGGGAGATTATCGCTGCGCGCGGCGACGATGAGAGTGTTGGTGGTGTCGTCGGCGCGAACGATCAGCGCCGCCCGAGCTTTGGGTTGCGCGGTGATGGGCGGTTGTTCTTCGGGCGTGAGCGCGCGCAAGCGGGTGACTTGAGTGGTCAAACCTTCGGTTCCCGGGACGGCCGGCCCTTCGGCGAAGACCGATTGGAGGAGAGGCTGCAGGCGCGTGGCCGAGGCGTGTTTCAGGCGATATAATTTCACTTCCGTGACGAAGCGCTCCAGTTTGCGGTCGAGGTCGCTGATGATCTTCTGGGCCAGCTCGACGGATTCCTTTTGTCCGCTGAGAATGAGGGCGTTCGACCGTTCGTCCGGCACCGCATTCAACGGATGAGCCAGCGCTTTGCCCTGGGTGGATTCGGGCTCGGCCCGGCCAGCCGGCCCTTGAATCAGCCGCTGGCCTTGGCCAAAGATTGTGGTCAGGGTTTGGGCCACGGTCGCCGCATCGGCGAATTCCAGATGCACCAGTTTCACAAAAAGACCGTCCATCACCGCCGGGGTGTCCATCATCTCGACGACGGCGGCGATGGCCTTGAGGTTGTCCGGAGTGGAGTAGAAGACGAGGCGGTTGGAGCCCTGGCCACCGGCGGAATCGGTGAGGATCTTGATCGGCTTGCTCATATCGAGCAGGACCTCCTGGCCGGCGTCATTCTTGACGCGAAGCCGGCGCACCTGCTCCTGCAATTCGCGAACCTCGGACGCGACCCCGCCCGCCAAGGCGGGGCGGAGCATGCTTTGGAGAAGGGTCGATAACTGCGCCGCGCTGGCTTTCTTCAGGGAGATCACCAGAACCTCGGCCTCCACGAAAGGGGAAGGGATGTCGAGCGCGCGGATCATGGGCTCGATTAGTTTGAGAGCCGAATCGCGGCCGACGAGCAACAGGCCCCGGTTGCGCGGATCGGCAGTGACCGTGAGCGCTTCTCCGGGGCGAACCAGGTTCATCTGCGTGACCATTTGCTGGACGAGCGGCACGATTTTCTCCGGCGGCGCATTGGTCAGCGGCACGAGGCGGTACTCCAACTGCGACGCAAGCCCCACGACATCGATCTGCATGATCAGGGCTTCCATCAAGGTGAAATCCGTGGGCTTGGCTCGCACAATCACGCTGCGGGTGCGCGGTTCGGCCACGACCGTGATCTTGGGGGTGGTGGCGACGACGCGGACTTCGCCGGGTTTTTGCTGCTGCTGTTGCTGCTGCTGCTGTTGGGGCGTGATTGGCTCCGGTCTGAACAGATCCATCAGCGTCTTGGCCACGATCACCGGATCGGCCTCTTTCAAGGGGAAGACGCGGAACTCGGCGTCGCTGCTCACGTAGGAGAAGGCCAGTTCCGAAATGATGCGATCAATCTGGTCCAGCTCATGGGTGGGACCGGACAGGACCAGCGCGTTGGCCATTTTGTCGATGGCAATGATGACCTCTTGGGGCGGAGCTGGGATCGCCTCTTTCGCTTCGGCTTTCGCGCCGGGCGGGGCCGGCACCGGGACAGGCGGCGTTGTATTTATGTGTGGAATCGGCAGGACCGGCGTTTGTTTGTTGAGCCTTCCGGGAACTTGAATCTTATCCGTGACGCGGATATTGCCGGACGACATCTGGGGATAAATGTTCTGCAGCATCTTGGCCATCTGTTCCACGGGGACGCGATCGATGGGGCGAAGCCGCACCTGCATGGTGGTGTCTTTGCTCGATTCATCCAGGCGCGTGATCAGTTCTTGGACCTGGATGATGTCGGCGCGTTTGGCGATGATGGTGATGGAATTGTTGAAGCTGTCGGATTCGACCACCGGCCGATCGGCGGCGGGGCGGTTGGCAAAGACGGTCTCGACTTTCATCGCCACCTCGAGGGCTTTGGCATTCTGCAGCCAGACAAACTGGACATCGCGCTCCGCCTTCTCCGGCGCTTTGTCGAGCGTCTGGAGCAACTGCTCGACCATCTTAAAATGGGCGGCGTTTCCGGAAACGACCAGACTGTTGGACCGCGCATCAACCGAGACGGAAGGTTGGACGGCGCGTGGAGCTGGTCCGCCACCACCACCTCCGCCGCCTCCTCCTCCTCCACCTCCACCTCCACCGCTGCCGCGGCTGCGCGTTTGCTCCCGCGTCATGTTGAGGAGGAGTTGCTGGACGATGGTGGAGATTTCCCGGGCGGTGCCGTTTTCCAGGCGGTAGATGTGGACTTTGATGTCATCATCTTCGCTCTCCTGGTCGAGTTCCTGGACGATCTTCATGACATCTTGCACCGCGCCGGCTGGGCCGCTCAGCAGCAGGCTGTTGGGGCCGAAGACGGGGGTTACGGCGACGCGCTGCAGCCGGCCTTGGGTGCCACCGCGGGTGTTAATCACCCTCGTGACGGCCTCGGCCAGATTCTCGGCCCGGGCTTTTTTGAGATGGATGGTTTGCAGGATGGTCTGACTGTCGCCTTCATTTTTGTCGAGCGTCTGAATCAGCTTCTCGGCCAAGACCAACTTCTCGGGCGATCCCTGCACCACCACGGCATTCAAGGTGGGAGCGGGGGCGACCCGGACGCCTTTCACGTCCGGCACGGGTTGGAGCCCGACGCCGGGCCGCCATTGCAGGCGCCGGGCTCGGCCTCCGGGTTGCTGACCCGGCGGTGGCGGATCGTTGTCGGTCAGCATCGAGAGCAGGACGTCGGCGATGGAGGTCGGATCGCCGTTCTGTAGCTTGAAGGTGCGAATCTCGTTCGACACCTGGGCGGTCTTTTTGATTTCCTCGATCAACTTGTCGATTTGGAGAAACTGATCTTTGGTGGCCGCGACCATGAGGATGTTGGCGTTGGCATCGGCTTCGAACCGGGGCGCAAGGCCGGGGGAGCCTCGGCTCACTCGTTCAGCGAACAGCCGGACCAAGGTCGGGGCGAGATCGGCCACGTTCCCCTCGGGGATCTGGTAAGTTCGAACTTCGACCCGGCCGAGCGACTCTTCGCCATCGAGGGTTTTCACGAGCTGGGAGACGCGCTCGAGGAGTGGGGTGGCGGCTTCCAAGACGAGGGTTCGGTCATCCACAGCCGGGGTGACGACGAGGCGCTCGCCGGGATCCTGACTGGAGGTTTGTCGAATGAACAATTGAGAAATCATGGTGGCCAGAGAGGCGGCGGAATTCCGCTGCAGCATCAAGACCCGCAATTGCCGGGCGGAGGTGTCGGCGGTCTCCTGCAACGGCGTGACGATCTGCTCGATCATCTTCAGGTGCGATTCCGTGGCGGTGATGATGAGGCGGTTGCTTGGGTCATCGCCCATGATCAGCGCATCGGCCATGCCGCTCTTGGGTTGACCCTTTATCTGATCCTGATAGAGGCTCTGCACTTTGGTGGCGACCTGGGAGGCGACGCCGCTCTTCAGGGAGATGATCCGCATCTGGCGCGGTTCCTTGGCGAACAGGGCGTCCATCTGTTCGACGACCACGGCCGCGGCCTGGAGATCCTTGGGGTCACCGGAGACGATCAGGAGGTTGTTCTGCCGGTCGGTGCCGACCGAGATCCGCGGAATGAGCCGGCCGGAAGGGGAGAATCGCGACAAGGCCGTGGAAAGCATGGTCGCGACCTGCGCGGCCTCGGCGGTCTTGAGCTTGAAAACGCGGGTGCGAGCCGACTGGGCATCCACGCGGTCGAGCTTCTTGACGATGTCGTCAAGAATCGCGAGTTCGTTGGTGGTGCCGGAGATGACCAGGCGGTTGGCCGCGGCGTCGGGCAAGATGACGGCCTGGTTGGCCGGGGCGACCGGGCGCGACTTCAATTGTTCCTGGTAGATCGACCGCACCGTGACCGCCAGTTCCGGCGCGCTCGTCGTATTCAGATCATAGACTTGGGTTTCCCGGATTTCGGAGGCGCTGACGGGCGAGCGCACCGAATTCAGAATATCTTCAATTTCTTTGAGATGGGCGGCCTTGCCGGTGACGATCAAGCGCCCATTCTGGCTGTCGGGATAGATTTGCGCGTCGGCTGGATCACCCGCGTCCTTCGCTTTCCAGCGATCCTGGTAAAGGCGTTGGACGAGATTCTGGAGGCGGACCACATCCTCGGCCCGACCGATCTCGAAGGTCTTGGTTTCCCGCGGACCTCGCGCCAGGGTGCTGTCCTGGAGTCGAGCCGAGATCTCATCGATCAATTTCATCTGCGTGTCGTTGCCGGCGACGATGATCTGATTGCTGGCCGAGTCCTCGAGGATCAAGGCTTCGGTCACCCCCAGTTCCGGCTGGCTCTTGACTTGGTCGAGGTAAAGCTGGCGAAGCTTGATGGAGAAATCGAACACCTCGCCGCTCTTGAGGCGGATCACTTTCATCTTGCGCTCGGGCTGGACTCCGATGGAATCGAGCTGTTCGATGATCACGGAAGCGCCCTGCAATTCCCTGGGATCGCCGGCCACGATCAACGTCCGGCTCTTGGCGTCCACGACCACGCTGACGCGCTTCATCGGGCGTCCGTAGGAATCGAATTTCACGAGAGCGCCGGAGAGAATCTCGGAGACTTTGGCGGGGTCGGCCGACTTGAGTTTGAACACGCGCACCGAGGCGCTCTGGGCGCTGGTTTTATCGAGCTTCTTGATGATCTCTTCAAGGAAGTCGAGCTCGCTGGTGTCGCCGGACACGATCAATCGGTTGGCCGAAGCGTCCGGCAGGATGAGCGTGTCCGGGGGTTGAGTGCCGAGCCGGCTTTTCGCCTGGTCCTGGTAGAGGGTGCGGACGGTGGTGGACACCTCCATGGCGTTGGCGGTGGTGAGATCATAAACCCGGGTGTCCCGTCCGTCGGCCCGGGGCTTGCCGGTGTTGAGCTGACGGAGAATCGCTTCAATCTGTTTCAAGTGATCCGGCTTGCCGGTGATGATGAGGCGGCCGGTCTTGGCGTCGCCCATGACTTGCGCGTCTGCCGGATCGGTTTCCAATTTGTCTTTCCACTGATCGCGATAAAGCTGCTGCACGAGCGGCAGGAGGCGTTGGACGTCGCTGGCGTTCCCCACGTCAAAGGTCCGCGTTTCCCGCGAGCTGGGCTCGGTGGTGGAACCGATCTGGAGGCGGGCGATGAGCTCGGTGATTTGGGGGATTTGGTTGGTGCGAGCCGAGACGATGAGGCGTCCGGTTCGGCCATCACTGACGATTTGGGCGTCCGCCAGGCCGGAGGTCGGATTGCTGCTGATTTGATCTCGGTACAATTGCTGCAAAATCGGGAGAACCCGCTGGGCCTCGGTCAGCTTGCCGAGATCAAACACCTTGGTTTCGCGCGGCGCGGGCGGCTGGCTCTCGGCGGTCTCGACGATCTGGCGGATGGTCGCCGCCTGATCTCGAGTGCCATAGACGAGGAAGCGGGTCCCGGACGTGTCGGCGTAAATGGCGGCGAGTTTGCCGGATTTGCCCTTGGTTTGTTCGCTGTAAATCCGGTTGACGATCGGGAGGATGTCGGACGCGTTCCATTTCCTGACCTCCACCGTTTGCAGTTCCCGGACTCCCAGATCGGGCTTGTCGTCCAGGGACGCGATCACGGCTTCGACCTGTGGCATCAAGGAGGGGGGAGCCAGGACGATGAGCCGTTTGCCGGACGGTTCGGGGGTGATGCTGACGACGTTGGTGGCCGTCCGTCCGTTGCTTTGGGCGGAGAAAACCTTCAAGGCCAGACTGGATAAACCGTCCGGATCATCCGTCCGAACGTCGATCACTTTCAAGCTGCGCGCCTTCTCGACGCCCTCATTGTCGAGCCGCTCGATGATGGTTTGGGCATCCTGCAAATCAGTGCGCGAACCGGAGACGATGATGCTGTTCGATTCTTTGTCCGCCGAGACCGAGACGCGACGGATGGGCTGATTGCGAACGTCGAACCGAACCATGGCATTCGAGACAACCGGGAGGACGGTCAGAGCATCGGCGAGGATCAGCTTGAAGACCCGGGCGCCGCCCGCGGCTTCGGGGGCCTGGTTCAACTGTTCCACCACGGCCGAGACCGTGCTCAGCTCGTCCTTCGGACCGGTGACGATCAGGCGGTTGGCCGCGGCGTCCGCGACCACTTTGGTTTGGGGGATGAATTCCGGGCCGCGCTGGTCTTTGAGCATTTCCGTGGAAAGGGCGGTGACCATCGGGGCGACGGCATTGGCTTCGCCCTGCTTGAGTTCGATGATGCGGAGTTCACGCGGCTGGACATCGGAGCGGGTGTCGAGTTGTTCGATGACTTGGGCGGCGGCGCGAACGGCGTCGGTTTCACCGGTGAGGACGAGGCTGTTGCTGCGGGCATCGACCAGCACTTTGACCCGGTGCGATTGGGCGTTGAGGCTTTTCTCGACGAGACTGGCCAGGTCGGTGGCCAATCCGGCGCGGAGGCGAACGACGCGCGTTTCCTCTTTGGCTCCGATTTTACCTTCCGGATCGAGCTGGCGAATGATGGTCTCGACGCGGGTGATTTCCTTCTCGGAGCCGCTGACCAGAATGCGGTTATTTTTCGCGTCAGCCACGAGCGTGGCGGTTCCGCCGGCCGGTTCGGACTGGCCTTTGGCTTGTTCCTGGTAGAGCTGCTGGACGAGCGGTGTCAATTCCGCGGGCGTGCGACTGAACAGTTCGATCGGCTTGGATTGGCGGGTGGTGGCGGTGGCGGACGCGGAATCGAGCTGATGCAGCAGGTTGGTGATGCGGGCCAGGTCGGAGTTTGAGGCCACGACGATAATGCCTTTGCCGGTGTTGTCCGGCATGAGCTTGGGCGCGAGCTGCGGATTGGTTTGCGGCTCGGCGAGTTGGCTCATGAGCTGGGTGGCCAGCGTGATCAATTCGGTCGCGGATTTCGATTGCAAGGGCACCACGGCCATCTCCCGGCGGTAGGCTTCCGGGGCGATATCGAGGGTGTTGAGCACGTCCTGGATTTCTTTGATTTGGTCATCGGTGGCGGTGACGAGGAGGCGGTTGTTCGTGGCGTCGGGCAGCAACAAGGGCTTGGCCAATCCTTCGAAGCGCCGGTCGCTCATCCGCTCATTGACGAGATTGCTGAGGCTGGAAAGCGCGGCGTCGATCCGCAGGTTCTTCAGCGTAATAATCTGGAGGTGGCGGAGCGGGGGTTGGGTTCGTTCCGCTTTGAGCTGCTTCACAATCTGCTCGATCCGGGTCAGATGATCCTCGCTCGCCGTCACAATCAACCGCCCGGTTTCGGCGTCGGCGATGATTTTGGCGTGAGCGGCCGGGCCGCCGAGGCCGTCGGTCACCTGACTGCGGTAGATCTGTTCGACGAGCGGCAAGAGGCGTTTGGCTTCGGCCACGGTTCCAGCGTCGAGGAAGCGGGTTTGCTGGGCCGAAGGCAAGTTGGAGCCGGTTTCGAGCTGGGTGAAGATATCGACGGCGGTCTGGACTTCGCCGGGCGCGCCGGTCACGACCACGCTCTGGCTGTTGGGTTCGACCGTCACGTTGGCGGTGGGAATTCGGTCGCCGTTGGGCAGGCGCTTGGAAAGGGCTTCGGAAAGAATCTTCGCCACGCTGGTCGATTCCGAGGCGCGCGGACGGAAGACTTTGGTCAGTTGCACCGTTTGCATGCGGATCGAGTCCGATCCGCCCAAACCGCCGGACCCGTGGACCGGTTGGTCCACTTTGTTGATGAGAAGTTCGATCTGGTCGAGTTGACCGGCGATGGGAGCAGCCACGATCAAGCGGTTCTGGGCGTTATCCACGATGATCCGGGCTTTGGTGGCGGCGGTGGTGGCGTTTTCCTCGGGGCCGGCCACTCCGGCCACGGCTTGGCGGATCATGTTCGCGAGCTCGTTCGGCCGCGTGATTTGCGGGTAGTAAATTCGAACGTCACCCGCGCCGCCCCCCTTTTCTTCGAACTTGGAAACCAAGTCCTCGGCCAGAGCCAGTCGATCGCGCGGACCAAAGAGAACCAGGGTTCGGGACGCTTGATCATAGACTGCGGTCACGTAGTCGTTGGGGTCGGGCGGCAGGACGTCCATCTGCTTGCTCTGAGGATTGAACTGGGTCCGTTTGGTCGCGGTCGCACTGCCAAAGGTGCGATTGATCAAGTCGGCCACCACGGCACCCGAGGCGTGGAGCAGGGTGTGGGCTTTCATCTGGCGTTCGGCGATGGACTCGGTGTCGAGGGCCGTGATCAGACTGCGAATGCGCTGAATGGTAGCCAGGCGGTCGGTGATGATCAGGCCCCGGCCGCGGGAGAGCGGAGCGATCGAGCCGGCGTTGGAGAGCATGGAGACGATCGCTTCCCCAACCTCCTTGGTGTCGAGATTCTTCACCTCCAGCACAACGGTGACGATCTCACCGGGCCGGACATCGCCGGTCTGATCCAAGCCGCGCAAGATGCGAATGGGCAACTGGGGCAATTCGCGGAATGGAACCAGCCGCAGGTAATGTCCATCCTCCATCAGAGTCACGCCCTTCATCGAAAGCATGAGGTTCAAGGTGTCCAGGGCTTCCTGATAATTGTAGGGCTTGGGATCATTATAGGAGAGCGTGCCTTGAAGATTGGTTGCGCTGACCAGTGGCTTGTTCACCATCTGGGCGAATCGCTCCAGGACATCGGTGTAGGGGATGCCATCGAACTGGAAACGGATGTTCCGGTCGGTGCTCTGGGCGGCGCTGGGAGAAACCAGGACGCCGGCGGGCACGCCGTTGCTGGGGAACGATCCGCTCGGCGTGGGCGGCGGCGGAAGCGGCACGAGGGCGGGGCGCGACGCGACCAGCGCGGGCGGATCCTCGCCGGGCGCGGGCGCGCCGACCCCGGCCAGGAGAACGGCATTCGTTGTCGGCGCGGCGCCGGGCTGGGACTCTTGCGCGAGCGCCGGGTGGGCGGCGGTGAACAGGCCAGTCAACGCGGCCAGGATAAGTTGGAATGCTTTCATTTCGATTGATCTCCGTTCTAAAGATTGTGCGCGCATAGATGTGGGGAAAGTGGATTGTCAGTGAGCCAGGGCGGTCAGGGATGGCGGGACGAGATCGGTGGCCAGTTTGTGTTTGTCCGCCAGGGTGCGGCCGCGTTCGATCGCCCAAAACTCGTCGCCGATCTTGAGGATCACGCGACTGAACGATTTCAGAGCGACATTGTCGGGGAAGGGGAGAGGCCGATAATCGACCATCACGATGGTGCCGCCGGCCAGTTCGTCACCCGATTTGTAGCGCAGCGTCTTCTGGTTGCCGGTGTCTAAGACGTGGATTTCCGGCTGGCCCATCCACTCGGATAGCGAGACGACGCGAAGGCTCTCGGGACCCGTGGGGCTCGAAGGCCCGGCCGCGCGCTGAGCGGCGGAGGCTCGATCGAACGGCGAGCGTGGGATATAGGGCCGGAGCAGGTCACGGGCGGCGATGGCATCAAGGATCCGGCGTTCGGGAGTGTTGAGAGAGAGCTGGGTCTTGAGCTCCACCGGTTCGATGATGGGCGCCGGGTCCATGACGAGAGTGAGATAGCGGAAACGCACCCGCACTTGGGCGGGCGTCTCGGTGGGGGTCAGGACGAGACTCTCCAAGCGATGCAGATAGGGTGATTGTTGCAGCACATAGAGAAGATTGACCACGTGGTCGAGCCGGCCTTCCCCTTGGACACTCCATCCGATCTCGCTCGCGCCGGTCATGCGGCGGGGTCCCACCGGCATGCGGCTGAAATCGGATTCTCGCAGGCGGCTGAAGAGAATCTGCTTGGTCAGCATCTCTCCCGATTTGGCGCTCGCCTGGTCCACCCGATCCGAGAACCCGAGTTGGGCGTGGTGTTTGACGGCTTCCTCGGCGGCAAAATAGGCGCGGCGTTCCGCTTTGACTTTTTCGAGCTTTTCCCGCAGGGCCGCGGTGCGCTTGTCGATCTCGACGAGAGGTTTGACGAGGACGGAGCGCAGGGCGAAGAAGGTTCCAAACGCCAGAACGACCAGCCCGATCGAAAGAAGGAGCGTTTTTTCACGCTGGTTCATTGCGGACCTCCTCGGCGTCGGCCCTGTTTCGGATTGTCGCCCGATCCGTCCCAGCGGGGCCGGGCGGGTGTTTCAACCGGTGTTTCAACCTTGGGCGGGTTCGGTGGGGCGGCGGGCGGGCTGACCCGCGGTTTGGCGGGCGCCTCCGCGGCAGGCTCGCGCCGGGTTCGACTGGGCGGATCGAGCGAGCCGTCATCGGCCGGACGGGCCGTGACCTGATATTTGGCCAGGTCGATTTTCATTTTCTCGGGCACGGCCAGTTCGACGGTGGATCGGAAGTTGAATCCATGGCGGTCGGTGCCCGGGGTGATGGCGAGCGGTTTGACGTCATAGCCGGCGGCGCGCAATCGTTTATCGAGGCTGGCCAGGATTTCGCCGCTGCGCGCCTGCACGCCCAATCGAATATTCCCCTGGCTGCCCACGGAGATGGAATTGACGTAGATCTCCTCGCTGCTCGGGAGAACGGCGCTGAGGTAGGCGTAATGTTCCAGCCAGTTGCGATTCTCTTTGAGCCAATCCCGCGCGGTCGCGGCTTGCAGCGTCATTTGACGATAAATGGGCCGCTTTTTTTCCGCGGCGACCAGCTCCGTTTGGATTTCGCGGTAAGTCTTGAGCCGTTGATTCACCAGGTGCGAGCGGATGCTGGCCAGCGCCACAAGAAGGACGACCGCCGCTGCGGTGCCCAGCATGATCCGGATGCGACGAGTGTTTCTCGCGACGGCCGGGCGCCTCGGGTTGAGAAAGTCAAACGGCCAGCGTTCGCCGGCGGGGGCGCTCAGGGCCAGTCCCAAGACTGAAATCGATCCGGACGCGAGCGGGCGCGACGGGTCGGGGAGGTTCAGCGCTTGGCCGGGCTCGAAGCGGAGACAGGGGATGTTCAAGCGGTTCTGGAGCGCCTCGGCCACGGCCGTTTCCTGGCCAGTCGATCCGGTGACGAGGAGTCGCGTGACCGGGATCTGCTGCTCCATGCTGCCGTAACTATGCAGGCTGCGCACCACCTCGATCATGACCAAATCCAACATCGAGGCCGGCTGGGACGGGGCACTGGATTCGGCGGCTGCGGCCGGGCTACCCGGTTGCTGGGCGGCGGGCTCCGTCGCACCGGGTGTGGGAGGCGCCTGGCCATCGGCGGGCTTGAGGGCGGTGCCTCGGCTGTGAACGAGACAGCGGTGCGCGATGACCTCGACCCCCACCTCCTCGGGGCGGAGGGAGACGAGAGCGACTCCGGCATCGCGACCGCCCACGTCGCAGGCCTCCAGGCAGGCGGCGTTGGCGTAGGATTGCCAGCCCAGGGATGCCAGTTTCAGTCCGGCGGCCGTGGCGGTGCGGCGATAAAAATCCACGACTTCGCGCCTGACCGCAGCCACGAGCACTTCGAGCTTGATCGGGGCCGAGCCCGCCCCGTTCTGAATTTCGGTCGTCGATTCGGTGCCGCCAGGGCTCGACCTGGGCAATTCTCCGGGGCCGGATTTGCGGCTGATCGTGAAATCGATGACGGCCTCTTCCGGGCGGAACGGCAAGTCTTTCCCAATTTGAAAATGAACGGCCGAGGCGAGCTCGCGCACATCCTCGATGACCGGAATGGAAAGAGTGCGGAGCATGACCAGGGCGCGGGGGACGGCCATGATGACGGCACCGGGCTTCAGGCGCATCCGGTCGAGGGCGCGAGCGATGAGCGAGCCGGCGACCTCGGGGTTGGAGCGGTCTGCTTCCGCCGGCCAATGCAAAGGTTCAACCGCAATATGCGTCACCGTCATGCGCCCGCCCTTGGGCGCCGACTGGACGAGGCGGAGGACGGCTCCGTCCACTTCGATGGCGGTGATCGCGCCTGGGCGGCGACGCCAAAGCTGGCGCAGGCCCAGCCGGCTCAATCCGCCGGAGCGCGGCGGTTCTGTTGATTGCGTTTCAACCATGGGTGGCGTTGCTTGGGGGTGGCGTGAGATGGGCGCGGGCCGGCGCCGGCGGCGGCCCGGCCGCGGGGGCTTGGCTGACGACGGGCTCAGTCGATTCCTCCGAGGGCACCTCGATCTTGAAGGGCAGACCCAGTCGCGTGATATCGCGCAGATACGAAATGACCGGCTGGGGGCCACCCAGGTCAATGATCGCTTCGAGAACCCGAAATCGTCCCGAGGGCACACCGTAGCCGACGACGTGGAGATGAAATTGCAGGGCGCGAGCCGTGACCAATGGCGCGAGTTTTTTGAAGAGGTCGGCATCGACCAGGCTCTCTTCGTAAAGCCAGGCTGGAGTGGATCGCTGTTCGCTCCGAAGGTTCTGTCGCGCGGCGACGATGGATTCGGCGCGGGCCACGTCCACGTCCGGCAAAGTCTGCAGGACCGATGCGCTGGCAGTGTTCACGTTGATCAATCCAGGCAGGCGAACGTCGGAGGTGGCGGTGAATCGGTCCAGGACGGCGGCCAAATCGGCTTTGCCCACGCCGGATTCCAATTCGATTTCCTGGCCTTTTTCGTCCTTGAATTTGCCCCGCGCCTCGAGCAGATCCGCCGGGTGGTTGACCGTGACCTTGTTGCGTCTGAGCGCGGTGATGTACTCCAGCAGTTTCGCGGGCAAATCCTTGTCCGGGACCGCATCCTTGGCGTCGTTCAAGTCGGTGCGGGGTTTGCCCTCGGCGTCTTGGTTCAAGTCGTACGACGATACGGTCAAGCACCGGCGCAAACCGCTGTCGAGCTTTCCGTCCTTGTTGTCGGGCGGAAATTGTTCCTCGGCGTCGTCTTCCCCGGGGTCGAGCTGACCATTGAGATTGGCATCTTCGCCATAGAAGAGGTCGGGAGTGAATCCGCGGACCAGGAGAATTTCTTCGAGCGTGGCCAGCGGGCCATTGCGGATCGTGTAGGCTTTGGCCAGGGTGTTGTAATACTCCTGCTCGGCGCCTTCCGGCCGCGGAGTGTTGTCGGCGTCCAGGAAATCGAGCAAGCCTTCCACGAGGTAGGGAGTCAGGTTGGGCAGCCGGCTGAGCATAGTTTCGGTCGCCGTGTTCACGTTCAGCTTGGCGGCTTCATCGGCGAGACCAAACCGGACTGTCTGAAGCTCGGAATCGCCCTGGGAATAAACGGTGAAGTACCATTTCTCCGCGCCATCATCCAGACAGAGGCGTTCGTGAAAGGCCTCCGGATTGTCGTCCCAACCGACGAGCTCGCCCGGCGGGCTGTTGGCGATGCGCATGGCTTCATAGACCCCACTCATAGCCGCGGCCCACGCTTTGTCGGCGGCGCTGCCGGCGGCCGCGGCGGTTTCTTCGGCGCGTTGATGGAAGAGCAGGCTGAGGGCGACCATGGACGCGAGCATGACCACGATCAGAACGGCGATGAGAACGAATCCCCGGGGCGACGGCCGATCCTGGGCGAACGGCACCAGACCGCCGGTTCGTCGCTCGCCCGCGTTGAACCCCTGGGGAGCGGCTCGGAGTTTGGAGGCGATTGGTTCGATCCGTTTCATGGCGTTTCCGAGGTGGCGGGGTCGTCCGTTGGAGACGGAGTGAAGCTCGGGAGGTCAAGGCGGGGGCCGCCGGTCGCGGGCAGGCAGATGACGCGGCGAAAGACTTCCGCGGGGTAGGCGTTGGTTTCGCCTTCGGTGATCTCGGGCGCGGGTTCGGCGGCGAGACTCACTTCCACGGCTTTGGGGAGTTCGGGGGCATTCCAGGTCTCCTGCCAATCGCTCCCGTTCCAATAGCGAAACTGCAAGAAGCGAATGGACTTGGTCAGGAAGACCGGTTCCGGGTTGGCCGGGCTGTTGGTTTCCACAAACCCTCCATCCTCGGTGACCTTCCGCAAATCCACGAGCGGCTGCTCGGAACGAATCAATCCGGTGACGTTGGTGCTGTCGGCCGCATCCAGTCGATAGCTGACCAGCTTCAAATCCGTTTCCGGTTCGATGCTGCGCCCGAGGATCCCGCCTCTCCAGTCGGCGAGGGAGGGAACATCCGTCCGAATGAACTGGACTGAATTGGAGCTGCCGCGGAGCGGTTGGCGGAAGGAGGTCGCGTTGTGGGCCGTGCGGAATTCAGTGGTCATTTTCTCCATGAGCAGGCGGGCCGTCGAGATACGTTCCGATTCCTCGAGCAATTGATCGCGGAAATTCGAGGCTTGCTGATAGAAGAACAGAGCGACCACCAGGATGCCGACGGCGATGACGATGGCCAGGACGACCTCCACCAGGGTGAAGGCCGCGACGCGACGGGTCTCGTTCGAGCCCGGGCCTCGGATCGTCATCTTTCTGCGAACATCCATGTCGAGCTTTGGCGGTTTCGTGATCAAAAATCCAAGGAATCGGCCGACCGATCCGTCTCGCTGGCCGGTATCGGCGCCGCCACCGGGAGCATCTGGCTGAGGCGATAGACCAGCTCGGATTCCTCATGGCGAATGATCACCTCAACGCTCTGCAATGGGCTCGCGGCGACCAGATCGGTCGCCATGGCGTCGGCGATCACTTCCCAGGTCCACCCTTCAAACGGAGCTTCGAACGGCTGCGGTCCCGTGAGTTCCCAAGTCTTGACACCCAACTGCAATTCCGACAGGACCGACACCGCCAGGTCGGCGGCGTGAGCATTGAGCCGCAGTCGTTCGACGCTCCGCAGCGCCGCATTCAGCCCGCCGGTGATGACGGTGGCGGCGGCCACGAACAAGACCAGAGCGACCACGACTTCAAACAGCACGGCGCCCCGCTTGAAGAATGCCCGACGGTTGGCCCGACGGCGCGAATCCAAGGGAGATTTCCCGACGAAACGCATAGGCGGGGAGAAGCTCGGTGATCTCTGGGCCGCGCCGTTACTCCGGTGCCGGGGTGCCTCGTTCTTGGCGGAGGCTCTCGGTTTCTGATGGGCCGTCCAGCGGACCGGTGAGTTCGTTCGTGGTCACGAGGCGATGTGAGATCGAGCCGGTGATGCCGACCAGATTCACCGACATCTTCCGCCCTTCGTCTTCATTCCGCGAGGTCAGGATGATTTCGGCGGATTCGCAGGAACCGTCGGGGTAGAACGTGATCGGGGCGAGGGGTTCCGCAATCCCGGCTTCCTCTTGTTGTCCCCCGAGAAGCTTCTCGTCGGGTTCGCATTGGGAGGGCCCCGCGCTGTCGCAGGTCCGGAGTTGCACGTCTTCGATCTCCACCAGATCGCCGAGGGCTTGAATTTGCCAGGAGGTTTCCGCGAGATCCTCAAAATGGCCGGGCTGGCCGAGAGGATCCGGCTCCCAGGTCAGCCGAATTCCCGTCGTCGAGGAGTTGGGCGTGTTCGTGCTCGTTTCGTCAAAGACGATCTGCACTCTCCGTCCGGTATTGGCCGCTTGCGCTCGGGCGAACCGCAAGAGGCCTTCCATCTGCAAGGTGCCCTCCTCCAGTTGCGCGCGCTGGCCCATGTCCGAGAAGCTGAAGACCAGCGCGCTGGCGAGCAGGGTCACCAGCGTCACCGCCAAGAGTAACTCGACCAGAGTGAAACCTCGCGCGAGCCGCTCCGGTCCGGGTCCCGCGAGGCGCTTCTGCGTCGGGGGCGGTCGATTAAAAATCTGGCAGCTCGGTTTCATCCGTGGCTTGTTCGCCTTCAGGGGCGAGGCGAATGTCGTCGTCGGTGTCCGGTTGTCCATCCGGCCCTACGGAAAAGAGTTTGTAGGGCGGTCCGGTCTTGGTTTCTTCCATGGAGCGGTCCACCAATTCGTAAGTCAGTTTGTGTCCCCACGGATCCTCCAGCCTGGTGCCGGGCTTGAGATAAGGCCCTTGCCATTTTTCTCCGAGTCGTTCGTTCTCGAAGCTGGGCTTGACCAGGAGCGCTTTGAGGCCGCCCTCTTGTTCGTTCGGATAGCGGCCGATATTCAGGCGATAGGTATCAAGCGCCGACGCCACCTGAGTCAGCATCAGTCGGGTGGTGTTTTTCTCGGCGCCTTCCTGTTGGGGGAGAACAAAGATGACTAACGCGGAGGCCAGCATCAAAATGATCACGATGACGAGGAGGATTTCGATCAGGGTAAAACCCCCGGATCGGGCTCGGGCTCGTCGGAGAGCGGAGATGGTTCGAATCGTCATAAATCTTCTCTATTCAAGCTCTGGCAATCTACCATGCAAGAGACGCCGGCAGTCCCTCCAAAATTCAATGAACTTACGACACAACCGGCTCTCAGTGTTTGCCCAACGAGCTGGCCATGGTGAAGATCGGCAGGAGCAAACCCAACGCCAGTAATCCAATGCCCGCGGCCACGAAACAAAGAATCGCCGGCTCCACGAGCCGAACCGCCTGATCGACCTGGCGATTGGTCCGCCGCTCGACTGTATCGGCGATTTGCAGCAACACCTTGTCGAGTTTGTTCGACTCTTCGGCCACCGCGATCATGGCCAGAACCTGGTCCGGAAAGAGGCCGCTCACACCCAGCGGACCGGACAGAGATTTTCCCTCCCGCACGCTCTCCGTGGCGATGGCGATGCCTTCGCCGAGCAGGCTGGAACCGGTGGCGCCCTCGCTGATCTTGAGGGCTTGGAGCATCGGGACGCCGTTGGCCAGCATCGTCCCGAGGATACGGCAGAACCGGGTGATCGCGACCATCCGGAGCGCCGTCCCGACCACAGGAATTCGCAGTCGCCATCGCTCCAGCCAGCGCCGGCTGGCCCGCGTGTTGAAGTTGGTCCAGAGCGCCGCGAACCCCACGGTCATTCCGACAAGAATGTAGGCCCAGTATCCCCGGACCGCCCGGCTGAGGCCAAAGAGAATCTCCGTCGGCAGCGGTTTGGCGGAATTGCCGAGGAGCGGTTCGAACTTGGGCACGAAGAAGACGAGCGCCGCCAGCATGACCAAGGTCCCGAGGAGGGTCAGGAGCATGGGATAAATCATCGCGCCCAGCACCTTGCCCCGAAGTTCATCGAGCCGTTCCAGAAATTCGGAGAGGCTCCGCAGCACCTGCTCAAGAAACGCCGCGCGTTCGCCCGCTTGCACCATCGTGGTGTGCAGGGGCGGGAAAACTTCGGGAAATTCCCGCAGCGCTTCGGTCAGGGAATGGCCATCGGCGACGAGGGCGCGGATTTCCTTGAGCAGACCGGAGAGCCGGGGGTTGACCGTCGATTTGACCAGCGAATCCATGGCGCGGAGCAGGGGGACGCCCGAACCGATAAGATCGGCGAGCTGGCCGTACATGACCCCGACATCGCGCGTGCGCACGCGGCGTTTCCGCGGTTTCTTGGTTCCGGTCGCGCCGGTCGGGCCGCCCACCACGGAAATGGGAAAGAGCTTCTTCTCCTCCAAGACTCGAAGCGCGGCGCCTTCACTCTCGGCCTCGATCAGGCCGGTCACTCTCAGGCCCGCGTTGGTCCGGGCGGTGTACTGGAATTTTGTCATGAGATGTCCGGAAACAGTGGCCGCTGCCATCCGCCCTTAGAGCCTGTTGGAAATCCTTTCCTCTCGGAGGAGTCGAAGTGACGAGACTCTGATTTTCGATGAAATCCGCTGCCCGCACCCGGAGAAAAGTGAGTCTCCTCACGTCGTCTCCTGCCTTTAGACCAGGCTCTTAGATCGCCGTGCATTCAAGGACTTCGTCCAAGGTGGTGATCCCGTGCCGGACTTTGTCCCAGCCGTCTTCCCGGAGCAGGCGCAAGCCCGTTTTGCGACCGACGGCGACGATCTCCGGCGAGGGAGCCCGTTGCATGATTTTCTCCGAGACCAGGTCATTCATGACGAGCAATTCGTAGAGTCCGCTCCGGCTGCGGAAACCGGTCTTGCGGCAATGCTCGCAGCCCTCACCCCGGTAAAAGACCTCGTCGGGCCGCAGACCGAAGTCCGGCGGCACTTCGGAAGGTTCGGGGCGATACTCCACCTTGCATTTGGGACAAATCTTTCGCACCAAACGCTGCGCCATCGAACCGATCAAGGTGCTGCTGACCAGATAAGGCTCGATCCCCATGTCGATGAGCCTCATCGGAGCCGAGGACGCGTCGTTGGTGTGCAAGGTGGAAAACACCAGGTGGCCCGTGAGGGACGCCTGGATGGCCGCCCGGGCGGTCTCGAGGTCGCGGATTTCCCCGATCATCACCACGTCCGGGTCGTGCCGCAAAATGGCCCGCAGCCCGCGTTCGAAGGTCATGCCCACGTGTTGATCGACGGGAATCTGATTGATCCCATGAAGATGATATTCCACGGGATCTTCCACGGTCAGCACTTTGATCTCGGGTCCGACGATGGCGTTGAGGGCGGCGTAAAGCGTGGTGGTCTTGCCGCTGCCGGTCGGACCGGTCACGAGAATGATCCCGTGCGGCCGGTCGATCAATCCCTTGAACCGCTCGTGGGTCCCCTCGTCCATGCCCAATTGCTGGAGCGTGAACAGAACGTTGGCCTTGTCCAACAACCGCATCACGATGCCTTCGCCGAACAGCATCGGAATCACGCTCACGCGCACGTCGATCTGCCGGCCGCCAACATGGAATTTGATCCGTCCATCCTGGGGGACGCGCCGTTCCGCAATATTCAGATTGGCCAGAATCTTGATGCGACTGATGATCGCCGCCTGGAATCGATGCATTTGCGGCGGGATGGGGGCTTCCTGCAACACCCCGTCAATGCGGTAGCGAATGGCCAGGTGATGCTCGTAAGGCTCGATATGAATATCGCTGGCTCGCTCGCTCACCGCCTCGAGGATGATCTCATTGACCAGTTTGATGACACTGGCTTCTTGCGCCATCTCGAGGAGGTCATCGCTGGTTTCGCCCACCGTTCCGGTGACCTCGAGGTTGTCCGCACCGACGAGTTCATCGAGGGTGTCACCGCCCAGTCCGTAGCGCGACTTGATCACTTTTTCGATCTCGTCGCGCGGCGCCAGGACCGGCTGGATGTTCAGGCCGGTCATGAGGCGGATGTCATCGAAGACGTAGAGATCGAACGCGTCGCTGGTCGCGACATTGAGAGTGCCGTTCTGCCGTGACACCGGCACGAGCCGTTTGCGATAGACGATGCGCGGCGGCAGGGCGCGCAGCGTTTCCGCATCAATCGTGATGTCGGCGAGACTGACCAGCGGCAGGTGCAGTTCTTCCGCCATGATCTCGAGCAGTTGCCGTTCGGTGAGCAGCCCCAGTTGGACAATCGCCGCGTCCAGGCGCAAACCTTCAGCCTTGTGCAAGGCGGTGGCCTCGTCCAACTGCGACCGGCTCAACAGCCCCTTCTCGAGCAATATGCGGTTGAGGATCATGCGGCGTTCAGAAGGCGTTGGAAACGTTCATTCCAACCGGAGGAGTCGAGGTGCCGAGACTCAATTTCTCGAGGAATTCGCGGCGCTCGCCGATTGGAAAAGCGAGCCTCCTGACCCGCCTGCTGATCGGCGGGCAGGCGTTGGCTCCTCCGTTCCCAACAGGTTCTCAGAGACGAAGACGACGAGGCCGAGCTCAGGAAAACGCGGGCGGAGCGCCCTGTCGCGGCGCGGCGCCTGGCGCAGCTTGATCTCAGATGTCGGTCGAACGGCAGTCGCGTCATGTGATGTCCAATTCAGTACACACGTACAATATCGGACACATTTGACTTTTGTCATGCCAGGGTCATTCGAGATATTTTGGCAACGGGCCCCTCGCGGCCGTCGAACGTGGCTCCACGCCCTATGGGGTGATCTCGAATGAGCCGAAGAACTTGCGGACCTCCGGTGTGTCGTAATTGTTCGCGAGGACCACGATCATCAGACTGTATTGGCGGGAGCCCGCGAGGTAGAGGCGCATTCGGACGAGATAATTTTTCGGCAGCGAAACCTTCAACTCGCGGCCTGGAACTCCTTTGAGAGTGATGCGGGTTTCGCTGACGAGCTGGCCCTTTAAATTAGTGATGGCACCATCCCGCAACTTGTTCAGGATGCTTTCGGGGTCGCCGCCCCGTCCGCCGGAGGGGTGATCGGCGTAGCTGACCGCCATGCCGCGAATGAGGCTGAGAGCGGGGAAGATCTTATACGTTTTTGGTTCGGAGCCATCCGAGGCCTTCGGGGATTCCAACTGCGGTTCCCCGGGGATCATGACGCTGAATCCGCCACCTTCCGGGGCAAAGGATTGCCATCCGTCGGATTGTTTTCCACAGCCCGCAAAGAATAGAAACGCGGCCAGTGAGATGAAACTGAGACAGCGCAGGGGCTTTTTCATAGGCGGGCGTGTTTCTGGATTGGACGGGCGTTGTCGGCGTTCGGATTCAATATGCCAGCCACGCTCGCTTCGGCAAAGATCAAAAATGTCGCGTCCCAGGATTCTCCTTGAACCGTGGCAAGGGAGGGACGCGCGGCTCGCGCGTCCCTGCCAAGTCCATGGTCCCAAGGCGCGCCCAAACTGGCGTCGGGGCTCTCCATGAACCTGGGTGGGGTGAGACTCCGTCGAACCCTGACTTTTTGCCGACATGGATTCGAGGGCTCGACGGAGTCTCGCCCCACCGTTGGATGGGTTCATGGCCACGATGCATGCGCCAAGCGGGAGGCGGCTACCCATGAACCGT
>CAYHFE010000030.1:0-27297 GCA_964355375.1 uncultured Verrucomicrobiota bacterium
TTCACGTGGCGACCGGCTGAAGCCGGGACTACATACTTGTCAAAATGAGAACTGTTGCTTCGGGACGACGCTCCATTCCCACCCCAACTCGGCCTTGAACAATCCCTATGAGAACGCCTCCAAATTGGAAACCTTCCGTTCCCGGAACTCGACGACATTTCCTCACAACTCTCTCCGCGGCCGGGACGGCCGCGGTGTTGTTCAACCCTGGGGTGAAAGGCGCGGAAGGCCGAGGGCCGTCGGGAGGCCGCCGCCTCGGCTTCGTGGATGATAACTTGGAGAACTATCACGCGAATGTCTTCCTCAAGGCGCTGCGCGAACCGCTCAAGGAACGCGGTTTCACCGTGACGGGATGCACCGGCTTGAAAGACGCGGAAGGCCGCGCGTGGGCGCAGAAGAATTCCGTGCCTTATTTCACGGACGTAGCGGCCCTCAACGAAGCCGTCGATTTCTTCATGGTGCTCGCGCCCTCGACGCCGGCAACCCATCTCGAACTCTCCCGGCGCGTCTTCCCGTTCAAGAAGCCCACCTACGTGGACAAAACGTTCGCCCCCGACTTCGCGACTGCGCGGGAGATCTTCGCGCTCGCCGACCGCCAGGGCACACCCATTCAAACCGCCTCGTCGCTGCGCTACACCAATGTCCAGGATCAAGTCCGCAAACTGCGGCCGGCTCAAGTTCGACACATGATCACGTGGGGCGGCGGAGGTTCGTTTGCCGAGTATGCCATTCATCCCCTGGAGTTGCTCATCAGCGTGATGGGCCACGAAGCGACCGCATTGATGCGGCGGGGAGCGGGGGAACAAGCGCAACTTCTGGTCAACTTTTCGGATGGCCGCACGGGAGTGGTAAATGTTTATCCCCAGAGCAACACACCCTTCGCCGCTTCGCTGACCACGGAGAAGTCCACCCAATATATCGAGGTCGAGGCAACCCTGATTTTTGTCAACAACGCCGCGGCGATTCTCGACTTCTTCACCGCCGGCCAACCGAACATCGACCGACGCGAGACGCTGACGCTGATGCGCCTCCTCGACGCGGCCCGGGACGCTCGCGCCCTGAAAGAGTTCGTGCCGCTCTCGTGAAGTGAGCCACTCCATTGATCGAGGGAGTCTCGCCCTGCCTGTTTACTCCCCGGTTGCCTTCATTCCGTCGAACGGATCGAGGTTGAAAATCAGCAAAATTGAGTTAGCACCGGGCGGTGATTCAGAGATACAATGGTGCTATGGGACTGGCGTCGCGGTTCGGTCCGCCGGGCGGTGACGTGGTCCGCAACATTGAAATCGAATCCGAAAAACTATGACTAACATCGAAAAACTCCTGGGCGACAAGGCCGACTTCCTTCTGAACTTCAAGAACCCGAAAATCTCGAAGGAACGATTACACCTTCCCGGTCCCGACACCGTGGATCGCCTGTTCGCGGTGTCCGACCGCAATAACCGGGTGCTCGGCAATGTTCAGCGCATCTTGGGCCACGGCCGCCTCGGCGGCACCGGCTATCTCTCCATCCTGCCCGTCGATCAAGGAATCGAGCATTCCGGCGGCGCCAGTTTTGCCAAGAATCCAGATTACTTCGACGCGGAAAACATCGTGCGGCTCGCCATCGAAGGCGGGTGCAACGCGGTGGCTTCCACTTACGGCGTGCTCGGCGCGGTGGCCCGCAAATACGCGCACAAGATTCCTTTCCTGGTCAAGATCAACCATAACGAGCTGCTCACCTACCCGAACAAGGCCGATCAAATCATGTTCGGCACCGTCAAACAGGTGGCGGACATGGGCGCGGCCGCGGTCGGTGCGACCATTTACTTCGGGTCCGATCAAAGCGGTCGGCAGATCGTCGAGGTCGCGCAGGCCTTTGCGCTCGCTCATGAGATGGGGCTGGCCACGGTCCTGTGGTGTTACTTGCGAAACAACGCCTTCAAGCAGGAGAAAGACTACCACGTCTCCGCCGACCTGACCGGCCAGGCCAATCACCTCGGCGTGACCATTCAGGCGGACATCATCAAGCAGAAGCTTCCCGAGAATAACGGCGGGTTCAAAGCGCTCAATACCGGCGGCTCCAGCTATGGCAAACTCGACGAACGCATCTACAGCGAATTGACCAGCGATCACCCGATCGACCTCTGCCGCTACCAAGTCGCCAACTGCTACATGGGCCGGGCCGGCCTGATCAACAGTGGCGGCGAATCCAAAGGCGCGGGAGACCTCGAAAATGCCGTCGTCACGGCGGTCATCAATAAGCGCGCCGGTGGCATGGGCCTGATCTCTGGCCGCAAAGCCTTCCAGCGGCCCATGCATGAAGGAGCGGCCCTGCTCCAAGCCATTCAGGATGTCTATTTGAACAAGGACGTCACCGTCGCCTAAGCCCTAACTTCAGTTGAGATGGCGAGCGCACGCGCTCTCGCGTGCGGTGGTCGGCGCCCTCGCCGACCACCCTGGTGCCTTCGCAAGAGCGGAGTTGAGTGACTGAATTGGGCCGTCGTTTCGACGGGCGAGGCGCCGGTCGGCACGCGCGCGAGGGTGCGTGCTCCCTGATCTGGACCGCCTGCTTGCGGCTCCAGCTTGCGCAGGCGGGGGGGGGCAGGGACGGACTGTCCGCACGATTTCGAGCCCGCAGCTTCGGGGGACAAGCGATCCCCGCCCCGGAAGTGGAGCTGGATGCAGCCGAGCAACGTTCCCGTTCCGCGCGAGAAATGTGTGGCAAATCCGGGTGTGATTTCTTAGCCTGAACGCACCACATCCGGAAAACAGTTCTGAAGAGATCTGCCTATGAAAACGGTTGAACCAAGCTCAGGCCAAGAGATGAGTGAAGTCGTTGCGGCGAATCCGGCCGGTCCAGCCACCTGCGGGGCCCGCGCTGGCGCAAGGCGCGCGCTCGGTTTCACACTCATCGAATTGCTCGTGGTCATCGCCATCATCGCCATCCTCGCGGGCATGTTGTTGCCCGCGTTGTCAAAGGCGAAGTCGCGCGCCCAGCAAACCAAGTGTCTGAGCAACCTCCGGCAGATCGGTCTTTCGCTCCAGCTCTATCTGACGGATTACGGTCGTTATCCCGGCCATTACTGGGTGCCGAATGGCACGATCGTTTACCCGACGCGCTTGCTGCCCTACAATGCCAGCAACCTGATGGTCTTCAATTGTCCCGCGGAGAAATCCCGCTACTACTGGACGAATCAATTCAAAAGCGGCGTGGACGCCGGCATCCCGGCCGTGGTCACCCCGAACACCGGGTTCTGTTACGGCTATAACGATTGGGGCGGGGTCAACGAGTTCACGTTGCCCTATCAAGGATTGGGCGGCGACCTCAGCCCGGGCAGCCGGGATCCGTGGGCCATCGAACCCTCCGAGTCCCACGTCAAGGCGCCGTCGGACATGATCTGTCTGTCGGACAGCCGCTCGGATGGACAGTGGGATTCCGCGATCGATCCGGCGGACGGCAGCCCGACCGGTCCCGAGCAAGCGGAATGGCCCAGCAGCCGGCACGGCGGATCGGGATCCAAGCTCGGAGAACGGGTCAGCAGCAGCAAAGGCGGCGGGGCCAATTTCATGTTTTGCGATGGTCACGCCGAATTCGGCAAACAGGAGAAAATGGTCGCGCGGAATCCCTCCATCCGCAAACGCTGGAACGCCGATAACGAACCGCATTTGTAGGAATTCGCGAGAGCCGGGCCGGTTCGTCCGAAATCGTTCGCCGGAATAATTCCGGAGCGAGCCTGCGCATCGCGCGCTACCGGCCAATTCGATCCAGCTCGTCCCAACGCGCATAGAGCCGGGTGGCTTCAACCTTGCCGGCCTCGATTTCGGCCAACACCGCGGGAACCTCACGTCCGCGCTCCGCGTAAAATCGCGGATCGTGGAGCTGGCTCTCGAGCTCGGCAACGCGCGCTTCGAGAGCCGCGATCGCGGCCTCCATGCCCTCAAGCTCTCGCTGTTCTTTGAAACTGAGCTTGCGCGGTCGGGCTACCTTGGGCTCGGGCACCGGCGATTTGGAGACCGGCGGCGCGACCGACCGGTCCGCGAATTGACGGCCTCGCTGCTCGCGTTCGCTCCTTTTTTCGAGGTAATACGAGTAGTTGCCGGGCTGGACGAATAGGCCGGCGCCCTCCTCAAACGCCACGATCTGGTCACAAATGCGATCCAGGAAATAACGGTCGTGGCTGACGACCAGAACGCTGCCATCAAAATCGGCCAGGGCCTCCTCGAGCATCCGAAGACTGGGAAGGTCAAGGTCGTTGGTGGGTTCATCGAGCACGATGATGTTGCCTCCGCGGCAGAGGACTTTGGCCAGCATCAGGCGAGCGCGTTCCCCGCCCGAGAGGCGATCGACGCGTTCCTTGACCCGATCGCCCTCGAAGAGGTAGCGGCGAAGGTAATTGCGCGCCGTGATCGGTTGGTCGCCAAAGTGGACGATCTCATTCTTGTCGCAGACTTGTTCCATCACCGTGCCTGCGTAATTGAGCTGCATCCGGGCCTGATCGATGTAATTGAAGATGATCTTCTTTCCCACCTTGACGGTTCCTTCATCGGGCAGGCGTTCGCCCAGGCAGAGGCGCAAGAGAGTGGTCTTGCCGACACCGTTGCGACCGACGACGCCGGTGCATTGGCCCGGTTTGAGGGAAAGGGTGAGATGCCGAAAGAGCCAGCGTTCGGAGTGATCCGGCCCCACTTTTGCGCCTGCCAGGTTCAATTCGACGCCCACGTTGCCCATTTCCGGGGGAGGTGGAATGAGCAAATCCATCTCGCGTTCTTCGGGTGGGGCTTCCAGCCCTTTCACCGCGTAGAAGGAATCGAGACGATGCCTGGCCTTCGAGCGCTGCGCGCGCACGCCGGCTCTGACCCACTCGAGTTCCACGCGGAGGAAACGCTGTCGGCGCCGTTCGCCTTGCTCCGCGATCTCTTGGCGGATGGCTTTGGACTCGAGGTAAGCGGTGTAATTGCCGGGATGGGAAAAGGCGCGGCCGTCGGCAATCTCGATGATGCGCGTGGCGATGACGTCGAGGAAATAGCGATCGTGAGTGACAAAGATGACCGCGCCCGGGAAATCGTGCAGGAAGGTCTCGAGCCAGCGGATCGACTCGGCATCGAGGTGGTTGGTGGGTTCATCCAGGAGCAGAAGATCGGGTTGGGCGGCCAGGGCGCGGCAGAGAGCCACGCGGCGTTTCTCGCCCCCGGAAAGCGGGCCTACCAGAACATCCAAGGGTGGGGCGGCCAGGGCGTTGGCCTCCGCGGTGATGCGGGATTCCAGGTTCCAGCCATCCGCGTGATTGATTCTCTCGAGCAGCTCCGCGAGTTCAGGCTCGGTGCCAGCGCCGGTTTCATATCGATGGAGCCATTCCCGCAAATCCGCGGCCCCCGCCTCGATGTTTTCCCGAACCGTTTTCGCGCCGTCCAACTCAAACTCCTGCGGCAGGTAGCCCAGGCGCAGGCCGCGTCGGCGGAAAACCTCTCCTCCATCCGCCTCGCTCTCTCCGGCCAAGATCCGCAAGAGGCTCGTTTTTCCGCAGCCGTTCCGGCCGACCAAACCCACCTTCTCGCCTGGCGCGACCGTGAGGGTGACACCGCAGAGCAAGAGCTGGTGCCCGTAGGCGAGCTTCAGTTCGTTGGCGGATAGAAGGGCTGGAGCCGAATAGTTCATCGTTCAAGAAACTGAAAAAGACTAACCTTGAGGGCGGCGTCAGGGAAAGATTTCCCCGAAACGATTTTTCACGCCTGGACCCGCTGAACCCCTACTCGGGTGGGGCGAGACTCTGTCGAGTCCTGGAATCTTGGCCGGCGAGACAGTCAGAACTCGACCGAGTCGCGCCCCATCCTGGTTTGTCGGGCCATGAGGAATGGCCGCGTTCCGGCCTCCCTCCGTCTCGTGGAACGGGCTCGCATTGCGCGGCGGGCTGGTCAAGAATGAAGCCTCATGACTGATAGTTCCACTCCCGAGCCCAACGCGGGGCCGCACCGACGGCGACCGCGTTACGTCGGCAAGTATCCCCGCCGGTTCGAGGAAAAGTACAAGGAGCACGATCCATTACGCCATGGCGATGTCATTGAGAAAGTGGTGGCTTCCGGCAAAACTCCCGCCGGCACTCATCGCCCCATCATGGTTGAGGAGGTCTTGGCCGTGACGGCGCCGACTCCGGGAGACGTCGTGGTCGATTGCACCCTCGGTTATGGAGGTCACGCTCGCGGAATCCTGGCTCGGATTCAACCCGGCGGTCGTCTCATTGGTCTGGATGTGGATCCGATGGAGCTGGGCAAGACAGAAGCCCGGTTGCGCTCGCTCGGCTTTGGTTCGGAGATCTTTCGAGCGCACCGGAGCAACTTCGCCGGGCTGCCTCAGGTTCTTAGCGCCGATGGATTGCCTGGGGCCGACGTCATCGTCGCCGATCTCGGTGTTTCATCGATGCAACTGGATGATCCCGCGCGCGGATTCTCGGTCAAGCTGGAAGGTCCGCTCGACATGCGGATGAATCCCGAGCGTGGCCAGACGGCGGCGGCATTGCTGCGCAAGATCAAGCCCGAATCTTTGGAGCTCTTTCTCGCGGAAAATGCCGATGAGCCCAACGCGGCGGCGCTGGCCCTGGCCCTCGCGGGAAAGTCGTACGCCACGACGACCGAGCTTGCCCACGCCGTCCGAGCCGCCTTACCCGGCCGCAAACGAGAGGATGCGGACGTGGTAGTCCGCCGGGTTTTCCAGGCGTTACGCATCGCGGTGAACGATGAGTTTTCCGCGCTGGAAATGTTCCTGCGCCATCTTCCGAGCTGCCTGAATCCAGGCGGGCGCGTGGCCATTCTGACGTTTCATTCGGGAGAGGATCGACGGGTCAAGAAGCGCTTTGAAGCCGGCCGGCGCGAGGGAGGGTTTTCCGAGATTTCCGGTGAAGTGATACGTCCGTCGCGCGAGGAGATTCGTTCCAATCCGCGTTCCTCGTCGGCCAAGCTAAGGTGGGCTCGTCGATCCGGCTGAGTCGCGGTTGCCGGGTGGGCCTGCGTCCACGGCGCGGCGACCGTGGGCGGATCAATCCCATTGATGACGGTGGATCGGTTTTGGAGTGACCGGTCTTGCTGAGCCGGCCATACTCGGGTCCATGAAAACTCTTCTCCTTGGAATCACGTTGACGGCCGCCGTTCTCGCTCAGGCGGCAGAGTGGAAGGTCGGCGAACCGATCGTCACCTATTGGTGCGGGCCGGCCATGACGGATGCCGTGGCCGAGCAGATGGCGGAAGGCGGCTTTAATCTGGTCTGGTGTAACGAGCAGACACTCGCCGTCGCCCAACGGCACAAACTGCGCGCGATGTTGCAGGATGGATTGATCAGCCCGGCGTCATTAGAGAATCCGGACCAGCGGAAGCGACTGGATGAACTGATTGACCGGGTCAAAAATCATCCGGCGCTTTACGCCTATTACCTCACGGATGAACCCAACGCCGCGCAGTTTCCGGCCCTCGGACGTCTTGTGGCCTACCTGCGTGAGCGAGATCCCGGCCATTTGGCCTACATTAACCTCTTTCCCACTTACGCCAACAACGAGCAACTCGGCAACAAAGGCGACCTGATCACAGCCTATCGCGAACATCTGACCCAGTATGTCGAGAACGTGAAACCCGACCTGATCAGTTTCGACCACTACCAGTTCTCGCTCCAAGGCGATCGCGACCAATATTTTCTGAACCTGGCGATGATTCGCCGGGCGGCCAATAAGGCGGGTCTGCCTTTTCTGAACATTGTTCAGGCCTGTACTTGGGCCCCCACCGTGATGCGCGTGCCCACTGCGGATGAAGTGCGGTATCTGGCTTACACGACCGCAGCCTACGGAGCGCAGGGTCTCAGCTACTATATCTACACCTGCGCGAACCACGTCGGCGGCCTGGCCAAAGCCGATGGCACTCCGACACCACTTTATCAGGCGGCCAAAAGCTTCAATCGCGAGTTCGTCAACATCGCGAGAGAGCTTCAGCCGCTTCGTTCCCTGGCCGTCTGGCACACGACAATGAGAGAGCGAGGATGCGAAGCGCCACCGGTTGACTTGCCGTTCAAATTGGGGTCTGTCGAGCAAACGGACAAGACGCGTGGGTATCTTCTCGGCTGTCTTGGCGCCAACGAACCAATGACTCACATTCTGATCGTGAACCTGGATTACAGGGCCCAGGCCAAAGCCACTCCAATGGGCGCGGGGAGAATGCAATCCTTCAACGCTCGCACTGGCGAGTGGAGCGATTTCGATCCTGGGATGACCTCGCTCGAGTTTCCGCCTGGAGGCGGCGTTCTCCTGCGCCTGATTCGAAAGTGAACAAAAAAAGGGGTGGACTCAGAGTTGGCGAATCCCCCCGCAGCCCCTTGAACTGAAGACTAAGCTGAATTTAGGTAGGCTGCTTTGTCCAATAGCAAACATTATGCCATGTCTGCGTTGAGAATCTTTCGATAATCGGTCAGAAGTGAGAGCTCCGACTATTGGATCTTTCTTGAAAGCCAAAGTGCCAGCCACAGAGGTTCGCCATGAGGCGAACGGATGGCCCTGGAGACGAAGAACTCGCTTACTTGCCAACCATTTTGCCGAGCGTTTCTCGCACGGCTCCGAGCATTTTGACTCCGGCCTGGGTTTGTCCTTTGCCGCGGATCAGCTCCTCCGCCTGTTCGATCGTATCCAGCGCGTTTTCGAGCACCTTCTCATTTTGATTTCTCCTCATGAGAACGACTTGGAGAAGGGTTGAGATCCCGGTGATGTAAAGATTATACCCGCGCACCTCAAAAACGTGCATCGACGGCTTCACCAGGAATTCGACCCCATGCCAAATGAAAACCACGGCCCCGGTCTTATCCTTGATTTGGAGATTCAAGATCGACTTCGGATCAGGCACGGACTGGCGAACGTACTGAGCTAGCTCGTCTAAGGTTTCAATCATGGCTGTTCAGTCTTCAATATGCGCTGGGCAACACTCTGAAATTTCATAGGCCGTGTCAAATTGATATTATTTGGACTTGGCCGTTCCACCACTCACTCAGAGATAGGGCGCGGACCTGAAGGAAGGAAGCCGATTTCATCCTTCCTCCTTCGCTGGCGGTCCTGGTAGATTTTTTTCATGGAATTGACTCTCGTGATCCTGAAGCCGGACTGCCTGGAAAGAAAAGCGGTCGGGGAAGTGATTCGTCGGTTTGAGAGCCACGGTCTGGAGATCTGTGCGTGCAAAATGCTGAAGCTGGACATGGATCTGCTCGAAGTTCATTATTCTCACATTCTCGCCCTCCCGGTTTTTCCGAAGCTCGCGGCGTATATGCAGTCTGGTCCAGTGATCGCACTCGCCCTCCGAGGGATGGATTCCGTGGTCCGTGTGAGGACTTTGGTCGGACCGACGGACTCGAGGAAGGCTGATAAAGGCAGCATCCGAGGCGACCTGGGAGAAGACAATATGAGAAACGTCGTCCACGCTTCCGATTCACCCCAAACCGCCGCCCAAGAGATCAAACGATTTTTCAATGAAAACGAGATCTTTTGCCAATAGAAAGAACCGAACCATGCTCAGCCGTGCTGACTTTATTTTCCGGCGGTTTGGTGTTGAGACCGCGGCGGTGGAAGGGGCGGTTGATCGGCTGGTCCGGGCAGTGGCCTTCGCGGCGATTTTGTATTCCGTTGGTTGCGGCGAGAGCAGCCATCCGCCTCCCCTTGCGGCGCCGGATACTCGCGAGTTGGATCGGCTGCGCGTCGAGAATCAAGAGGCAGGCAAACTTCGAACCGAGAATCAGGAATTGGCGCGGCTGCGAAGGGATAACCAGGAGTTGGCCAAATTGCGCGGGCATGAACAGGAGGCTGCGACGCTCCGGCTGGAGAACGATCGATTGCGACAAATCGTGTCGGCGGCGCCCCATCAGCCGGTGGCTCCAGAGCCCGCTCCTCCTCCTCGGGAGTCATTGGAGCCGAAGCCTCTGCTACCGATCCAGAACCTGCCCCAAGCATTCGAGGACGCAGCTTTGTCCGTGGCCAGTCAAGGGAATCCAAGAGAGGAGGACATTCCTCAAAAAGGAGACAACCTTCTCATCGATCAAAGTGTCATCGCCTTACTGATCCCAGAATTCGAGAAGAACACCAACGGCGGCCCTTATGAGATTTCCGGCTGGCTGACTTCCCGCGGCGTTGCTTTGAAGAATTACCAGCAACTGAACTTCCTCGGAATCACAAACTACCAAGTGCGACGGGCGCCTCCCCCCGCCGGAGAAACTGGCCCGAAGTGAGCACGGCGCGCCGTGTGAGAGGCTCAAATGAAGAAGGCGGCTCTTGCAGTGAGCCGCCTTCTGTTCCCCACTCCCGTCCTCTTCGGCGACGGATATGACCGCGCCAAATTATTGAACCACTTGCTTCCTGAGTGTCGTCTTGACGTTTTTCAGGAGATTCAGTCCAGATTCCTTCTGCTTTTGATCTGTCAGCAAACCTTCCGCCTGACGAATTGCGTCGATGACGCTTTCGATGACCGTCTCGCTCCGTCCTGCGCTCGTCAGGGCGGTTTGCATCAGCATGGTCGCTCCCGTGACATAAAGATTCTGCCCCTTTAGTTCGAGGACTTGCAGCGACTGTTTGACGACGAATTCCCTCGCGTGCCAGACAAAAGTCACGGCCCCCAGGAGCTCCTCGATGCGAAGATTCAAGATCGCCTTGGGCTGAGGCACTCTCTCCCGAATGAACTGAGCCAAGTGAATCAGGGAATCGATCATTTCGCGTCGCTCCAGTGGTTAGGGGGCAATCGGGACAACGAGAACGAGAGTTGGATTGCGCCGCAGTTATGGGTCATCGCAATCCAATCGTAACCGCGGGCCAACCCGCGCACCAATACGAAGTGTTGCATTATAGCGACATCTGTTGCATATCGGCGACATCGGTGGCCAAACCCCCCAGTTCTTTCCCGAATCTTGTCTCAAGCTCGGCCGAATCCGACTTGCTCAAGGAGTGGGCGTGCGATAGCGTTCGACCCTTATGGAAAACGATGCGCCGCCGGTTTACAGTACGCCGCCACCGTTGATCCCTCCTTCGCCGTCCCACCCGCCGCGCCGAAGGGGTCGCGGATGGATGTTCTTGGCATTGGCTCTTGGCCTCTTGCTTGTTCTTGTCCTAGCCAGTGATTTCTCCCATGCGCTTTCCGGCTTGGCTGGGTTTGGCCGGTCTGGACATCGAAGTGGACATGGGTTGGAGGAAGCGTGGATTGAAGACAACGGCTCGGCCAACAAGATGGTCGTGATCCAGGTGGAAGGCTTGATCACCAGTCAGACTTGGGACGGGGTCGGCCGAGACATGGTTGACCTGGTCGAAGCCCAACTCAAGATGGCCAGGCAGGACAAAGCGGTGAAGGCCGTCATTCTCAAAGTGGATTCTCCCGGCGGCGAAGTCATGGCTTCAGATCGAATTGCGCGGGCCATCGCGGAGTTTCAGGAGAAGACGGGGAAACCGGTGATCGCGTCGATGGGTGGGTTGGCCGCTTCGGGGGGCTACTATGTGTCCGCGCCCTGTCAATGGATTGTCGCGAACGAGCTAACCATGACCGGGAGCATCGGTGTGATCATGCACAGCTTCAACTATCGAGGTCTCCTCGATAAAGTGGGGTTGTATCCTCAAGTTTTCAAGAGCGGCAAATTCAAGGATATGCTCAGCGGCACCAAGAAACTGGAGGAAATCGATCCCAAAGAAGGGCAGATGATCCAGGACATGATCGACGAGACTTTTAAGAAGTTCATGAGTGTGGTCGCCGAAGGGCGGCGCCGCGCCCGCGACAAGAACAAAGGCGGCGGACGGGCGTTGACTCCCAATTGGGAGCAGTATGCGGATGGCCGGGTCTTGACCGGCAAACAGGCGCTGGAGCTTGGTTTTGTCGATGAGCAAGGCTCTCTGGAGACGGCCGTGGCGAGGGCCAAGAAACTGGCCAGGATCGAGGATGCGGATCTGATTCGTTATCACGAGCCGCTTCGTCTCGCGAGCCTTCTCGGATTACTGGGCAAGGGAGAAACTCGGACGATACGGATCGACGTCGGAATGGATTTGCCCAAACTCCAGGCGGGGCGTCTTTATTTGCTTTCCCCAACGGTTCTGCACTGAGCGGTCTGCTTGCAGGTTGATGGTTCGGCTTCTTGAACAGAGACCTCGAGCCAAGTCTCCACAACTCCGAATTGGGTGGAGCCCGACTGGAAGACGTCGTCTTGGTCACTCTGGGGGCGCCTCGCATTCTGACCCAATTCGAAGGGGTCATCGAGGTGTGACACCGAGTCAGCGGGTCAGACATTCCCTGGTTCAACCGAGTCGGACTGGCGCAGGTCGCATGATAGTTCGGTGAAAGTTGCTTGGAACGAGCGAAAGTTGCTGGCATTGAATTCGCTGACGAACAAAATGGCATGACTCGGGATACGAAAAAGAGTTGGATCTAGAACACAAGTCCTCAGTTGACGTGTTCTCGAGGTCACGCCTGTAAGGAAGAAAGAGATTTTATGTTGATTGGAATGCTAATTCTGGATCACTACTGGTGGTTCGCTCTTCCGGGTTTGATTCTCGGGCTCTATGCCCAATTCAAACTGACCTCCACCTACAACCGCTACACGCAAGTGGGCACCGATGGCGGGGCCTCCGGGGCGGAAGCGGCGCGGGCAATCCTCAATCGAGCGGGTTTGGCAGCGGTGCCAGTCGAGGAGGTGCCAGGACATCTGACCGACCATTACGACCCGACATCTCGAGCTTTGTGCCTTTCGTCCGAGAATTACCACGGAAGATCGGTGGCAGCGGTCGGAGTGGCGGCTCACGAAGCGGGTCATGCGTTGCAGCACCAGGCAGCCTACGCCCCGCTGCAAATCCGGATGTCTTTGGTGCCGGTGACGAATTTCGCAAGCAATGCCGTCATGTGGATCACGGTTCTGGGCATCTTCATGGGGTGGGCTAAACTCGTTATCCCAGCGATAGTGGTTTTTGGAATCATTACGGTGTTTCAACTCATCACCTTGCCAGTCGAGTTTGATGCGAGCCGACGAGCGAAAGATCAGTTGCTTCGTTTGGGATTGATTCAAGAACATGAACGGTCGGCGGTCAGCAAAGTCTTGAACGCGGCGGCCCTGACCTACGTCGCGGCCATGGTTCAGTCTGTTTTTACTTTGCTGCATTTTGTCATGATCGCACGGCAAGGCGACCGCGACGATGCCTGAAATTTGCTCCCAGCAACTGAATATGGCGAGACCAGCCCAACCAAGAAAGCCCGCCCGGAGGACAGCATCCCGGCATCCACGAATGGCCCATCCAAAGCCCACGAATCGGTGGTCGGCTGTGGAATCTGTCGTCGCGCAAACGAAGCCGCGTCCGCCTGAGTCGATGACCTCCTCCGATCGAGCCATTCCCGTCAAAGCGGAGGAAGCGGAGGAGTGGGCCTCGGTTCCTCGTGATCTTGACTCAGGGCTTCCGCCCGCGACTCGGGAAAGAACGGCGTATGACGGCGACACCGCCATCAAGCTTTATCTGCGGGAGATTGGTCAGGTGAGATTGCTCACTCCCGAAGAAGAGATCGAGCTCGCGGCTCGGATCAAGAAAGGGGACAAGAAAGCCCGGGAACAGATGATCAAGGCGAATTTGCGCCTCGTTGTGAAGATCGCACATGACTACGAGGGACTGGGATTGCCGCTTTTGGATTTGATCAACGAAGGGAATATCGGACTGATGAAGGCCGTCGAGAGATTCGATCCCGCAAAAGGCGGCAAACTCTCGACCTACGGTTCCTGGTGGATTAAGCAGTCGATCAAGCGCGCCTTGGCCAATCAATCCAAGACCATTCGCTTGCCGGTGCACCTGGTCGATAAGATCTCCAAAATGCGCCGGACGGCGATGAAACTGCACGAGATTTTTGGACGGGAGCCCACCGATGAGGAACTCGGTGAAGAACTGGGAATCACCTCCTCGCGGGTCGCGCAATTGCGAACAGCCGCGATTCGCCCGGCTTCGCTGGATGCGCCCATTGGAGATGACGATTCCAACAACTTCGCCGAAGTGGTCCAGGACGAAAACGCCGAAACGCCCTACGAGAAACTCGAAGAGAAGACCGTCACCAAGATGTTGCAGGAGATGATCAAGACTCTCGACCCGCGCGAAGCCACGATCCTCCGGTTCCGGTTTGGATTGGATGGCGGTTCCGAGAAGACTCTTGAGGAAGTCGGAGAGAAATTCGGAGTGACCCGGGAGCGGGTCCGCCAGATTCAAAATATTGCGCTCAAAAAGATGCGCAAGATGATCGAGAGACTGGAGGCTGTGCAGAAGTAAACGCATCCGCGAAGAAATGCTATGACATCATCAAAGCCCACCCGGGACGAGCTGGCCGCCGCCGTGCGAAACGTTCCCGACTTCCCCAAAGCCGGAATTCAGTTCAAAGACATCACGCCCGTTCTGGGAGACGCGCGCCTTTTTTCCGGATGTGTCGATTTGATGATCGCCGGAGTCACCCCGGGATCGATCGACGCCGTGGCGGGAATCGATGCGCGCGGTTTTATTTTTGCGGCCGCGGCCGCTCTCCGACTGCAAGCGGGGTTTATTCCCATCCGGAAAAAAGGCAAATTACCCTATTCGACATTTGAGGAAACCTACGATCTCGAGTACGGCACGGACACGGTCGCGATTCACACGGACGCCCTCCGGCCTGGAAGTCGGGTTCTCCTCATGGATGACCTCTTGGCCACCGGCGGGACGGCCGGAGCGGCCGCCACGTTGCTGCGGAAGGCTGGTGCTGAGATTGTTGAAATCAGTTTCTTCATCGAGTTGGGCTTCTTGAAGGGCCGCGAGAAATTCAAAGGATTTCCGGTCCGTTCGATTGTCGTTTATTGAGAACTGACCCCAAGACGTTCGAAAACGAGAAGCGAGTGAGCGGCTAAGGGCAAAATGGACTGGATGCAATCACTCGATGTCCGCGTTTTTCGGTTCATCAATCATTCGCTTTCCAATCCCCTTTTTGACCAGGCCCTGCCGTTTTTTAGTTGGAATCCTCTCTTCGTTCCCTCGTTGGCCGTTCTGACGATCGGTCTGTTGTGGAAAGGTGGAGCGCGCGGCAGGCTGTTCCTTTTTTTTCTCGCCCTCGCAATCTTGGTCGGCGATGGCGTAATCATTGGATCTCTGAAACGGGCGATCGGCCGGCCGCGTCCATTTCTGAGTCTCGCCGATGCCAATGTTCTCATCGGTCGTGGCGCCAGCGGGAGCATGCCATCGGGCCATGCCGCCAATTGGTTTGCGGCGACCATGATCGCTTTCGTCTATTATCGCCGAAGCCTCTGGTTGATGTTGCCGCTGGCGCTGACGATCGCATTGGCCCGGGTTTACTTAGGCGTCCACTATCCGAGCGACGTTTTGGTGGGCGCGTGCTTGGGAGCGGGCTACGCCCTCGGATTCGTTTGCTCACTGAATGGCGCGTGGCAGATCGTCGGGAGGAGGTGGTTCCCGCTCTGGTGGTCGAGACTTCCATCGTTGTACGGTCCTGCCGTGGACTCCAAATCTCCGGCCGATTCCCGCGACGTAACCTCCTCGCGACCCCTCGTGAAAGCGACGTTGGATCAACATTGGCTCCGGCTCGGCTACCTGGTCATCGCCGCGCTGCTCTTGGTTCGGTTGGCCTATTTAGCCGGGGGCGTGATCGAACTTAGCGAAGATGAGGCCTATCAATGGCTTTGGTCCAAACACCTCGCCCTTTCGTATTACAGCAAGCCGCCGCTTATCGCCTACACCCAGTGGGCTGGGACGGCGCTCTGGGGTGACACCGCTTTTGGCGTCCGTTTCTTCTCGCCGGTGATCAGCGCGATCCTCGGCTGCGTTCTCCTCCGATTTCTGGCCGAAGAACTCAATCCGCGAGCCGGTTTCTGGCTCGTGATTTTGGTTTCGACGACGCCGTTGCTGGCTGTGGGCACGGTCCTGATGACGATCGATCCTCTCTCGGTTCTGTTCTGGACTGCGGCGATGATCTCGGGTTGGCGCGCCGTCAAGAGCGACTCTACGATTCCGTGGTTGTGGACCGGGCTCTGGATGGGTTGGGGATTCTTGAGCAAGTATGTGGCGCTTTTCCAACTCCTTTGTTGGCTGGTTTTCTTCATTCTGAGCCGGCCGGCCCGAAGGCACTTGCGGCGGGCTGGACCCTACTGGGCTTTGGTTTTGGCCGCGGCTTGGACCTGGCCCGTCCTCATTTGGAACCACCAAAACGGTTGGATCACCGTGAGTCACCTGGCCGAGCGAGGGGGTCTCAGCGAAGCGTGGCAACCGACCTTGCGCTTCTTTTGGGATTTTCTGATCGCAGAATCTCTCTTGCTCAATCCGTGGTATGTCGTCGCGGTCGGCTGGGCTGCTTGGGCGTTTTGGCGCCGCCGGGATCGATCGGATCTGATGGTTTATCTTTTTAGCATGGGCGCTCCGTTGTTTCTCTTCTACCTCTTCTACACGTTCCGCGCGCGAGTTCAGCCCAATTGGATTGCTCCGTCCGTGCTTCCGCTCTTCTGCCTTTCCATTCTTTACTGGGAGGGACGTTGGCGCGAAGCGGGCGCGCTGATGCGCCATTGGCTGGGATGGGGAGTGTCTCTTGGGGCGATGGCCGTCGTCTTCCTGCACAACACGGATTTGCTCCAAAAGGCCACGGGAACCCCTATGTCAGCCAAGCTCGATCCGCTGACCCGAGTGCGGAGCTGGAAAGACGTGGCTCGCGAGGTGAGCATGGCCAGATCGCAGTTCCTGCGAGAAGGCAAACCCGTCTTCATTATTGGCGACCATTACGGGATCACCGGATTGCTCTCGTTTTACATGCCCGAAGCCAAATCGGGCGTGCCCCATACGCCCCTGGTTTATTACCCAACGTCCGCTCGCCCGGAAAACCAGTTCTACTTTTGGCCTGGCTACCAGCAGCGCAAGGGGCAGAACGCCATTTATGTCGTATTGAGCGACACGCCCCAGCCACCGCCGGAAAGAATCAAACGAGAGTTTGCCACCGTGACCGATTTGGGAATTCGCGAGATTCTTTACCGCGGACGGGTTTTTCATCGAGTGCAACTATTTGCCTGTCGCGATCTCCAGTGAGCACAGAATCTCGAGTTCTGAAATGGTATGGTCACAGGGTGATCCGAAATTCGGATGGAGACCAGAGCGATAGTGAAGTGGATCATCCTTCAAGACCGCCCACGGTGATGTGGGTTCTCTGGAGCCGACGCGGGTTGTGGCCGGATGCTGGGTCCCGATGAAATGACCAATCGGACATTCCAAACGCTGCTCCCGGTTCACGAGTACAACCTGGCCGCGACTTTGAACTCAGGTCAGGCATTTCGCTGGCGGCGCGAGCAGGCGGAGTGGATGGGCGTCGTCGGCTCTCGATGGGTCAGGCTCTCGGAGACAGAGAGCGCGATTCGCGCGGCGACGGTCGAGTCCGTCAAAGAATGGTCCTGGCTCACCGACTATCTGCAGACCGACGTGCCGCTTTCTCCAATTCTCGCCAGTTTCCCGGTGGATGAGCCGATGCAAACGGCGGTGACTGCGTGCCGCGGGCTTCGGCTCTTGCGCCAAAATCCGTGGGAGTGTCTGGCGTCATTCATCTTGTCGTCCAACAAACAGATCGTTCAGATCCGACAAATCGTCGGAATTCTCTGTGAGCGCTTTGGTGAGCCGGTGCGCGTGCCGCCAGGTTGCGCGGCCGCTTTTTCGTTCCCGTCTGCCCCGCGTCTCGCGCGATGCCCTGAGTCCGATCTTCGCGCCTGCCGAATGGGTTTTCGCGCTCCTTACTTGAAACGGACCGCCACTTTAATCGCGGAAGGCGCAGTCGATTTGGATCGAGTGGCCAGAAGTGAAACGGTGGCGGCGCGAGAGGAACTGCTAAGATTGCCTGGGGTCGGGCGAAAGATCGCGGACTGTGTGCTGCTGTTTGCCTATGGATTTCAGGACGCGTTTCCGATCGATGTGTGGATTATGCGAGCTCTGCGGGAGCTCTATTTTCAGGGGCGATCCGTGCGGAATGAGCAGGTCCAGCGATTCGCGGCCAGCCATTTTGGACCCTCCGCTGGTTATGCCCAGCAATACTTGTTTCACTATATGCGGACGAAGAATAATCGTATCCTGGATTAACTCATGAAACGAAGCCTCGAAGTCCTGTTGGCTCCAGCGGAGTATGCGCTGCTGCCTGCGAGAGATCTGAGCCAAACGGTCTGCGTTGTCTTGGATATTCTTCGCGCGACGACCACCATGATGACCGCTCTCGCCAACGGAGCGGCTCGGATCCTTCCGGTCGCAGATATTGACGAAGCTCTGGATCTCCGTCGAAGGCATCCCGACGTGTTGTTGGCGGGGGAGCGAAATGGTTTGCGGATCCGAGCTGGGCAGTCGGGCGGGGTGGACTTTGACCTGGGTAATTCGCCTCGGGAATTCGGGCCTGAACAAGTGCGTGGACGAACCATCGTTATGACCACCACCAATGGGACTCGAGCCCTTAAAGCGTGTGCGGCGGCGGCCCAAGTCCTGATCGGTTCGTTGGCCGGTCTCCGTGCCCTGGCCGGTTGGCTGGAGTCGAAGCAACCCCAGAATCTGATCATTGTCTGCAGCGGAACAGCCGATCAAGTTTCGTATGAAGACACGCTGGCCGCGGGAGCTCTTTGCGAGCTGATTGGGCCAGTTTACTCGGCGGGTGCGATGGCCGACTCCGTTCACATCGCCTTACAGATTTACCGAGCCGCGCAAGGTGATCTCCTCAGTGCGATGAGGTTCGCGCGAAACGGGCGGCGGTTGCTCGAGCATCCGGACCTTCAAGGTGATGTGCCGGTATGCCTGCGTCGTGACACGCTCGACTTGGTCGCTGGCTTGGTGGGAGGCGGGGCGGTGGAACGTTTGACCTAGAGGTTCTGCCGTCGAATGCGGAGTGGGTGTCAAACTCGCTCCACGGTTGACAAACGCGACCAGATCAACGGCACTGAACCCGCAAAGTCTTGCGGGCTTTCCTTCAGCCAATTCGAGATTCGCTCAGGGGTAAACCAGCCTCCTGACTCGATTTCTATGGGGTCCAGCGTGAAGGGACCTTCGGCTTCGCACCGGTACACCCAGAGGAATTCCTGTCCCGTTTCTGGACAGGCATCGATCTTAAAGAGACGCCGTGGTGGTTGGGATGGCTCGAATCCCAATTCTTCTCGGAGTTCCCGCGTCGCGCACGCGTCGTAGTCCTCTCCGACCTCCAAATGGCCGGACGCCGAGGAATCCCAGACCCCGGGGAAACAGTCCTTGGCCAGAGATCGTTTTTGGAGGAACAGCTCGGCCTTCGAATTGAAAACCAGGACATGGACCGCCCGATGTCGAAGCCCCAGCCGATGGACTTCGCGCCGGGTGTGCTGCCCGATCACTTCATCCCGGTCGTTAACCACGTCAAAAATCTCGTCATTCATTCTGGTTCACTGGGTCGGAGCGTCAGAAGCCGCGCCAAGTGGGCGAACTGTTCCAGGGACACCTTCTCGGCACGAATCTGCGTGGAAAGGCCGATTCGGCGGAACGCGTCTTCCAGGCTTGCCGCAGGCCAGTCCGCTTTCAGAAGCTTGATCATCATCTTGCGGCGCTGGGAGAAACTCCGTTTCACCAAACGGGAGAGCACTCCACAATTGTCCGTGTCTTCCAACGGCCTCGATCGCTTTACGAGGGTGACACATGCGGAGTCAACCTCGGGGGCAGGAAAGAAGCACGAGGGAGGAATGCGGAAACAATCGGCCGGTTCGTAATGCATTTGCAGCAGAAGAGTGAGCACCCCATAGGTCGGTTCGCCCGCCTTGGCCATCAACCGCCGCGCCACTTCCATCTGGACTGTGACCGTCATCCTGCTCGGCGGGTGCTTTGCCTGAGCCAGCTCCACCATGAGCGGTGAGGCGACCGAATAAGGTAAATTCGCCACCAATTTCCACGCCCTCCAATCGAATGGCGTATCTCGGACGTAGTCCAACCCATCGCCATGGATTAAGGTCAATCGCGTTTCATTCTGATAACGTCGGCTGAGCCATTCATGAAGGCGTCGGTCTTTCTCAATCGCAACCACCCTTTGAGCATTGGCCAAGAGCAGCTCAGTCAGCGCGCCCAAACCGGGACCGATCTCCAAGACCGAATCTGCCGAAATCAGTTCCGCCGCCGAAATGATCCGCCGCAGTTGGTTGTTATCGTGGAGAAAGTTCTGCCCCAGTGACTTGGTCAAATGAATCGGCCCCGCGGCCAGGATTTCCTTAATCTCACTCAGCTTCATAAACGCCATCCATCGTTCTTATATCACGGGTTCGCTGACTCCGTCGCCAAGCCAGGGAGACATGGCACTTGGCGTCGCGTTTGACTAGCTCAATCCGAGTGCGAATCGGACTGAGAGCTCTTTTTTCTAAACGGCAGGTGATTATTTCGCAAGCTCGACTCTCTCGGCCTGAGATTTGCTCTCTCCGATTGTAGAGCTATGCCAGTCGTTAATGAGAACAATCGGGGCCGAGCGGAAATGCCGGTGCGTTACGGCGAGACGCGGTCAATCACGTCGCGATCGGAGAATGACCAAACCGTCTTCCGTCTCAATTTTCGCCACGCCTCGACCCACCTCAGCCAGAAGCGGCCGGGATACTATTTGATTCTCTTGCGCAGCGAGCTTCGACATCGGTCACTCCGGGAGAAACCTATACTGAACAGTTAGCCAAAGGCACCGATCAGGTCTGAAACTCCTGTTCCTCGAAGACCTGTTTCAGAGCATGGACCGCTTGCCGGATTTGGGAGTCTGAGACGACCAGGGGTGGGGAGAAGCTGATCACATTGGAGTCTTCGCCTTCGGGGAGGAGAATGAATCCTCGTCGCAGCATCCCTTCAATCGCCCTGAGCGTTGGTATCGGAGCGGGTTTTCCCCCTAAGCTGGTGATTTCAAGGCCCGCCAATAGCCCAAGTCCCCGAGCGGAGATCTGAAATCCGGGCGGGGCCACGACCTGAGACAAGAGTTGCAGAAGGATCTGCCCGCGAACGGCGCTTTGTTCGACAAGTCCTTTGTCTGTAATCTCTTCGATCTGAGCCAGAGCCATGGCACATCCAACGGGATGGCCAAGAAATGTGCTGGTGTGAATGGCTTCTCCGGTCGATTTGGGCCAAGCCGCATCCATCAGGTCCGCTGCCCCGACGCACGCGGACAAAGGAAAACCGCCGGTCAACGCCTTTCCGAGACACACCAGGTCCGGAACCGTGCCGGAATGCTCAGACGCAAACCATTCTCCGGTTCTGCCAAATCCGGTTAAGATCTCATCGACGATGAGCAAGCATCCGTAATCTGTCGAAAGCCTGCGCAGAAGCGGCAAGAGACCGAGCGGGGGGATTCGGATCCCTCCACGACCTTGGATTGGTTCGACCAAAATGGCACCGATGGCGTTGTTGTGGAGCGTCCTTTCCAGCAACGGCCCGAGTTCGTTGAGCGAAATCTGGTGAGTTGGGAACGGAACAAAATGGCCAAATCGGCCAAGCTGAGACCGAAACGGCGCCCGGAAGAACTTCCGAGAATTGACGCTGAGGGCGCCGTAGCCCAGACCGTGATAGCCCCCTCGGAATGCGATCACTCCCCGCCTTCCGGTGGCCAAGAGGGCAGTCTTCAGCGCCGCCTCCACGGCCTCAAATCCTGAGTTGCAGAGGATGGTCTTGCCATAAACCGGATTCCGGGTCCCGCGAGTCCATTTCTCAAACGTAAGACGGCTGAGTTCTTGGACGAGACGCCCCTTCAGAGCGTGCGGATGGACATCGCCCATCGCGTGGAGGAGCTGAGCCATCTGGCGTTGTCCGGCTCGCACCACTCGAGAATTGGCATGGCCAGCCGCGGCAACTCCGAAGGCGGCCGTTAAGTCCAGATACCGACGTCCAGCTGCGTCCCAGACATGGACACCTCGAGCCCTTTCCCAGACGATCGGCCACGAGCCGTCGGGTGCGATCCGAGTGATGTTTTGGCACTCGTAAGCGCGCAATGAATCAAGCGTCTCCTGAGTGACGGTATTCACCATGACCGGTTGGATGGGACGTTTAGACGCCTCTCGCATCGGGAGCCCAAATGACCTTGTGCATCTGCACCTGGAATCGAACTGGCAGGGCGTCGGCGAGAATTCTTTCGGCTAGCTCTGTGCGCGAGATCGGCCTTTGACCTGTGGGGATCTTCCTCAGAGAAGGGTTCAGTTGTCCCGGAGTCAAAGGCGAAGCCCAGGAGAACAGCAGTGGACAGATGGTCATGAGGTTGTGGTGATGGATCTGATCGGTCGCCCAGGCATAGTCTTCTTTGGTGGCGATGACAAACTTGAGTTCATCTCCGGCCCGCAAATGGGGCATATTCTCCCAGCGATTACGTTCGACCTCGCCAGTGCTCGGGCATTTGAGATCCACGATGCGATGCACCCGCGCATCGACCCGCGAAATGTCATGGGCTCCGCTCGTCTCCAGCAGGACGGTGAATTGATCGTCGCAAAGAGTTTTCATCAGCCGCAGCGAATTCTTCTGCAGTAGCGGTTCACCCCCCGTCAACTCCACGAGCGGCCATCGCCGGGGGTGATCCGCTTGGTTGAATGGTTTCGCCAATTCGTCGATCTTTGAATGAATCTCCACCAGAGTTTGTCGTCGCCCCTCGAGAAACGCGAAAGCCGTGTCGCAATAGGAACATCGCAAATCGCATCCCGTGAGCCTGACAAAAATGCAGGGAATCCCGGCATACGTGCTCTCGCCTTGCAGGCTCAGGTAAATCTCGTTGACCACCAATGTCTCAGACATGCGGTGGCAGGATAGCTTCGGGCGTTTCGGCTTTCACCTTCAAAAACAAAACTTCCGCCCTTTTTCGATTTTTCGAAAACCCGGGAGAACACAGTTGAAATCGTACCGGAAAACCACTAAGCCGTCAGTATTCAGTGAGCATCGGGGAGCACACACGCCCTCGCGTGTCCCGCTCCGCGCCTCACCGGGCGGAACCGGAGCGCAAATCAGTCACTGAACGGTGACCTATTCTGGAGCACCAAGACGGTCGGCGAGGGCGCCGACCGCAGCACGCGAGGGCGCGTGCGCTCCCCATCTCGACTGACGAGTTGCGGCGAAGGGATGCGGACAGGTCGGCAGACAATCAAGAAAGGATCTTGAAGAATGAATCGAGTCGGAATTATCGGCGGCAGCGGTTTGTATCAGATTGAAGGTTTGAAGAAACCCAAATGGGTCAAGGTCCGAACGCCTTTTGGTTCGCCTTCGGATGATTTTCTGACCGGCGAGTTAGCGGATCGTCCGGTCGTGTTTCTGCCGCGTCACGGCCGAGGACACCGCCTGCTTCCCAGTGAGCTCAATCATCGGGCCAACATTTATGGATTGAAGAAGCTGAAGGTGGCCTGGATCATCAGCGTGAGCGCGGTCGGGTCTTTACAGGCTCGTTACCGGCCGTGCGACATCGTTCTCCCGGATCAATTCGTCGATCGCACGAAGCAATCGGCCGGGCATACTTATTTTGGCCGCGGCATCGTGGCTCACATCGCGTTTGCTGATCCGATCTGCGCGGAGCTGCGGAGCCTCTTGTTTAAGACCGCGCAAAGCCTCGGCTCACGGGTTCACGACGGAGGCGCCTATGTCAATATGGAAGGCCCCGCCTTCAGCACGCGAGCCGAATCCTTGACCAACCACCGACTGGGATACGACGTGATCGGAATGACCAACTTGGGCGAGGCCAAATGCGCTCGTGAGGCGGAAATCGCCTACGCGACGATGGCGATGGTCACGGATTTTGATTGCTGGAAGGTGGACGAGGCGCACGTCACGGTGGAGCTCGTCGTCGCGAACTTGATGAAGAACGCCGAGCAGGCCAAGAAAATCATCGCTCAGGTCTTGCCTCGCATCCCGTCCGATCCCGGTTGTTCCTGCCATCACGCTCTGCAGAACGCCATTCTGACGGACCGAAAACACTGGCCGGCGAAGACCAAAGCCAGCCTGAAGTTGCTGCTCAGCAATTATCTCTAATCTCTAATTGTTGGTCCGGGCCTTGGCCGAGTCGGAGCCTTTGTCCTTCTTGCCATCGCCGGTCTTGTAGTGGCTCGAGTAGTACCGGTTTTGGTAGTAGTAGTAAGAGTAGTAGTAAGAATCCTTCCCCTCGAAATCGATGTCGTTGAGAACGCAGCCGACAATATGAATTCCCGCGTTCTGAACCCGCTGGACCGACTTGCGGGCATGTTCCCGCCGAATCTTGTTGAACTTGGTCACGAACACGATGCCGTCCGCCATGGCTGAAATAATGAGCGGATCGCTCACGGCCGAAATGGGCGGGCAATCCAGGATCACGCGATCGTAACGTGAGCGCACGGCCTCGAGGAATTCCATCATCCGTTTCGATCCGATCAATTCCGATGGCGTCGAAGGAACAGATCCGCAACAAATCACGTCCAGATTCGGCACCTCGGTCTTATGAATGATCGGGTCGATCTGCGAAACCTCCTCGGTCAGGAACGAGGAAAGCCCCATCGGGCTATGAAGCTGGAAGGCCTTATGCACCGAAGGGCGCCTCAAGTCCGCGTCGATCAGAACCGTCCGAAGACCGGTTTGGGCATTGACGATCGAAAGGTTGGAGGCCACCAGGGACTTGCCTTCGGACGGGATCGTGCTCGTCACCGCCAGGACCCGGAACTTGTCCGACTTGTGAGTCAGGGAAATCGTCGCTCGAATGGTGCGGAATCCTTCCGCGGCGTTGGACTGCGGATGCATGTGCGATTGCAGGTCGCGCTCGACGACGCTGTTCGTCTTGATATTCGGGACGTATCCCAAGAACGGCAACCGGAGGTAGGTTTCGACGTCATCCTGGCTCTTGATGGAATCGTCGAGGTAATTGACGAAGAAGGCCAAGCCCAGCGCCACGGCCAACCCGCCGACCAGACCGAGAAAGACGGTGAGAAGCTTGCGCGGTTTGACTGGGCTAAGGGGAATGCTGGCCGGATCCACGACCAGCATGTTATTGATCTTGTGTCGTCCGGTCAGATCCGTCTCCTTCATCTTGGACAGAACTTGCGTGTAAAGCGCTTGGTTCTGCAGGGCTTCCCGCTTCAGGAAACCGTATTGAATCCGGAGGCTGTTGAACTCGATCGATTTCTGTTCTTGATTGTCCCGAAGCTTCTTCAAGGTTGTCTCTTCCGCCTGAGCCGTGCTCGCCGCCAAGTGGAGGGACTCGATTAACGTCATCGCTTGGTTTGTCAGCGAACCTCCCAAAGAAAGGACCTTGCCTTCCGCTTGGACATAGGACGGGTGCCGGCTCAGGTATTTCTTTTTCAATTCCTCGAAATCCGCCCGAAGAATCGCCCAGGACTTGATTCCGTCTTGGATGGCCGTGCTATTGGCCACTTGAGGAATGGAGAAAATGGAAACGCCCCGTTTCAAAGCCGCGTCCACTTCATCCACGATTTTCTGCGCCGCCTCCGCCTTGCTCTTGGCCTCCGCCCATCCGGTCTGATACTGTTTGAGCGTCAACGTCTCAATATTCTCATTGTCTTCAAACGATATTTTCTTGTTGTCCTCCGAATACTTCTGCAGCGCCTTCTCCGTCCTTTCCAGCAACGCTTTTTGAGAGTTGGCCTCTTGTTCCAGTCGTCTGACAATGTCGAGAGAGGCGTTGACCTTCTGGTCCAGGTTAATCTGGATAAAGTTCGTCACCAGGGTATTGGCGATTTCGGTGGCGCGTTTCGGATCGGGATGCTCGGCGTTGATATCCACGAGACGACTCAAGCGAATGGGCGCGACCTGGAGATCGCCCGCGACGGCGCGAACGATGTCGGCGCTCTTCCCGTAACGCTCGTCATTCTGCAGTTTCAATTTGGCCACGACCGATTCAATCAAGGTCCGGCTGAGGAGATTCTTGTACTGAGTTTGGAGGTAATCCTGTTCCTGCCGGGCCATCCCCAGACCTTCGATCCGGAGGATATTGTCCATCTCCGGATTGATCTGCATCTTGGCGGTCGCCCGGTAAATGGGGGTGGCCTTGAACAGGTAAATCAGGCTGAGAACGAAAACCGAGATGAACGCGGTGATGATGAGCCAGCGTCTCTCGAGGATAACGTGCCAGTAATGACGAAGGTTAATCGTCTCTTCCTGTTGGCCGGTCGGATTGGCGGCAGAATTTTCGTTTTCCATAGAGAGCTTACAGGAATGATTCGCGCACCGTGATCACATCACCGGGTTCGACCCAGATCTTTTTGGCTGGGTCGGTTTCTTTGCGGAGTTGATCATACTTAAGGGTCCTGGTCTTGCCATTGCGGTTCAGCTCGATCCGGTTGCGGTTGGCCTCACGGTTAAATCCACCTGCTTCCGCAATGGCCTCGATGATGTCCATCTTCTGTTCGATCGGCAACTTAACGGTGCCCGATTTCGCGACTGATCCCAGAACGGAGACGGTCCGCATGCGATACTCCTTGACGTTGACGCTCACGATCGGGTTGACGAGAAGATCTTTGCCGAGCAACTGCGTTAAGATCACCGCTACTTCAGCGGTCGTCTTGCCGGCGACCTCAACCGTCCCCAAGAGCGGATAAGTAATCGCGCCACCGGCCTGAACCCGTCGTTCCACGGTCAAATCCTTATCTCCAAACACTTCAACGAAAATGGTATCCGACGGGGCGACCTTTCGATCAAGGTCATCCTCGCCGGAGACAAAAGGTGTCCATAAGGCGAACGACAGAAGCATCAAACCTCTGAGGCTGCATTCGAATCGGATCGATTTCATATCTTGCTCATCGCTAGTATCCCACCGCTAAACCCAGCGTGACCCGGTTGATGTCGTAATTGGATGCCGAACCCACGCCGTATCGGACCGTGTCAAAACTATATCCAAAGCTGGCATTTAGCCAGAGCTGAATCTGGTAGGCCAGACTAAAATTCGCCGAATAGCGCTGATACTGGGTTCCCACACCCGACTCCGCGTCATACTGATACGAGCTGTAGCTGCTCCCCAACGCCGCTCGCCATTTGCCTTTCGTTCCAAGCGCTTGGGATAATTGAAGTCCCACCACATCAGCGGTGAAAGACTGCTTGGCGTATTGGACCGAGACATCGTGCGACCGCGAGTAGTCAAGCGAGAGCGCCGTCTTGGTCGAGAAACGGTAGGCGAGCGACATGTTCACGACCGGAGAACTTGGGGCGCTCGCGCCATCGCTGAATGTCCGATTTTCGTAACCGGCCCGGACGACACCCGTCAGTTTCTCAGTAAACTGGCCACGCGCTCCGAGGAATCCGCCCACGAACGATACCGTGGGAATGCTCCCGGCATCGACATTCGGGCTGGTTTGGGTTTGTCCGAGAAAGAGTTCACCGAAAAAACTCG
>CAYHFE010000031.1:0-12546 GCA_964355375.1 uncultured Verrucomicrobiota bacterium
GTCGCGCCTCGCCCAGCGGCCTTTTCCGCGAAAACAGGACCCTTTTGAATTTTCAAACAGGCTCTGAGGTCAACGACCGCTCTTGATGATCGTCGGTGCGTCGGTGCGGATTTCGGTTGACGAGGGGCAGTTCTAGGATAAACCGCGCTCCTTTCCCCTCACCATCGCTCTCCGCCAAAAGCGATCCGCCCATCTCTTGAGCCGCCAAAGCACCGAAATGAAGGCCAAAACCGTGTCCATCCTTCTTGGTCGTAAACCCATGAGAGAACACCCGCGTCAAGTTCTCTTGACGAATTCCCACGCCGTTGTCGCACACAGCGATTCGCACTCTGTCGGTTCCAGTCGGCGCAATCTCGAGGGTGATGGTCGGGTCCGATGGCCCCGCCTCCATCACCGAGTCCCGCGCATTGACGATCAGATTGGCCACAATCTGCAGAACTCGATGTTTGTCCACGGAAACGACCGGCGATGGCGCATACCGTCGCTCGATATGAATACCCTTGCTTTGGAATCCGCTGGCATACATCCGAAGCGCGTCCTCCACCAAATCGGTGATAGAAAGGGACTCGATCACGCCCGAAACACTGGCATAGCTCTGCTGCATGGCCACGATTTCTTTGATATGCTCCACGTTCGTGCTGAGAGAATTCAGTTCGTTGAGCGCCTCCTTCTGTTCCGCGTCGAGATGCTCGGCCAGATCAAGGAGGTATTGGAAAATGAGTTGACCCTTTTCATCCTGCTGCACGAACTGCTCCAAGTGGTCGGCGTGTGCCTGGATCAGCGAGGCGATCTTCCGGAGGTTCGAGGTCTTGGAGCGCCGAATCCGCTCACTGATCAGAATCGTCGAAACATTGACGCTGTTCAGGACATTCCCGACGTTGTGCAGCACGCTGGTCGCGACTTCCGCCATTCCCGCTTGGCGCGAAGTGGTCAGCAACTCGCGGTGCAGAGCGGTAAGTTTTCTCTCCGCTTGTTCCCGCTCCAGGATCTCCAGCTTCAGCGCCCGCGTGCGCTCGTCAACGATCCTCTCGAGGTTTTCGTGGGCCTGTTGGAGCGCCGTGTCGCGAGCCTGAATCTGCGCGAGCATGTTATTGAAGCCTTTGACCAGCAGGCCGAGCTCGTCTTCTCCATGAGATTGGGCGCGAATACAAAAATCCTGATCGCGAGCCACCCTCTCGGCGGTTCTGAGCAGACTGAAGATCGGTTCGGAGATGATGCCCTGGAGGCTGGACGAGACGCGCCATGTGATGAGCATTGACGCCAGAAGCACCAGAATCACGATCCCGGCATAGCGTTTCAACCTGGAGTCAATGGCCGTTAAACCCGAGCGGAGATACAACGTCCCGATCACCTCGTTATCGACCACGATCCCCTTGAACAGAACCAAATGGTCGCCTTCAAATCGCTGCACATCGTTGGTTGGGACCGACGCCGGGAAAGTGGCCTGAGCCCCCGGGCGGATCCACCGGGCGTGAATGGCGTTGGAAGGCCTGTAGATGCAGGCGGAATCGATATGCGGTTTGGCCTTTAAGCTATCGAGCGTTTTCTCCGCTCCCTCGCGATCATCCAGGAACAGGGTCGGAGCGCAGGTGTAGCCGATGATATCGGCCAACGTCGTCAGTTCTTCGACAGTCGTCTTTCGGAACATGGCCCATTCCTCCGTCACAAACGCCGCGCACGCGATGAACAGCCCGACGGAGCCGCCGGTCATGATGATCATCACGAGCTTGCGCTTGATGGATATGTGACGAAGCCAGTTCAATCGCTGCGCCTATTTCTGTGGATCGTCATGGATGGTTCGGGCGAGCTTCGAAAGCCGCGACTCGACCGTCAGCGAGGCGCGGCTCGCCGCGGGCAGATTGATCTCGAAGGCGACTCGCCGGCCTTCCATGACCATTTTGAGGATTCCGCCCCGCTCCGGAAAACGCGCCATATCTCCCACCGTCAGAATCGGTCTCCCGCGGATGGCCTCGAGAATTTCGTCAACCCGTTTCTCCTCCGAACTTGCCACAAATAGAATGTGGCACGGCATGAGGTTCTCGAGTTGAGACGTACGCTTTACGATGATCGGGCGGCCGCTCAGAGTCTTGTCCTTCAGGATCTCCTCCAAATCCGAGCCGAACGGATCCTTGCCGAACACCGCGAAAACGACCGGCGCCCGGGGATGGTCAAAGGCGGTCTCCGGCCAGTGAATGAACTTCGCGATGCCGTAGATCTGCGCGGCCTTTAAGTTGTATTCGGTGAACGAGGAAGACTCGGCGCCCCGGACCGGGAAGACGCTCAGGGCCAGATACAGAACCGCGAACCGCACGATCCAGCGGGCCTCCGCCGGACCACGGCCTTTCGCCGCCGCAGGCTGCCCGGCGCCGCCCGGATCAATCGGCGCAGCGCCCCTGCGCTCTGGGTCTAGAAACGCCACGTCGCCTTTGCATAGACGCTCTGCTGAACGTCCGTCTTTTCGATTCGGATCAGGTCAGGGGCGTATTCCCGATGTCGATTATCCAGGAGATTCTGTGCCACGATGGACAGTTCCAGGTTAGGAACAGGTCGCCAGCTCAGCCGAACATCGGCGACGAGGTATCCGGGAATTCCGCCGCGCGGCAAATCACCCACATGACGAATGCCGGCGTCCAGCTCGAATCCCCGCGGCAGGTCCATCATCGAACGAAACGCCACCCGCTGAGCCGGACTTCCCGTCTCGTAGATTCGTTCCTGTGACCGGTCCGTGCTGGTTGGATCGGTGTGAATCTGAATCTTAAGAAACGTGTAACTGACGTTCCAACGCCACCAGTCGGTTAGCTGCCAATTGGCTGCGAGCTCGGCGCCATAGGTTTCGCCAAACAAGCCATTTCCGAGGAGAAGATTGAAGTGCGGCGGAGGCGGAGCGAACTCGAAGATAGGATCGCCCAGTTCCCCGCTGCGCAAATTGTCATAGAGATTATAGAAGGTTGCCGCATCCAAAGTCAGCCTGCGGTGCGGCTGAACTCTGTAGCCAATTTCAAAGGCCTGCAGATCCTCCGACTCGAAACTTCGATTCGCTTTTACACTCCCCAGAATCGGAGGCAGCCCCGGAAACAATCTTTCGAGCGGGGCATACTTCGCCTCGATCAAAAGGCGTCCATCCACTTCGGCACGCGACGGTGTTCGCACCGCTCGCGCGGCCGATGCCCAGATGGTGTGGTGAGCATAGGGCGTCCACGCGATCCGCCCGCTGGGCTGGATCTCGAATCCCGTGAAGTCGTTGTGCTCAAGCTTCGTTCCGAGAGTCAGTGCCAACTTGTCCTCGACCAAGACGATTTCATCTTGAACAAACCCGCTGAACAACTGAACGGTTCGATGATCCGGATCGACCACCATGTCGAAGCTGTTGCCGATTTCGTCGCTGGAAACCCGGTAACCGCTGCCCCAAATGATATCCTGCCTGTCTCCAAGGGGAAATCGATGCTGCAAATCGAGGTCGAACGTGTCCCGATTCTCCTTCAGGAGGTTAAAGTCGCGCCGAGTCCGATCGTAGTAAGCCTGCACACTCAAGTCCGATTCGTCACCAATCTGATGGATCCAGCGCCCAATCAGGTTTCCTCCACTCACCTTGGTGCGGTAGGGCGCGGTGAAATTGGCGTGGGGAGGAGTGGATGCAAATAGAGTGAAGGTCTGATCCAAGTCGCCGCCATAGATATCCCCTTGGAAGCTCAATCGGTTCTTGTCGGTCGCATCCCAGTCGATGCGGAATCCGCCCCGGCCCATTTCCCACGCATCGTTCGCCGGCGATCCGTCGGCGACGGCCGAACCATCCCGAGCGAGATACTTGCCATAAACCCGATAGTAGGCGTTCGAGCTGATTTTGCCTCCGTAACGCGCCCCGCCGAATCCCCGTTCTTCAGTGCCTCCGCCTCCGACGACCAGGCTTCCTTGGGTGTCTTTAGCGCTCTTCGTGATGATATTGATGACACCATTCACCGCGTTGGCACCCCATAAACTGGCCCCCGGGCCCCGCACGACCTCGATTCGGTCGATGTCCTCCATCAGCGTATCCTGCACATCCCAATAGACCCCCGAGAACAAGGGCGTATAAACACTCCGCCCGTCCATCATGACCAGAAGCTTGTTGGCAAAAGTATCGTTGAAACCGCGCGAAGTGATCGCCCAATTGTGCGAATCCAACCGCGCCACCTCGATCCCAGGCACCGATCGAAGCGCCTCCGCAATGCTGGCGGCTCCCGACCGGCGCAATTCCTCCTGCCCGATCACGTAAACCGCCGCCCCTGATTCGGAGAGCCTCTGTTCTCTCTTCGCCACCGACGTCACCTCCATGTTCAGGAGAGCTTCCAGACTGAAATCCGCAAGGTTGCTCAGCCGGACCTGGGGATCAGGACCGCTCGGATCTGATGGGTTGGCCTCGGCGCGGCAAAAGGCCGCACTCGAGAACAAGAACCCTAAACAGAAAGACTTCGTGAGGAATCGCCCTGCTGTGCCACGCGTGCCCGTGATTGAAGTTTTCATGGTTGCGTATCGCGGTTAAGCTTCGACTGAACGCGGAACCACCAGTCTCGCTCGCTTCCGAAATCACTCTAGCACTTTGCGGCGCGCCCGCCTGCGCGTGCGCCTTCGGTTCACAAAGGCCCGACGAAGCGAAACAACACGAAGTTCCAGATCTTCTATTGTTTCACGTCCCGGCCGACGCCGGGTTATTGAATGAAGTCTGCATTCCCGTGTGATTGATTGGAATTTGCCTTTTCACGGGTGGAGCGGACCATAGCCGTCCAGAGACGTTAACACAAGACAAAAGCCTCTCGAATCCAGAGGACCGAACACCGGGCTATTCGACGCTGAAGCCCGATTGCCGACAACTCAGCCGTAAGGATGCGGACTTCGATCTCCTCGGTGATCCATCCTTCATCAGCCAGAACTTGCATGCGTTCAGTTATTCTCCTGCCCCGTGACAATCCCGCATCCGATGAAGCGAGTTCAATCGTCCGCTCGCCGGTTTTTGTCTTGTTCCAAACCCATGAGACGACTACCGTCCGATCCACTGAGAAACAGCCACTTCGTGTCACCAGGATGAGCCCGCGACTCCATCGCCCACTGCGGCACACCGGAGGTATCACCGGAGTGCGGGGCTTCACCCTTATCGAACTGCTGGTCGTCATCGCGATCATCGCGATTCTTGCCGGGATGCTCTTGCCCGCTCTCGCGAAAGCCCAAGCCAAAGCCCAGGGCATCGCTTGTCTCTCGAACCTCAAGCAACTTCAGCTCTGCTGGACGATGTATGCCGGAGATAACAACGACGGCCTGCCGCCCAATGCGGCCTTCGACGCCGGCGGCGGCTCGCGCGAGGCTTGGCAGGTGGGCGCGAACTCCTGGCTGCGCGGCAACGCCTTCACCGACACGACTCTCACCAACATCCAGCAGGGCGTGCTCTTCCCCTACAACCAATCTTTCGGCATTTACAGATGTCCCGCCGACAAATCGACCGTCCGCGACCTGGGCCGGCAGGCCCGCACTCGCAGCGTCGCGATGAGCATGTACATGAACCTCGAACCGCAGCCGGGCGCGGAATACTTCGACCGTTGTTGGCACAAGCTCGGCCAGATCCAGCAGCCCGGTCCGTCCTCGGCCCTGGTGTTCATCGATGAGAATGAGAAAAGCATTCAGCAAAGCGCCTTCGGGCTGAACGCACCGGACAGTCTGCTCCTCTTCAGCACGACCTTGTGGACCTGGATCAGCTTTCCCGCCGCCCGTCACGGGAATGGCGGCACGGTCAGCTTCGCCGACGGACACGTCGAAAGCTGGCGCTGGCTGGAGGACACGACGCGACGCATCGATGCCCTCAAAATCTGGACGGTCCTGCAACCGGCGACGAAAGGAAGAGATCGCGATCTCGGACGTTTCTTCCGTGGCGTGCCGGAGAAGGTGCCCATCCGTTGAGCCACCTCTCGATCATGACCTCACCCTTGACCCCAGACCAGGCCCTGCAACGAGTGCTCAAGATTTCCCGGTTGAATGGCTGGAGTGTGGTCCTGTTCGCCGGTTTCTGCACTCTAATCACCGTACTCCTCGGGGATCTGACCGGCGTTTGCGTCGGTTTGCTGGTGGTCGCCGCTGGGATCATGGAGGTGTGGGGCAACCGGATGCTGCGCCGCCGCCAGGCGGACGGCATGCGCTGGCTCATCCGCGCGCAACTATTCCTCCTCGGCGTCATTCTCATTTATGCGGCCACCCGCCTCATGAGTCTAGGTCGTGAGCTCGCGGTGGAAAACCTCTCCCAGGAGATGCGCGACGCCTTAAAGCAGCTCGAACTCAATCTGGATGACATCCGGCCGCTTGTGCAAAGGGCCGTATGGGGTTTCTACGGCGCCGTCATGCTCGCGACCTGCCTCTACCAGGGCGGGCTCGCCTTCTATTACAGCCGGCGGAGAGTGCTCGTCGCGCAGGCGCTCGGCCCACCCACCACTCCTGCCAGCGCACACCCAGACACAGCCAAAAGGCCATGATTTTTTGCCAGAGCTTGACGGTCCGCAGGCGGGGTCCCAAGGTCGTGCCGCCGTGGAATCGTCATCGCATCGCCACCGCAATCTAAGAATCGTCAATCATGTCAAGGACACCTGAACTATTGAGCCTGTCGCACTGGGCCGCCACTCTGCTGATGTTGACGGCGTTTAACTGCGCGGCGGCTAAGCCGCTCGTGACATTGCAGACGCGGAACGCCACGTTCGGTCTTGATGAGACCGGTTCGCTGGCCGCAATTTCGCGAAACGCCGACGGCCGCAATTACCTCGCCGCCAGCCAGCCCGCTCCACTCTTGAGCGTGCGCTTGGACGGCAAGCTCCACGCGCCGATCCGCGCCACCTGGGAAGCCCAGACCAGGCGAGTGACGCTCCACTATGCGACGGGCGCATCCGCCGCCCTGACCGCCGAGGCCAAGCCGACGCATCTGGTGTTTGAAGTGGTGGGCTTGCAGCCGACCAATCGGGTCGAGCTCATCCTTTGGGGACCCTATCCCACGACCATCGGCGACATCATCGGCGAGGTTATCGGCGTGGTGCGCGATCCTGAGTGCGCGATCGGCCTGCAGGCCTTGAACGCCAAAACGCTGGGCGGATATCCCACTCGTGAAAACGACATCGAAGCTGACTTCACCGCCGATGACCTGGGCCATTACTCCAACCTCCCGGCGGCTCTGGGAAAGGATCAGCTCTTCCGCGGCGACACCGCGCGGCGAACCGAGTTCGGCAGCGTGCTCCAAGCCTACTGCCGCCAACGCGATCGCGATCGCCTCATCGACAATTGGGGCCATGACCCGTATCTCGCGCCCGCCTTTCACGACGGTGGTGTGATCGGCAGCAAGATCGCGCTCTTCGCCTGCCCGGCAGCGAAGGCCCTGGAAACACTGGGCGCCATCGAAGTCGCTGAAGGTCTGCCTCATCCCCTGCTCGACGGCGTCTGGGCCAAGGTCGCCCCCAGGGCCAACGGCTCCTACCTGATCGTGGACTTCAGCGAAAGCACCATCGACCGCGCCATCGAGATGACCACCCGCGCCGGGTTGAACTACCTTTACCATAGCTCGCCCTTCGAGACCTGGGGACACTTCAAGCTCAAGCCCGGCCTCTTCCCCAATGGCTGGGACGGTTTGCGAACCTGCGTCGAGAAGGCGCGCCGGGCCGGCGTTCGTATCGGTTTCCACACCCTCTCGAACTTCATCACCCCGAAGGATTCCTACGTGACACCAAAGCCCGATCCACGCCTGGCCCGCATCGGAGCGAGCGCCTTGACGAAGAACGTGGACGCGGAGCAAAAAGAAATCTTCGTCGCCGCGGCGGAGTGCTTCCGCAAGAGCACGACCCTTAACACTGTGGTGATCGGCGACGAGTTGATTCGCTACGGCACGGTGTCGGCCGAAGCGCCGTGGCGCCTGCTCGATTGCCAGCGCGGTGCCTGGGGCACACAAGCGGACGCGCATGGAACTGGCGTCCCCGTGGCCAAGCTGATGGATCACAGCTATCAAGTGTTTCTCACGAATGCCGATCTTACCCAGGAAGTCGCGCGCAACATGGCGGAGCTCTGTAACCACGCGGGCACGCTGCAGATTTCACTCGATGGGCTGGAAGGCGCCTGGTCCACCGGCCTGGGTCAGTACGGCCGAACTCTCTTTACCCAAGCCTGGTATGACGCTCTGTCGCCGGATCACCGCGGCCAGATCAACGACGCGAGCAACCCCGGACATTTCAACTGGCACATTTACACCCGCATGAACTGGGGCGAGCCCTGGTACGCCGGGTTTCGCGAGAGTCAGACTTTGTATCGGTTCAAGAACCAGTTGCACTTCGAACGCAACCTCATGCCCCACATGCTCGGCTGGTTCGCCTTGCGCCCCGACACCAGCATCGAAGACGCGGAATGGCTGCTGGCCCGCGCGGCGGGATTCGACGCTGGCTTCGCCCTGGCGGCCAGCTTGGCTAGCACGGCCCAGTTGGCCGCAGATGGGGCGTCGGCGGAAGCCGCCCAACGGTTCGGCGCAATCCCGGCCATTCTCGAGGTCATCAAGCAGTGGGAGTCCGCACGACTGGCCAGGGCCTTCCCGTCCCCCGTGAAGGCGACCTTGCGCGACAATACTCGCGAGTTTCACCTCGAACCTGCCGGCGCCGGCCAGTGGGATCTGTTGGAAGCGCACTCGGAGAGGTTGACCCACGACGCCGGAACGGCTGCCGCAACGGACGTTGAATTTCAGAATGGAAACGCTGAACAACCTTTGCAATGGATCCTGCGCTCCGCTTCCAAACAACCGACCCTGGCGGTGACTGTGGAAATCAACGGCCAACTGGCGGTCAGCTTGAAGGATCGCCCCTTGCCTCCAGGGGGCAGCCTGAGGTACCGCGGCGGCCCAGAGGCCGTGATCTGCGACGCAACCTGGAAGGAATTGGCGCGCGTGTCGGTGGACGCCGGCGTCACTCGAGTCGGCCCAGGCTCTCAGCGAGTGAAGCTCAGTTGCGCCGGGCCAAGTGGCGCGAGCTTGAAGCTCGAACTGCGCACCCTGGGTCCGGCCCTCCGTCTTGGAAACATCCGACCTGGGTCCAACCCGTAACGGCCCGAAGGCTTCGCGACCAACCGCGCTCTGAGCCGGACCAGTAACATCCCGGTGGTCACTGACTTTATTGCGTGACGGAAGAACGGGCCAGCACTTGTGTTCGAAGTCAAGAACCGACCCCTTGCAAGGTCTGGCTTTCGTCCGCTGCTGTCAATCTTCCTCACGGCATCTCCGTCGGTGCGGATGGCGGCGTTGCTGGGACTGAGATCAATGGAAAACGCGCCCGGAGATTCGTGGCCCGTTAGGCGAGGATTTCTCGGATGACTTCGCCGTCATTGAGGGTGGGGCGTTCGTTGCGACCGTTGTGCAGGTAGGTGAGTTTCTCGTGGTCCATCCCGAGTTGATGAAGGATGGTCGCATGGAGGTCATGGACGTGGCATTGTTTTTCCACCGCCCGCAATCCGATCTCGTCCGTGCTCCCCAAGACGACTCCTCCCTGAACTCCGCCACCGGCCATCCAAGTCGTGAACCCCCAGGGATTATGATCACGTCCATTCCCCTTTTCATTGAACGGCGTTCGTCCGAATTCACCTCCCCAAACGACCAGGGTGCTGTCGAGGAGACCGCGAGCCTGCAAATCGGTGAGGAGACCGGAGATCGGTTGGTCGGTCTCGCGGCAATGTTTGGAATGATTGGCTTCGATATCGGTGTGGGCGTCCCAGCCACTCGTGCCGCCACAGTAGAGCTGGATGAACCGAACGCCGCGTTCCACCAAGCGCCGTGCCAGCAGACAGTTTCTACCCGTCTTCCGGGTGGCTTCGTCATTCAGACCGTATAGTTCCAGGGTGGCGGCGGTTTCCTTGGAGAGATCGACCGCTTCCGGCGCCGCGGCCTGCATGCGATAGGCCAGTTCGTAGGAGTTGAGGCGAGCGGCCAGTTCGGAATCGTCCGGTTTGTCCTCCCCGAAGTGCTGATTCAGTTGCGCCAAAAGGTCGAGCTTGCTGCGCTGCTGCTTTTCACCAACGGTCTTCGGCGGAGCGAGGTGGAAAATCGGAGTGCCTTCCGCGCGAAACTTGGTGCCTTGAAAAGTCGCGGGCAGAAACCCGGAACTCCATTGCTTGGGCCCGCCCACCGGATCCCCGCCATCCGCCAGGATGACAAAGGTGGGGAGGTTTTGGTTGCTGCTGCCGAGCCCGTAGGTGGCCCAGGCCCCGAGCGACGGGCGCCCCGCGAGGATGTCACCGGTGTTCATCTGCGTGACCGAACCGACGTGATTGAGACCGTCCGCCCAGCAGGAACGGATCACGGCCAGATCATCCACATGCTTCGCGATGTGGGGATACCAGTCGGAGACCCACGTGCCGCTTTGCCCAAACTGTTGAAAGACACGTCGGGAGGGCATGAGAGTATTGTTCGAGGTACCCATCGCGGTGATGACCTTGCCAAACGACGCCGGCATCGGCTGGCCCGCGAGCGCCTCCAGAGCGGGCTTGGGATCGAACAGATCGAGGTGGCTCGGGCCGCCTTCCATGAAGAGCCAGATCACAGACTTGGCCTTGGCGGCGTAATGGGGCAGGCGAGACGCCAGCGGATCCAGCGGAGCGAAGGCAGGGGACGCGGCGGCGCGGAGTCGGATCCGATCCAAACCGAGCAAATATCCGAATGCCAGGGAACCGAAACCGCCGCCGGCTCGGGCGAGGAAATCGCGGCGCGACGTGACCGGTGAAATGTGAGGTTGGATTCCGGCGGAAGGCTTCATGGCTGGCTGGATTGGTTCGTGGGAGGCTCTCTTCGACTTCGTCCATGCATCGGGGCCATGAATCCGTCCACCGGTGGGGCGAGACTCCGTCGAACCCTGAAATCGGTGCCGGCAGAAAAGTCAGGGCTCGACGGAGTCTCGCTCCACCCAGGTTTATGGAAAGCGGTGAGAGCCGGTTGGAGAAGTCGCAGCAACAGGGAATCCCCTGACGCGTTCCTAATTTCGGTAAACGAATTCATTCGCGTTCATCAGGGTGTGGCAGAAATCGACCAACGAGGCCGCCTGCGCACGGTCGGATTCGACTGGCATCCCGGCTGGCAATGCCAGCGGTTCGCCGGTCGCGAGGCGTTCCGCCAAAAGGCCGCGCTGCCGGTCGAAGAAGACGCGCGCCATCTGCTTCTCGGCGCGATCGGGGCCGCGCGACAAGGCCACTTGGTAGGCCGTCTCGATCTGGCGTTCGAGATCGGCTCCGGCGCTGCGGAGAATCCGGCCGGCCAAGGCTTGCGCCCATTCGAGGGTGAGTTTGCTATTGAGAAGAGTGAGGGCCTGGATGGGACTGGTCGTGACCGTCCGACGGGAACAAGTCTCGTGAGTGTCTGGCATGTCGAATGATTCGAAGAGAGGGTAGCGGGTGTTACGGCGAACAAACACGTAGATGCTGCGGCGATTGCGTTCCGACTCCTCTTTGCTCACCTTCCAGCCGCCCGTGACGCTCAATCCCTCGGGCAGTTCCGGAAAGATGCTCGGTCCCCCCATCTTCGGATTCAAGATTCCCGCCACGGCCAAGGCCGCGTCCCGGATGGTTTCGCCTTCGAGTCGCTGCCGCGGGAAACGCCAGAGCAGCTTGTTGTCCGGGTCCAACCGGGCAGCCTGGCTGTCAAACCTCGACGATTGCCGGTAAGTGTTCGAAGCCACGATCAGCCTGTGAATATGTTTGACGCTCCAATGGTTTCGAATGAATTCATCCGCCAGCCAATCGAGCAGCCGAGGATGGGTCGGGGGCTCACCCTTGCGTCCGAAGTCACTCGCCGTTCGGACCAAACCCTGGCCGAAATGATATTGCCAGATGCGATTGACCATCACTCGGGCTGTGAGGGGATTGCCTGGGTCCGTCAGGAGTTTCGCCAAGGCGGCGCGCCGGCCGGTGGAACGGACTCCCGGGAGCGGTCGAACGACGGTCGGCCGAGGATCGAGCAGACTGAGAAACCCGGGGGGAACTTCGTCCTTGGGAGCGTCATAGAGCCCTCGATTCAACAGGTAAGTGGCTGGGGCATCCCCACCCAGATCGGCCATGCCGGCGGCGACGGGCAGCTTTCCGGGATGCAAATGTTGAAAAGTCTCGAGCCGGGCATGCAATTCGTCCCAGCGCTTTTTCGTGTCATCTTTGAGACTGCCAGCGACGGTCTCCGTGCCCGCGATGTACTGGTGGGAGTTCGGGTCCAGGTAAAGCCGTGCCTTGGCCGCCATCTGGCATTCGAAGGGTGTTCGTTCCGTTTCAGGCTTCGCCAGGGCGGTTTGGATTTCCTCCGGATATTTGTCCACGAAATCTTTGATGATGGCCCGGCGTTTCGGTTCCTCGATAGTCCGCATTTCCTCGCGGAGAGAATGCGTGGCCTCCTCCCATTCGGCGAGGCGCGCCGGGTGATCCTTCAGTGTCTGGGGTGGGGCCAGAGGAATGGAGTCCGCCGCGGCCGTGTTGGCGAAGAAGGCTTGCAGACGGTAGTAATCGGTCTGAAGGATCGGGTCGTACTTGTGGTCGTGGCAG
>CAYHFE010000031.1:12556-27037 GCA_964355375.1 uncultured Verrucomicrobiota bacterium
GTGGCAGCGGGCGCAGGCATACGTCAAACCTGTGAACACGGCTCCCACGGTGTCCGTGATGTCATTGAGGATTTCCTGGCGGCGCTGCCTGAGATTCCGGGCGTTGCTCTCATCCGCGTAATGCCGATTAAACGCGGTGGCGATCCGGGCGTCCGGATCGTCCGGCCAGAGCTCGTCGCCGGCGAGTTGCTCCTCGAGAAAACGGTCGTAGGGTTTGTCCGCGTTAAACGCTTGAATGACGTAGTCGCGATAACGCCAGATATGGGGCCGGGATTCATCGGCTTTGAAACCTTCGCTTTCGGCGTAACGGGCGAGGTCGAGCCAATGCCGCGCCCAGCGTTCGCCGTAATGGGCGGAAGAGAGCAGGCGTTCGACAGCACGATCCAGCGCCCCCACGGTGTGGTCATCGAGGAAGGCGTCCAATTCTTCCGGTGACGGAGGCAGGCCAATAAGATCGAGACTCGCCCGGCGCAACCAACCCGCTGCGTCCGCGGGGGGGGCGGGCTTGAGGCTCCGGGCGTCGAGTTCCGCGAGGATAAAAGCGTCAATCGGATTTCGCACCCAGCGCGGATCCGAAACCGACGGAGGGGCGGTCGTCTGCATCTTCTGGAAGGCCCAATGATTTCGGTCCTTGGCCGAGAATTCCTTCGGTTTCGTGGTCGGCAGGACGCTCGGCGCATTCTCGCCATCGACCGAAAACGGGACTCCCCACAGAACGAGCGAAGCAAACATCCAGGTGCAGGCTTGCCTCGTGACTCTTGTGTGTCGCTTCATACGCCAAACTCTTCCGAGCACGCGAAATCGCGTTGGATTGAGACTGATTTGCTGTGGCACCATCTTCGGAGGCCACGACGGATTTGTAAACGGATTTCTTCCCCGGCTTTGCGCGGGGGATTCATCGCTTTCAACCTGCGTTGCTTGGCACACTCGTCCGAACAGCCCAGTGTGGTCGGCGAGGGCGCCATCCACCGCACGCGCGGGCGCGCGCGCTCCCCATCTCAACTGAAGAGTCACGGCTCAACCGGCTAGGTTCGAGTTGTTTTGTCGTGCGATCAGCGATTGGACCGGATGATCCGCGGCGCTGATGTTTTAGCCACGGCGGTGGATCGCAGCTCGTTCCCATGGGCAGTGGCGTGGTGATGCTGTTCCTCCAGCGCGGCCGTCTTCGGCTCAAAAGGGCGTCCACCCATTTCCACGTAAACCTTCTCGACTTGAGCCGAGAAGAAATTGCCCACGTAACGGGCGATGCGCTCCTGCTTCTGGAGCGTGGCCTTGATCTCATCGACGGCGGCTTTGACCTCATTCGAATTTCTGCCTTGATCCACCCAGAGCTGATTGCCATAGGCGTGATCGCCATGATGATGGGTGTCAAAAGCAAAGCGGATCGGTTTATTGGTGATGGCTTTGATCTTGGGAAGGATCATCTGGGCGCCGGACGGAAAATTGCCGTCGATCACCAGGACGTAATCTTCGAAGATCACCCAGCCGTTGTTGCAGTGTCCATGACCGTCCAGATCGCCTTCGTGGAAATAGACGTCCGGAGCGAGTTTCTCCACTTGGTTGACGGCGGCGAAGCAAGAAAGGTTGAGGAAGGAAACTGCAGCGATGGACAGCAAAAGTCCGATAGGTTTGGGTTGGCTCATGCCCAGAGAATGGCAAAAACCCATTTCCGGTCAAATGTGAAACCTTCGTCCAAGTTCAGAGCGATCGGCCGTGACCTTGCAGTTGAGCGATCGGACGCGCCCTCGCGTGCGGTGGTCGGCGCCCTCGCCGACCAAATGGGTGCCCCGATATGGGTCACCTATTCGTCGCTGATTTGCGCTCCGATTCCGCACGGCGAAGGCGCCGTGCGGGACACGCGAGGGCGCGTGTGCTCCCCGAGTCTGACTGTATCCTGCGGCTCAGGGTTCGATCCGAGAGACAGTTTCGTCGGTCACCAAGGTGGCCAGCAGTTCGTGAATGGCGCGGGCCTGGCCGGGCAGGCAGAGGTGGGGCGCGATTTCCGCGAGGGGCGCCAGGACAAAGCGCCGGAGATGAGCGCGCGGATGCGGCAGAATCAGTGCGGGTGCGGCCCGGATCTGGCTCCCGAACGCGATCAAATCGAGATCGAGCGGCCGGGCTTCGTTCCATGCCTTCTTTGGTTTGCGTCCGAACTCGGCCTCCAGCCGTTGAAGATGCTGGAGGAGCGTCTCGGGAGTTTCGCCGGACCGGGGCGCGAAACCGACGGCGGCATTGATGAAGTCGGCCGAGCCGGTCGGGCAATCCATCGGCGTCGTGCGCCAGAGCGATGATCGAAGCAGGGGCGACGAACTCAGCGCCGCCAATTGATCGATCGCCTGGGGGATGATTCGAATCGAGTCTCCGAGGTTGGATCCGAGCGCGACGAAGGCCCACTCCGCGGGCGCCTCGGTCTTCATCCCGGCGGGCCGGTTCATTTCAAGCCGAGCACGTCCTGCATGTCGTAGAGCCCGGGGGCCTGCTGAGTGACCCAGAGCGCGGCGCGGAGGGCGCCGTTGGCGAAAGTGTCGCGGCTGGAGGCTTTGTGGGTCAGTTCAAGCCGTTCGCCGGGCGTGGCGAAGACGACGGTGTGGTCGCCGACGACATCACCACCGCGCAAGGAATGCATGCCGATCTCGGCATCGGTCCGTTGCCCCACGATGCCGTGGCGGCCATGTCGGAGGACGTCACGCAGTTGGCTTCCGCGGACGGCGGCGAGGATTTCCGCGAGAGTGGCGGCGGTGCCGCTGGGGGCGTCTTTTTTGAGGCGATGATGCATTTCCACGACTTCGAGGTCGAAGCCGGGGCCGAGGATCTCGGCCGCCTTGCGGGTCAGCCAGAAAAGCGTGTTGACCCCGGTGGAGTAGTTCGAGGCCCAGACCATCGGGATTTGAGATTGGAAACTTGAGATTTGAGATTTCTCGGATTCGGTGTGTCCGGTGGTGCCGATGACCAGTCCTTTCCGGTGATTGGCGCAAAGCTGAGCGACGGAGGCGGTGGCGTCGTGAAAACTGAAATCGATGACGACGTCGGCTTGCGGGATGATGGGGCGCAGATCGTCGCCCAAATCGATTTGTCCGACGACTTGGAGTTCCGGCTGGCGAGCGGCGCAGGCGACGAGGGCTTGGCCCATGCGCCCTTTGGAGCCGGTGATGATGATTTTTGTCATGGCGGGCGGTGTTACTTCAGAAGCCCGCAGGCCTTCAGGGTCGCGCGGAGGGTTTCGCGGTTCTTGTCGGCCAGCGACACGAGCGGGAGGCGATATTCCTCCTCAATCTGGCCCAGCATGGCGAGAGCGGCCTTGACAGGAATCGGGTTGGTTTCGATGAACAGGTCTTTGAAGAGGGGAAAGAACTTCTGGTGGATCTTCAGGGCCGCGTCGGGCTTGCCGAGGCGAAAGGCTTTGACGAGGTTGCTCACGTCGCGCGGGATGACGTTGGACGCGACGCTGATGACGCCGTTGGCTCCCACCGCCATGAACGGCAGGGTCAGCGAATCGTCGCCGCTCAAGATCGTGAATTTCTTCCCGAGGCTGTTCCGGAGTTGGCTGACGCGGTCGGGATGCCCGCCGGCTTCCTTGATGCCGATCACATTCGAGTTGTCGTGAGCCAGGCGGTTGACGGTGTCCACGCCGATCTCGATGCCGCATCGCCCGGGGACACTGTAAAGGATGATGGGAAGGCGGGTGGCTCGGGCAATACTGCGGAAGTGCTGGAACAAGCCTTCTTGGGTTGGCTTGTTGTAGTAAGGGGCGACCTGGAGGGAGCCGTCCGCGCCCGCTTTTTCGGCCTCTTGCGTCAGGAAGACGGCTTCGCTGGTCGAATTGGCGCCGGTGCCAGCCAGGACTGGCACCTTCTTGGCGGCGAACTTCACCGAGAGTTCGATGACCCGAATATGCTCCTCGAAGCTGAGGGTCGGGGATTCGCCGGTGGTTCCGACTGGCACGATGCCATCGACGCCGCCAGCGATCTGAGCCTTGATCAGGCGTTCGAGGGCTCTTTCGTCGAGTGTTCCGTTTTTGAACGGAGTGACAATGGCGGTGTAGGTTCCGGTAAACATGAGTCAGCGATTTTCAGTTTGAAGGGTAAAATCGTGGAGCCGGGCACTTTTGACCAGTCTGATTTTTGCCCTGGATTGGGTGGGAGGCTAACCGGGCAGGGTCGTCTCGAACGCTTCCGGGAAAAGGTTTCCCTCGGCCACTTGGGTGACGGGTCCGGTCATGAGGATGAAGAAGTCATCCCGGATCTCGATCGCGATCCGGCCACCCGGCATGTGCACGGTGATCGATCGGTCGCACAGCCCCAGCTTATGAGCCACGGCGGCGGCGGCGCTGCTGCTGCTGCCCGAGGCCAGGGTGTAGCCAGCCCCGCGTTCCCAAATCTCAATCTGCAAATTGTTTCGATCGAGGACTTTCATGAACTGGACATTGGTTCGTTTGGGGAAGAAGGCGTGGGTTTCCAGGATCGGTCCGTAGTGTTTGGCCAGATCCGGGCTCACGCTGGGCAGCGGAAGGACGCAATGCGGATTCCCCACCGTGGCAGCGCAGAAGGTGAAGGTCCGGTCGCCGGCCACAATCGATTCGTTGAGAACGTCCCGCGCGGGTCCGGTCACCGGGATTTTCTCGCTGCGAAAGCTGACCTGGCCCATTTCGACGCGCACGGTCTGGCCGCTTTCGTGGACGGTGGACTTGACGATGCCGCCCATCGTTTCGATGGTGAACTCCTCATGGCCGACTCGCCCCGTGTCCCACAGATAGCGGGAGAAGATGCGCAAGCCATTGCCGCTTTTCTCCGCTTCGCTGCCGTCGGGATTGAAGATGCGCAAGGCAAAGCGGGCTTGGCTCGAAGGGAGGGGACCGAGGAGGATGCCATCCGATCCAACGCCGTAGTTGCGGTGGCAGATCAATTGAATCTGGCTGAGGGTCAGCTCGGCCGACAGGTCTGTCGGGTCCAGGACCAGGTAATCATTCCCCAGGGCGTGATATTTTGCATACTTCATCGGGCTGCGAAACTATCGCTGGTCGGAGAAAGTTCAAGGGTGAAAAGGGGCTTTACAGGGTGAAGGCGAATTCGCAGATTATGGTGCGTGTCAGAAACATCATCTTGCGGGACGGCGGCCCGGGCTCGGCCGCGTCAGCCGGGCCTTGAACTCCAAGCCCGGGCCGACCTCGAGACCGCCATCCGGCGGTCTCAGTGCTATTTGCTCGGGGAGCAAAAACCGGAAGGCTACTGGGTCGGCGAGTTGATGGTCGATTCGACGTTGGTCTCGGACACGATTGCCTACCATCATTGGAACGGGAAAGTGGATGCCGAATGGCAGCGCAAAGGGGTCAATCACATCCTTTCCATGCAATTGTCGGACGGGGGTTGGAATATTTACCACGGCGGTCCGGCGGAAGTGAACGCCACGATCAAGGCCTATCTGGCCCTGAAACTGGCCGGGATTCCGGTGACCGATCCCCGGATGCTCCGGGCCCGGGAAATGGCCATGAGCATGGGGGGCGTGCCGCGGATGAACACGTTCGCGAAGCTCTACCTCGCGCTGCTCGGGCTGTTTCCTTGGGAATACGTTCCGACCATTCCCTGCGAAGTTATCCTGATCGGCAAGTGGTTTCATGTGAACTTTTACGAGATGAGTTCCTGGAGCCGTTCGATGTTGGTGCCGCTGGCCATCATCAACCATTTCAAACCGACCCACAAACCGGCCGGCGTGACCTTGGATGAGCTTTACCCGGAGGGTTATCACGAACGTGATCTCGCCCTGCCTTTCGATCCGCAACGGTTCACGTGGCGGAATCTGTTTCTCTGGCTCGACCAGCTCCATAAATTCGCGGAGTGGTTCGCGCGGAACCGTATTCACCCCTTCCGCCAGCGCGCTTTGATCAAGGCCGAGCAATGGATGCTGGAACGGTTGGAAGGCAGCGATGGGCTGGCGGCGATTTTCCCGGCGATGCTCAATTGCCTGATCGCGCTCAAGGCCTTGGGATATCCGGATGATCACCCCGAGATCATTCGAGCCGAGCGCGAGTTGAAGAAGCTTGAGCATGAGACTCCGGAGAGTGTTCGGATCGAGCCCTGTTTCTCGCCGGTTTGGGACACCGCGATCGTCGCCATTTGCCTCCGCGAATCCGGCTTGCCGGAAGATCATCCGGCCCTGAAAAAAGCCTGCGATTGGCTCATCGGCAAAGAGATCCGGTTTCGGGGCGATTGGAAGTACAAGAATCCTGCCGACGTCGAGCCGAGCGGCTGGGTCTTCGAATTCGAGAACAAGTGGAATCCCGATGTCGATGACGCCGCCATGGTCCTCCTGGCTTTGCGCCTGATTCCGACCGACAACCCGGCCCGGCGCGACGCCGCTTTTCGCCGAGGCTTGAACTGGATGATGACCTTCCAGTGCAAGGACGGTGGCTGGGGGGCTTTTGACAAGGATTGCACGAAAAACATTCTGGAGAAGGTGCCCTTTGCGGATCACAACGCCATGCTTGATCCGGAGTGCGCCGACATTGCCGCCCGCATCCTGGAGTTGCTCGGATACGAGAACTACAGCGTGGAGAATCCCCAGGTTCAGAAAGCCATTCAGTTTATCCAGGAACGACAGGAATCGGACGGATCCTGGTATGGGCGCTGGGGAGTCAATTACATTTACGGCACATGGCAGGTCTTGCGCGGGCTCCGGGCACTGAAATTGGATATGCGTCAGCCGTGGCTGGTCAAAGCGGGGCAGTGGCTGGACCAAGTCCAGCGCGAAGACGGCGGTTGGGGGGAGCGCTGCAACACCTATGACGATCCCGTCTTCAAGGGCCAAGGGCCGAGCACGGCGTCCCAGACCGCTTGGGCGGTTATGGGACTCTGCGCTTTCGACGATCCTCACCGCGACAGCCTCATTCGAGGGGTGGAGTACCTCGTCCGCACCCAAAATGAGGACGGATCGTGGACCGAACCCGAAACGACCGGCACGGGATTTCCGCGCGTTTTCTATCTGAAGTACGACATGTACCGCAATAGCTGGCCCTTGCTGGCTCTGGCGACGTATCGCAGCCTGCTCGAGCGAACCAAGGTCAAGAACAACGGACATGTCAATGGACAACCCCAACCGATCCTCGATCCTGTTTTGCTTCGCCGTTAAGGAAGAAGCCGGGCCGTTCCACAAACGAATGGGCGTCCGACCGGATGTCCGGATAATGGTGACGGGGATGGGACAGGCCAACGCCGCGCGGTCCATCCGGGCTGCTCTGGGCCGCTCGAAACCCCGTTTGGTCGTGACCAGCGGATTCGCCGGCGGTCTCGATCCTGGTCTCTCGGTCGGAACAGTTCTGTTTGATGCGGATGAGGGATTTCCCCTGAGTTCGTGTCTGCTGGAGAATGGCGCCAAGCCTGTCCGATTTCACTTCGCGAAACAGGTGGCCAGCACCGTGGCCGAAAAGACGAAGCTGCGAGCGACCACCGGGGCGGACGCGGTGGAAATGGAATCGTCTGTAATTCGGACGATTTGCCGCGAGCAAGGCATTCCCAGCGCGACGGTCCGGGTCATTTCCGATGCCGCTCATGAAGATCTGCCGCTCGATTTCAACCGGCTCCTGACCCCGAACCAGGAGATGAATTACCTCAAGCTCATTTGGATCGCGGCCAAATCGCCCAAGACATTGGGCCAGTTGTGGCGATTTGGCGGTCAGGTGCGATCCGCGAGCGAAAGGTTGGCCCAGGTCCTGGTCCGCGTCGCCGAGGCTGCAGGATCGATCCCGAGTTGAGTCAGGGCTCGACAGAGTCTCGCCCCACCGCAGGTTCACCGGGGCGGACGTGGACCTGGACGATGGACGGCGATTGGGGTGGGTTTCCTTTGGATTTTTCCGTCCAGCTCACCAGGCCGGCCCCCAGCGTGATGAGAAGAATGCCGGTCCATCGGAGGCCGGAGACTTCTTCGTGGAGGACAAATTTGGCCGCCAGGGTGGTGACGACGAACCCCAGCGCCGTCAATGGCCAGACCACGCTCACGTCATTCTTCGAGAGCAGCATCAAGAGTCCAATGAAGAAGAGGGCTTCGAAGAAGACGCCGAGCAAGATGTTGAGATTCGTGACCGCCCGTCCCACGAGTTGCAGCACTCCGGGGACGCTGAGGTGGGAAAGATCGCCGATTTCCTTTAGTCCGCGGCTCAGATAAACGACGCCGATCGCCTCGAGCACGATCCCGATGAGGAGAATGGTGAGAACTCTGGCCATAGTTAAAGATCCTGGTACCGGATGAGTTGAATGTGGTGTTCCTGCACGAGGCGACGGGTTCGCGGGTCGATCAAGGCCTCGAATTCCCGTCTAAATTCATCGAGCGACGGATGAGAGTAAAGCTCGGAATCACCCGCGGGCAATCGGGGCAGAAGCCGCGCGAGAAATCGGGCATCGACGCGGGCGTTCTGCAACAGCCCAAAGACGGCTTGGGTATGACGGATTCGCTGTCGGGCGAGCCTCGGTCGCGCGCGCGCGCTCAGGGCGAAAAAGATCACGGCATGGCTCACACGGTAGATCCATTGGCCGCGGGCGAGGGCTGCATTCAACCAGAATGGATCTCGAGTCCAGCGTATCCGAGTCAAGCCCCAGGCTTCGGCCTGAGCGAGAAGAATTTGCAGAATCGTCGGGTGCAAATGAAGATTCAGATGGCCGTTCACGTGGTCCAGCGTGAGATTGAATTGCCGGAACTTCTCGAACTGGGCCGCCATTTCCCGACAGAGCTGCGGCACCAGCCCGCGCCGAAAGAAGTAGGCCGCTCCCGTGCGGGCGGGGTCATCCGAAAATCGGCCCGACGAATCCACCAGATCCGGGATGGCGGCGGGCGGGAGGGTCGCGGATCCGCAGACCAGGGTGAGATGAAGTCCGACGCCGAGTCGTGGATTCTCCCGGGCCAGTTCGACTGCTTGGGCGCAGGCGTCGCCGTTGACCATCAGGCTGGCCGTCGTGAGGATGCCTTCTTGATGGGCGCGGATGACCGCTTGGTTGATGGAGCGGGAGCGGCCGAAATCGTCCGCGTTGACGATGAGGCGGCGATCACCGGGCCCCATAGTTGGGGACGAGTGCGCCCGTCCATAGGCGGTACCAAGTGCGAACAATCAGGAAAATCTTCTGCCCCTTGCTCAGGCGCGTTGGGGTCGAGGTGAAGACATCAAACCGGCGGCGCTCCAGTTTTTCCAGGAGGCGCCAATAGACCGAACCCATCAGTTCGGCGGAGATCATGGAACGTCGATCCACCGTCGGCAACGATTCGCGCGCCTTCCGATAATGATCCCGGGCTCGATCGGCCACGCTTTGCGCCAATTGAAAAAAACGCTCGGAATAGCGACCCTGAAGAATGTCGTCGGTCGAGACGCCGAATCGGGCCAGCTCGGCGGTGGGCAAGTAAATGCGACCGCGCTCGGCGTCGTTCCGGACGTCGCGGAGGATATTCGTCAGTTGCAGAGCTTGGCCGAGATGGACGGCGTAATCGTGGCATCCGGCATCGCGGTAACCGAAGATCTCGATGCTTAACAACCCGACGACCGACGCGACGCGATAACAGTACTGCTCCAACTCCTCGTAAGTGGCGTAGCGGCTGATCTCAAGGTCCATCTCGACGCCGCGCAGCAGTTCGTCGAAGAGGGCGAAGGGGAGGCGGTACTCGGCGATCACGGGCTGAAGTTCGCGAATCACTTCGAGGTTGGGGAGGCCGTGCGCGCACGCGGCCTGAACGTCCGCCCGCCAGGCGGAAAGCCTCGTGCGCCGCTCTTCCACCGGCGCCGCGGTGTCATCCGCGATATCATCCACTTCCCGGCAAAACGCATAGAGGGCGGACATCCCTTCCCGTTTGGCCTTGGGCAAGAGGATGAAGGCCAGCGCCAGGTTAGAGGCGCTGCTGCGCGTGATCGACTGACTCCGCTGCGTCAAGACGGCTTGGTCGGCTCTTCCGTCCGCACTGGCGGCAATCCGCCCGTCTCCGCCAGGGTCGGATTGCGCGAGCGGTGGTCGCGCCGTTTGTAGCGGAACTTGAAGCGGCGGCGGTCTTCCGCGGCGGCCTCTTCCGCTTCTTCAGTTTCCTCGGAGGAGCTCGCTCCCCGAAAAACCTTCTGACCTCCTCGGCGCCGCCTTTTCGGTTTCGCGTTCCGCAGATATTTGGCCCAGAGGACCAGGAGGAAGAGGAGCGCGAGGGAGGCGCCGACGATCAGAAGGACGTCCTTCATGAGCAGCGCCGGCATCTTGCCGAGGGGTTGATCAGGAATGGCGCTGGCAAATAGGGTCAAATACTGTCCGAATCCCGTCATCGTGTGCTTTCCTTTCCGTTGGCCGTCGCCGAATCATCGTCCAGGGCTGCGTCCCCGCTACTAATACTTAACCGCTGCATGCGATAGCGCAGGGCATGACGGCTGATCTTCAGTTGTTCCGCCGTCTTGGTGAGGCTGAAGTGGTTCTGTTCCAAGATCGTCGTGATGAGATTCCGTTCAAAGGCCGCCATCGATTCATCCAGTGAGCCGACCGGAGCGACCACCGGAGCGGCGATCGAAGCGACGGGCGCTTCCCCTTTGCGCAGGCGGGCCTCGAGGTGAAAGTCGGGAAGACTGGCCGCCTGGATTTCGTCCTTCGTTTCCAGAATCACGGCGCGCTCGATGACGTTGCGGAGCTCGCGCACATTTCCCGGCCAATGGTGGGCCAGGAGCTGCTGTTGGGCCTGTCCGGAAAAGTGCCGCAAATGCTTGTTCATCGTCAGGTTGAAATGCTTGAGGAAGTGCTCCGCCAACACGACGATATCCTCGCCGCGCTCCCGGAGGGCCGGGGGGCAGAATTGCACGACATTCAGACGATGAAACAGATCTTCCCGAAAATGATTCTCTTTGATGGCTTCGATAATATCGCGGTTGGTGGCGGCGATGAGGCGGACCGCCACGCGAAGCTCCTGGTTTCCACCCACCCGGGTAAAGGTGCCGTCCTCGAGAAAGCGCAGCAGCTTGGCCTGGAGCGAGCGGCTCATGTCGCCGATCTCATCCAGGAAGATCGTGCCGCCATCCGCTTCTTCGACCCGCCCGTGTTTTTGGCGCAGGGCGCCGGTGAAGGCCCCTTTCTCATGTCCAAAAAGCTCGCTTTCCAGCAGGTTTTCCGGGATGGCGGCGCAGTTGATCCGAACGTAATTGCCTTGGACGCGCTGGCTGAGACTGTGCAATGCGCCGGCGATCATCTCTTTGCCGGTGCCGCTTTCGCCCAGGATCAGGACGGTGGCGTTGGTGGGCGCGACGGTTTGAATCAATTGCCGGAGCTCCAGCATCTTGGGCGAGTCACCAATGATCTGGTCGAGCCGGTAGGGCTCGCCGGCCCGGGCGCGCAGGGCGGCGTTTTCGAGAATGAGCCGGTGCCGTTCGGCGCATCGTCCCACGGCGTGAAGCAGCTCCTCCGGAGCGAACGGCTTCGCCAGGTAATCGATGGCTCCCGCCTTGATCGCTTCCACCGCGAGCTTGGGCGTGGCGTAGGCCGTGATCATCAGGATCGGCAGGTTGGGCCACCGGGTCTTGACGTGCCCGAGGAACTCATACCCGCTCATCCCGTTCAGCCGGGCGTCGGTGATGACCATGAAGAACTGCTCCTGCTCCAAAAGCCGCAACGCCGCCTCGGCCGAATCGGCCGCGCGAAATTGATAGCCTTCGTCCTGCATCACTGTTTCCAGCGAGAGACGCATGTTCTTCTCGTCATCCACGACGAGCAAAGGTGGCAATGTTCCTGTCATCGACGAATTTGCATTACGGTTTTCGCGGGCAAATTGATGGTGAAACAGGTTCCTGTTCCGGGTTCCGAATCGACCGCGACCGCGCCACCATAAATCTCCGTGTTGTGTTTGACAATGGCCAAACCGAGCCCGGTCCCGCGCTCCTTGGTGGTGAAATAGGGTTCAAAGATCTTGGGAAGTTTCTCCGACGGAATGCCCGGACCGTCGTCGGCAATCGTGACGATGACCGAGTAACCTTCCCCGTAGCGGGTCGTGACGCGGATGTTGCCTTTCGCGTCCATGGCCTCCCGGGCATTTTGAAACAGGTTGGTGAAGATTTCGGAGATATGGTTCCGCTGCATCAAGAGCAGGGGCAGGGCGGGAGCGAAATCGCGATGAATCCGCACGTCGAAACTGGCCGCGGACGGAAACACCCGTTCCAGGGCGAGATCCAACTCCTCATTGACGTTGAGCTTCTCCACCCGGCCCTCGGTGAGTTGAGCGTAGCCCATCAATTCCGTGAGGATCCGATCCGATCGCTCGACCTCTTCCCGAATCATTTTGATTTGCTGGGTGATGGCTTTGCCCTCCTTGACCGTGCGCTGAAGAGTGTAGGCCGCGTTGTTGATGATGCCGAGCGGGTTCTTGAGCTGATGGGCGATTTCGGCCGCGAGGCGTCCGGTGGCCTGCAATTGCTGTTGCCGGAGCATGTATTCGTGGGCCTCGGCCTCGGCCAAGCGCTGTTTGTCGAAGAGCACCTGGACGCTGTAACATCCGGCGGTCAGGACCAGGAGTAACGTGACCCGCAGGAAGAAGGGCTCGGCCACCGTTTCTTGCGGTCCTTGCACCATGGCCTGGGCGAGCACGGCATCGGACATTCGGAACTGCCATTCGGTCGCAATCGCATCCACGAGTCCGGCCAGCAGATAAAGGACGCTGACGATGACATTCAATGTTAGTTGACGATTGGCCATGGCGAAGCTGATGGCGTTTCGCACCATCAACCCGGGATAAACCCAATAAAGGATGCTGTTAAACCCTCCCGTGACGACCGTCAGAGCGGCGAGAAAGGCCGCGTCGATCCAAGCGGCGTTGAACACCACGCGCTGAAGCCAGGGGAGGGGCAACTGCCGCATCCCGAGGAGCATGCTGGCCACGCCGGCATTGATCACGACGTAAATCAGGAAGAACCGGCGAATGATATCCCACTCGCCTTCGCGCGGCGGCACGTCCAGGAGGCCGGTGCCTTCGCCCGTCAGATCGCGCAGCCAATTCGAAAGGAAAAGGTAGTAGAAGAGCATCAGGATGATGATGCCTTTGACCGGCAACCCAACATCGCGCTCCATGTATCGGATCCGGGCCACCTGCTGCGCCACGTCCGGAGATCCCGCGGAGAAGAGACGCGGCAGATTGCTCAGGGTATGCCAGTTCAAATTCATCGTCCTGGCCCGTTCCGGATGGGGAAGGGGCTCGTTACGATAGCAGATCCAAGGCCCGGGCCGCGATGTTTTCCACGTTCCACAACCTCCCTAATCCCTCGTACCCGCACGAAAGGAGACCCTCCTCCGGGCCGATGAATTCGACGCCCCGTTCCTTGAGGAGAGCCACGTTGCGCTGCGTGGCCGGGTGCAGCCACATCTTCCCGTTCATGGCGGGGGCGATAAGGATCTTGGCCTGAGGGTTCAGAGCCAGGGCAATGCAGGTCAGGGCATCGTCGGCCAAACCGTGCGCGAGCTTGGCCAGAGTGTTCGCGGTGGCGGGCGCGATGAGGAGCAGGCGCGCTTCATCCGCGAGTTGGATATGCGCCGGTCTCCATTCGTCGCCGTCGGCGAACAGGTCGGTGACGACCGGGTTTCGGGACAATGTCTTGAGGGCCAAGGGCGTGATGAAACGGGTCGCATCGGCGGTCATGACGACGTGGACGTCGCAGCTCTGTTTGGTTAGGAGGCTCGCCAAGTCGGCCGCCTTGTAGGCGGCGATCGAACCGGTGACCCCCAAGACGATGGTTTTCGGGTCATTCATGATCGAGTTTTTCACCGGTTGGGGCGCATTCGTTCGGCCAAGAAAGCCGCCTGCGCCCGTGATTCTGGGTGTTGGCTACGATCCATTCGCATGCGCGCGCGCATGGATCGAAAATGAACGGGACGATAGCGACCATCCCGCGATTTCTTATCCGGTTTCCCGGAAGGGTTCAATTCATTTGTCGGCTCGTCGCAGGGGTCAGAGATGACTATTGATACATTAGATGGCGGCTGAAATTAGATGGCGGCTGAACCTCTGCGGTGATGCCACGGAAGCTGCGTTTGGAATAGGAAGGGGCGATGTATCACGTGATGAATCGCGGGGATCGGAAGGAGGACATGTCTGTGATTACGTGCATTTGAATCCGGCGCGAGCCCGGTTGATCCAGATCGAAGAACGGTTGAGCGCCTATCGCTGGAGCAGCTATGCGGAGCATTTGAAGCCGCCCAAGCAGCGCTTGGAGTGGTTGAGGACGGAACGACTGCTGGGGGAATGGGGCGTAGGAGAGGATAACGCGGTCGGGCGGCGGCAGTTTGAAGCGGGCATGGAACAGCGGAAGAAGCAGGAAATGAGCAAAGAGAGCGGGGATTGGCGGCAATTACGGCGTGGCTGGTGTTGGGGGCCGAACAGTTTCCGGGAGGAACTGCTGGAACAAATCGGGGCCAAGAAAGGAGCGCAACCTACCGGGGAGGAACTGGGGGAATCGGACGAGCCGAAGGCGCAACGGATGGTGGCAGCGATGCTGCAGGAGGC
>CAYHFE010000032.1:0-26467 GCA_964355375.1 uncultured Verrucomicrobiota bacterium
CAGCCAAAATCCCTCGCCGCAGGACCCTTTTCAATTTTAAAACAGGCTCTAAGGTCCAACGACGGCGTCAACGAATCTCTACAATAGCTGGGACTGACACCTCCTAACTCCTCCAGGCTTGGTTTTCCGCAGCTTTCTGGCTAGTCAGGCCAGAAAGATCACGCTAGGGTTCTTGCATGCGCAACGTCTGGCAACTGCAAGAAGCGAAGAACCAATTGAGCTTGGTCGTCGAAAACGCCCTTACCCGAGGCGCCCAAATCATTACGCGGCATGGCGAGCCAGCCGTGGTTATTCTGTCCGTGGCGGAATACCGAAAGCTGCGTCCCCGGCGGAAACGCCTGGTTGACTTGTTGCGCGCTTGTCCGGTCCATGACCTGGATTTGAAACCGATCCGGGACTATCCCGGCAAGGCGGTTCTATGAGTTACCTCGTTGATGCCAATGTGCTTTCCGAAGGCACCCGACCGAGGCCCGAGCCGCGCGTTTTGGCCTGGCTGGAGACGCACGAGGACGAGCTGTTTCTTTCCGCGGTGACGGTGGGAGAACTTCAGCGCGGCATTGCGCTGTATCCAGTGAGCCGCAAGCGCACGGCTCTCGAACGATGGCTGAAAGAATTATTGGAATCCTTTGAAGCCCGGATTCTACCCGTGGATCGGGCAGTCGCTTTGGAGTGGGGACGCTATTATGCGGCCCAACAACAAATCGGGCGCACTCCCCCGACGCTGGACAGTCTGGTCGCGGCCACGGCGCGGGTCCATGCTCTGACCGTGGCGAGCCGCAACGCGGCTGACTTTGCCGACCTTCCGACCGTCAATCCCTGGGAAGAAGCCTGAACAGTGAGAGCCCTGAGATGATTCGCGGAAAGGGACGGCGCATTGAAGAGTGGATCGAAAACTGGATTCGTTCGGCCCTTCGGGACAATTCCGCCATGGTTCTGCTGGAAATCACTTCACCGCAAAGGCCTTTCCGGTGACGTTTCAGGCCTTATCCAAGGGCCATTCAGGATCGGTTCATAAGGAGCAACCCTCGTCTGCCCGCGCTCCGCAACCTGGGCAGGCAAACGAGGGACTGTCAACTGTCTCGGCTGACCCGTTTAAGGTCCAACGACGGCGTCAACGAATCTCTGCAATATAGCTGGGACTGACACCTTCATGGGGCGCGTGGGCGTATTGCCTGTATCGCGGCGAATTCACCATGCCGCATGCGAATGGCGCCGGCAGGATCGCGGTGCATTCCACCGACGCGTTGCGCTTTGGCTACTGCCTGCTTCATCAAGGCAAATGGAACGACACCCAACTGGTCCCGGCGGACTACATCGGCTTGTGCAGGAAGCCCTCGCCCTGCAATCCGCACAGCCCGTAGAGCCTGATGTTCGAGAACAAATCCGACGGCCATGTCGCAGGCGTGCCGCGCGATGCGTTCTACAAATCCGGCGCGGGCGGTTTTGGCATCTTCGTCGTGCCTTCCCTCGACTTGGTTATTTGCAAGCTGGGTGGAAACAACTCGCAGTACCGCCCGGAACTCACCGGACTCCCACAACCCTGCGCCCATGACGGCTCACGCGACAATTGGACTCCAATTCCGCGGACTCCCTTCCACGAAGGCTCGATGGGTGGCGATGACGGCCTGCGCCGAGTCCTCGAAATGGTTTCCGCCGCCATGCACGACTAACAGCCGACTTCTATTCATGATGTTATTTGAGTTTTGATTTTGAACCTCACTTAGCGTTGTCTCAGCCTAGAACAGATGTCCCACTTTCGTTCCGCCCCCTGAGGCAAGCAACGATTGTACCTTCTCATACTTGAGATAACTCCCGCTCCATTCAGCCCACGCATCACGGGCACATTTGCTAATCAGCTCGACGGCCCGCTTCCGGGCGACGCCCGTGGATTCAAGATCAACGAAGTCGGTAAGGATTTTGAGCAGCCGCGAGCCGGTTGGAATCTGCGTGTTCGGGATGGGGCCTTTGGGAAAACCAGACCCATCAACATTCTTGCTCTGATCGAGGACGATTTTGGCGGCGGGCTCCAGACGCGGGATTTTGGACAAGACGTCGTATCCGAATTCGGGAACGCGGAGTATCATGTCTGTCTCGCGCGGGGTCAGGGCCATTCCGGAATGGAACTTATGCATGACGCTGGCCGGAATGGCCATCAATCCAATTCGAGCAAGCATGGCAGCCACTTCGATGTCCCAAGTCCGACAAAGTTTCGGGGCCGGTGCCACCATGCGGACTTACTAACCGACCTTTTGACCCCGTCCGAATGATTCTGGCTCGCGGGTGGAGAGAAGTTCGGTGAACATCTTCACGCGGCCGTTCAGGGTCTGGTTTGCGGCTCTGGTTCGCCGAATCGCGGAGACTTTGGGTTGTCCGGCGGAAAGACTGAGCCATTCGGAGTTTCTGTTCGAGCTTGAAACCGATTGCCGATGGAATTGGGGCGGAATGAAATCCGCCAAAAGGGTGACGGCGTGATCGACATTGCGCATGGACTCTTGACCGCCATCAAGTCGAGCCGGCATTCCTTGGCCTAGATTTCGGGTTGTTATGAGAATCGTGCGTACCCTGTGTTCAACCCTCCCTTCATTCACCTCGGCAGTCCGAACCGGCCGAGGTCAAACCGTCCGGCGTCACGAGTTGATGATGTCCTTTGTGATCTTGCTCGCCGGCGTCATCCCTCGAGCGACCGCCGCCGAACTCGTCTTAGCCAACCAGGGCCAGAGCGAGTATCGCATCGTTGTCCCCGCGGAGGCCATTCCCTCGGAACGCTACGCGGCGGACGAATTGCAGCGCTACCTCGAACGGATCAGCGGTGTCAAACTGCCCGTCGTCACGGACACGACGGCGGCGACCGAACACGAAATCGTGCTCGGAAATAGTACTCGGCTGCGATTGGCGTCCCTTCCGCTCGATTTCGACAAATTGGGATCGGAGGGCTTTGTGCTTCGGACCGCGGGCGAGCGCCTCGTGATTGCGGGAGGAAGACCTCGGGGAACCCTTTACGGTGTTTACACCTTGCTCGAAGAACGGCTGGGCGTTCGTTGGTTCACCAAAGACCTTGAGTTCGTCCCCCGGTCCGAACGGCTCCGTGTGCCCAGTCTCGAGGAAACCCGAATCCCTGACCTCGAGTACCGCGAGGTCTTCTGGACGGAGATGATGCGCGATGGCGATTTCGCGGCCCGGCACCGCATGAATGGCGATCACTGTCGGCTCGCGGAGAAGCATGGCGGCGCGGCGGTGTCCTTCTTCCCGTTCGTCCATAGCTTCGACGCTCTGATTCCGCGCGAACTCTACCGCGAGCATCCGGAATATTTTCCGTTGATCGAGGGCAAGCGCGTGGATGGCTACGTCCAGCGTTGCCTGGCTCATCCCGACGTTCTCAAGATGGCCATCGACCGGGTCCGGCAATGGATTCGCGAGCATCCCACCGCTACGATTATCAGCGTTTCGCAGAACGACACGTTCAAGCAATGCCAGTGCGAGGCGTGCAAGGGGCTGGACGACGCGGAGGGGAGTCCGGCTGCTTCCCTGGTCCGGTTCGTCAACGCGATTGGTGAAGCGATTGAGCCGGATTATCCGCGAGTTCGAATCGAGACCCTGGCCTATCAATACAGTCGCAAACCGCCCAAAACGCTGCGTCCGCGGCGGAACGTCATCATTCGGCTCTGCTCGATTGAATGCTGTTTTGCGCATTCGCTGGAATCCTGTCCGGCGCCGGAGAATCAGCGTTTTCGCGATGACATCATCGCCTGGCAACCCGTCGCCCCCTTGCTCTATGTCTGGGATTACACACCGAACTTCGGTCATTACATCCAGCCCTTTCCGAACTTCGACGCGCTCCAGGCCAACGTGCAGTTCTTTGTCAAACACGGCGTCAAGGGGCTGTTCGAGCAGGGCAATTACTCGGGCGGCGGTCAGGGCGAGATGGGTCCGCTCCGGGCCTATCTCCTGGCCAAGCTGCTTTGGAATCCCGACACCGATCTGAAGCGGCATGCGGAAGAGTTTCGGCTAGCTTACTTCGGCAAGGCCGCCGAGAAACTCCGCGCTTATCACGAGCTCCTGCACCGATCGGTTCGCGAAAAAGGTCTGCACGCGCACATTTACGATTCGCCTAAAGTCGCTTATCTGGCTGATGAAATCATGGATGAAAGCGAGCGGTTGCTGGATGAAGCGGCTCAGCTCTCCGAGAACGAGACGGTGCGCGTTCGGGTCGAAGTGGCCCGTCTGCCCGTGTGGTATGTCAAGATCGCCCGGAACCGGGTGACCGGCGAGGCTCGGACGGCGCTCTTGAAGCGTTTTCTGGAGGTGGCCCGAAAGGCGGGTATTTCCAACATCAGCGAGAGCACCACCCTCGAGGTGTGGGCCAAACGAATGGGCGTGGAGTGAGGTTTGGCTCGGCGTCGGGGGTAGAGGTCCATTTTGCCATTCCGGTGGGGCGAGCGTCCTCGGGATCCGGCTCGTCAGGAGCCTCGCCCCACCAAACTGTAACACGACCTCGTCACAGCAGTTCTCATTTTGACTCAGGACACTGTCCGTTCCACGCATGTAGTCCCGGCTTCAGCCGGTTTTTACGTGGCGACCGGCTGAAGCCGGGACTACATACTTGTCAAAATGAGAACTATCGACCTCGTCAGGAGATGAATTGCCGGGTGAGGACGGTTTGGGTTATGAACAACCCGCCCGGCCCAAATCCGTGCGGTGTGGACAAGCGGGGCGCACAATTGTTGAAACCAAATCCGGCAATTCGATCGAACGCAAAGGCCCAAAGGCGCGAAGACGCAATGGGAGAGACAGATCTCGGACGCACCCTTTCGGGGAAGCCGATGGACGCGCTCTTCTCAACCGATCTGTCTCGGCTTGGCGACTTTAGGGGGCTATGCGGAAGAGTTTTCGCAAACTGCGCAAATTTCCGGACGCACAACAGGGTCAATCCGCCCTTCTTATCTGTGTCCATCTGCGTCCATCTGTGGTTGACCTCTTTGGGTTGCGGCGTCAGCCGCGCTGCGCCTTCCCGCCTTCGCGTCAACTGCGGTCTTCAGATTGCATGAGCAAAGGCCCCGCCAAAAAACGCCCGTCACCCGCCAAACGAACCGCCATCGGGCTAATCGCGGTGATCGCCCTGGCCGCGGGGGTTCACACATGGGTCTTTTGGAAAGCGGGCCCGGTTCGACCGGAAACGAGTGGGATGGCGCCCACGAGCGGCGGAAAGGACGGCGACGCCGCGGTCCTGGCCGGTTATGCCGGATCGCAGAATTGCCTCGAGTGCCACGCCGACCAGTTCAATCTTTGGAAGACCTCGCATCATGCCCTGGCCGAACGACCGGTGAACGCTGGTCTGGATGGGCCAGCCTTCGAACCCGCCCGCACCATCAAGCATGGCACTCAATCGTCTGAGGTCCGGCGGACAAACGGGCAATTCCACGTCGTAACCTCGGGCTTGGGCGGTCGGGCGGCGTTCCCGGCGGAACGAGTGGTGGGGGTTTCGCCGTTGCGCCAGTTTCTCGTTCCGGAAAAAGGCGGGCGCTGGCAAGTCACCGAACTGGCTTTCGATCCACGGCAGGGAGATTGGTTCGACATTTTCGGGGAGGAAGATCGTCAGCCGGGCGAGTGGGGCCATTGGACGGGCCGGGGCATGACCTGGAACATGATGTGCGCCGGTTGCCACAACACTCGGGTGCTCAAGCGGTATCAGGCGGGCACGGATAGCTATGCCACAACCATGGCGGAGATGGGAGTGGGCTGTGAAGCGTGTCACGGTCCCATGGCCGACCACGTGGGCTGGCAGCGGCGGCATTATCAACCCGGCGCGCCACCTTTGCGGAAAACGCGGGACCCGACCTTGCGCCATTTCGATCGCGAGCAGATGCTGTCCGTCTGCGGCTCGTGCCACGCTCGGCGCGCGGAATTGACGGGAGATTTCCAACCGGGCGACCGGTTTCTGGATCAATATTCGTTGGTCATCCCGGACGAGAGCGACCTCTATTACGCGGACGGTCAGGTGCGCGAGGAGGATTACGAATACACTTCGTTCCTGAGCAGCCGGATGAAACTGGCCGGCGTTTGGTGTCTCGATTGCCATCAGCCGCATTCCGCCAAGACGCTGGTCAACAACGATGGGCTCTGTCTCCGTTGTCATGCCACGCCCGTCGCGCCCGCCCCCAAGATCGATCCGACCACGCATAGCCGCCATCAACTCGACAAACCCGGGGGGCGCTGTGTCGAATGCCACATGCCGCAAACGACTTACATGCAGCGTCACGCCCGGCGCGATCATGGCTTCACCATTCCGGATCCTTTGCTCACCAAACAGTATGGCATTCCCAACGCCTGCAACCGCTGCCACAAAGATCAAAACACCGACTGGGCGCTGCAGGCCGTCGAGAAATGGTATGGCTCGCGCATGGAACGTCCCACCCGGCGGCGCGCGCAGACCATTGCCCAGGCCCGGTCTGGGCAGCGCGACACGGTTCCCAAACTGGAGCGTCTCCTGCGCGATGAGCCGATTCCCCTCTGGCGGGCCAGCGCCGCGGTTTTGCTCAAGCGGTGGACGGCCGAACCCGGAGTGACACAGGCCTTGTTGGAACGGATTGCCGATCCCGACCCGCTGGTTCGGGCGATGGCCGCGCGCGCTTTGGAGCCGCTCAGCGGGCCGGTCTCTCCGGCGGTGCGGTCGGGGCTGGAGCGGCTCTTGCAGGATCCGTTTCGAAATGTACGCATCGAAACCGCTTGGTCGCTCCGTTCGGGCATCGAGACAAATTCCACGCCCGCCGGCGAGCTGTTTCAGTATTTGACGTTGAACAACGATCAACCGTCGGGCGCGCTGCAATTGGGAACATTCCTGCTGGATCGCGGCCAGATCGACCCCGCGCTCGCCTGTTTTCAGCGGGCCGTGCAATGGGACGGCGGATCCGCGCCGCTCCGGCATGCCCTGGCAGTGGGTTTGAGCATGCAAGGCAAGAATGACGAGGCGGTGCGCGAGTTGGAAGCCGCCTGCCGGCTGGCGCCTCGCGAACCCGAATACCCCTTCAAACTGGGACTGGCGTGGAACGAGGCCGGGAAGTTGTCGCAGGCCGCCGCCGCGCTCGAGCAGGCCGTCAAGTTGGACCCGCAATTCGCCCAAGCATGGTACAATCTGGGTCTGGCGTTTTCCGGTCTGGGGAATCCGGACCGTGCGCTCGAGGCGTTGGCCCGGGCGGAATCGATCAACCCGGACTCTCCCGCGATTCCATACGCGCGCGCCACCATCCTGGCCCGAGTTGGACGGATTCCCGAGGCTCGAACCGCCGCCGGTCGGGCCCTGCAACTTCAGCCCGGATACGCCGATGCCGTCAACCTGCTCCAAGCGCTGCAACAGCCTTAGCTTTGGCTTGGTAGCGGGTTAAGGGTGGAACGGGCAACCTGCCCGTTCCTGTGGGCTACCAGCCCACAGGCTTTGAGGCTCGAGGTATCACTGAATCGTGAGGACAATGGCCGGGCCACCCGCTTCAACGGCATGCTGATGACTCAATGTGTGCTGCCTGGCGAAGACGGATCACGCGACGTTGAACGGCTCCACACGATCTCGTAATGGCCCGCGTTGTATTGGCGGGTGGTGACAATGATTCTTCCGGCTGACGCGTCGAACTTCCACGCGTCACCCTCCGGCAAGGCCTGTCCGTCGAGCACGATCGCGGACGGTTTGTCTTTGGCCTTGATGCGCAGGATGTGCGGCTCGTGCCGGCCGGAAAACTCGATTCTCAACGAAGCGCCTGAGTTCATCTGAATCGTGGTTTGATCGGGCTTCGGATGCGTCTCGGGGTGCCAGAGCGTGCCTTGGCTCCGGCCGCTGGGATAAAGGAGCCACGTCGTGAACCCCGCCGAATCTTTGTCACCGAAACCGGTGTAAGAGCGCGTGACGTTCAGGGGCACGGCCGCCCCTTCCCGGATGAAAACCGGATATTCATCCAGCGGAAAATCGCGTGTGATCTCGGTCGAACCTTGAATCACTTCACGGTCATCGAATAGATAACGCCACTGGCCCGAGGGCAATGACACCGCGCGCGAAAGTTTGTCCTCGTGAATCGGGGCGACGAGAAGGTCGTCGCCGAACAAGTAATGAAAGCGACCGCGGTCCAGCGGTCGCATGAGCGGCAGGCCGCCACGGTGACAGGTCACGACGTGCGAGTAGATGTAGGGGACCAGTTCGGTGTGAAGCCAGGAGAACTTGCGAACGATTTCCAATTCCGGTGCGGTGCGCTTCCAGAGACGGCGCTCACCGTGGCCGCCATTGAGAAAGAGCCCGCAAAACGCCGAGAATTCCGCCCAGCGGATATAGATGATGGGGGCGATTTCGTCGGCCGTTGCGGCCGAGCCAGACGCCAGGTCCGATGAACCGGGGCTTCCAGAGGCGGGTTTCCATGAGGAGAGAATCGCCGCGGTCGCGGGGCCGACGTCATCCGGGTTGCTACGCCCGTGGTAGCCGGCCACGTCGCTGCCGATCACACAATAGCCGAGGCGGGCGCTGGCCAGAATGTCGGTGAGGGCCGCCTCGAGCCCGCGGTCGCGATAGTTCCAGGTATGGCGATTGTCGCCGACCCAGGTGACTGGGGCGGCGTCGAGGGGCGCGAATCCCTCCGGGTGACTCCATGGTCCATCCATCGCGCGGATCAACGTGACGAACTCCGGATTGCGGCTTAGACCGTGCTGATATTCGTCGCGGGCGTAGCGATCCATGTATTGTCGGGTGGTCATCCAGCCGGAATGGACGCGGCTGAACGGCACGGGGAGCTTCCCGAGCGAGCTGGAGAAGAACGTGTCGCATCCGTCCAACTTCCAGCCATCCACGCCCCAGTCGAGAACTTCCTTCTGCAGGCCGTGCCACCACGCCATGGCCTGCGGATGGGAATAGTCAATGAAACCGCCCCGGCCTTTCCACCAGCGCAACTCGTGGCCTCGGCCCGCGAGGAAACCTTGGGATTGGGCCTCGGCGAAGAAATCCTGTGAGTCCTTGATTCTCGTGTCCTTGCTCTGACTGTTGATCATGCAGGTCATCCAGAGGGCCACGCGATACCCCCGAGCTTGCAGCTCGCGGAAGAACTTTTCCGGTTCCGGATAGCGCTCTTGATCGACTTTGAAATCGTTGTAGCGCCAGCTCCACGGGCTATCGATGAGCAGGGTGCGCACGGGCAGATCGTGTTGGGCGTAGCCTTCGAGTAACTCCATCACGCGGGGCGCCGTGTTGGCGTCATCTTCCCACAGCCAGCATTCCAGAGCCCAGGGCGGGGTGAGCGGAACCCGGCCGTGCCGCGATGGACTGAAGGGGATTCCCCAAAACGGGAGGACAAAGACGAGGTAAATCAAGACCAGGCCCAGCACGACGAACAGGGTAAGCCACTTCAGAACGCGAAGTCGGCGGCGGCCTTTCTTTCTGGAGGAGAGGTGAGTCATGAGAGGGGCGTCGGAAGGCGGCGTCGCACCGTCCTGGCCCTGGCGTCATCCTGGAGGTGAAGCCGCCTCGAACTCAAGCACACAGAAAGCGTGACAAACGGAGGCTGATCTTCATCGTTCGTTTCAATCACTGGAATTCTATGCACGCGGAAAGTCGATGGGGCAAGATTCGAAAATGGATGCGCCGGTTGGCTTGGGGGGCGGGCGGGTTGTTGGCACTGAGTGGGATCATCTTTCTCTTTTGGTTCCGCACCGCGCTTTACCACCGATGGGTCCGCTTCCCGAGGGAGGAGACGGCCTGGCAGTCCATCCGGACCCAGCGTCGGGCTCCGCCGATCCAGGACGGCTGGAACGAGTATCGCGGCATCCTTCATAATCACTCCCACTTCTCGCATGATAGCGAGGTGTCGTTCGAGGAAATCCTCCAGGCTCTCCAAATCGCGCGCCTGGATTTCATCGGCCTGAGCGATCATGGCGTCGAGGGACGCGCGGATTTTGATTGGCAATGGCGCGGCCTGCACGAGGGCAAGCTCTTCATTCCCGGATTCGAAATGAAGGAGGGCATCATGCCGTTGGGTGTGAAGAGCGGCGTGGTGCTGAGCAATCGGACCGATTCCGCCATCCTGGCAAAGCAGATCATAGAACAAGGCGGTGTGTTGTTCTACGCTCATCCGGAAGAACCGCGCGAGTGGAACCGCCCCGAGCTTACCGGCATGGAGATATACAACCTTCACACGGATTTCAAACGCCAGACCCGCGGACTGGGTGGACTGTTGCCCGACCTCATCATGAACTTGGGCCGTTATCCGGATCATCTCTACCACTCGATGTTCCACCGCCCGACCGAATTCCTGCGCCGTTGGGATGAGCTGAATCGGACGCGACGCCTCACCGGAATTGCGGGAAATGATTGTCATCAAAATGTCGGTGTTCGAGGCTTTTACACCGAGGCTGGCGGCATCCGCGTGGAGGACACCAGCCCGAAGACTCTCCGGGAATTCCCCTTGAATTGGCTCACCCGGCCCGTGGCGCGCTGGATCTTCGGCTCGCTCGTGCCCAATCGAAAACTCTTTCACCTGCAATTGGACCCGTATGAGCGATCGGCGCGGTTTGTCAACACCCATGTGCTCGCCCGCGACTTGAGCGAAGCGTCGCTTCTCGATGCTCTGCGGGCCGGCCGGGTGTTCATCGGATTCGACATGATCGCGGAAAGCTCGGGCTTTCGCTGGTCGGCCGGCGACCCATCAGGCTCGGCGGCCATGGGCGAGTCGTTTCTATTTTCTGGCGAGACGCGCCTGCGCGCCGCCTCACCTTTGCCCTGTCGATTCACCGTTTTGAAGGATGGGAGCGCGGTTCACCAAGAGGAAGGACGCGGTCTCGAGTGGAAGCCGCCCGGGCCCGGCCAGTACCGGGTCGAGGCGGAGCTGAGCCTGGTGGGAGAATGGGTTCCTTGGGTTTACACGAACCCCATCCGATTGCGTTAGAGCACGTGGGCCAGATCCAAGGCGACGACGATGCGGAGCTCCTTATCCGTAAGTACGTAGTTGAAATGGGTGGCGCGGCCAAATTGGCCGTGCTCGGCGGCAGCTTGCCGCCGAGTCTGGCACGGCAATGGAACTCACTATTCAGTTCGACTTCTGGTAGCATAGCCTGTGGGCTGGCAGCCCACAGGAACGGGCAAGTTGCCCGTTCCACCCAATTCTCGAAACAGGCTCTTACCGGCTGGCTAAATCCAGAGCCATTATCCGGATCATCTCGTCAAAATAGTCCGGCACGCAGGGCCCGAAAAAAGACATGAGCCGGGGCTCGTAGCCGTCGAGGTGGTAGTAGCGTGGGGAAACCACGTATCCGACATAATCTCCATTGAAACTAGTGATGACGGCGTGACTCCCTCGAACGCGGAGGGAATCCTTGATTCCCAAGGCCAACTCTCCGCTGAAGTCGCACGGCGTCGAAGCCCAGACGGAGTCATTGAGGCGAAAGACTTGGAGGAAACTCCGCTCGCGCACGGGCATGAGGCGCTTGGCGATCCATGAGCGGAGGCGGATGCCATCCGTGACGCGGACGTTGAGCGGCGGCAAGGTGAGTTCAAGGCCGAGGATTCCGAAAGCGATGGAGTTGGTCAGCGGCGTGCGCGGCCATTGGTCAAGCAACGCGCGCGCGAGAGCCTGGCCCATCCGTTCGACGCCGGGGAATCCTTTCTCTCCGGGCACGGGGGAGTGGCTTCCGACTCCGCCGGCGAGGAAGATGGCCGTTCCGCCGGTGGCCTGCTCGACCGCGCGCTGCCAGCTCCCCGGGTAATCCGCGCTGAACTCCATCAAGTCGCCTGACAGAACTGTGGCGTGCGCCGCAAAACTTCCCAGAACTCCGAGCCGGCCACCGGCTTGCTGCAGGAGGATGTAGCTGAACTCCGGATCGACTTTGCCCAACGGGCCCACCAGGCGGTTCCGGACGAATTCCGGAGCGGCAAAGCTGCCATGGCCAAACGAAGCGGGCTTAAGGTCGGCCATGGCCTCGCGCACCGCAGTCACGATGCGGTCGGCGAACCAAATCCGGGACCCGGGTTCGAATCCACCAGCAAAAGCCTCGGCGACCAGGCCTTCACCCCATCCGCCGAGGCTGCAATGCGTGTGGGTGGCGCTGAGATAGACTTGTTCCCGGGTGAGTTTCCATTCCTGCTCGATCCTCTTCATGGCCATGCCCGTCACTTCCGGAGGCACAATCAAGGCATCGGCGCCGAGCATCACGCCCACTCGATCTCCCACCCGCAGGGCCACCGCTTTGACGTAGAGATCGTCATGCGTTCCCTGGGCGGGTTTACCGTGGCGGTTGCCATATCCAGCCAGGGGCAGGGATTGGAATTGTCCATGAGCAGGATCGGTCTGAGTCGCATGGACCGTGGGTGTCAGCAGTGCCCGGCCGAAGCCCGCGGCGAGCTCGCCTCGGACGAGGGTGTTCGTCACCCGGCTGGCGTGCAGCCGAGCCGTGGTCTCCGCATAATAGGGCTCTCGAAAATAAGGGCGGTAATCCACCCGATCGAGGCTCAGAACCAGCACGATCACGATGAGCACGACCAGCCCGAGAGCAGCGCGGACAGAAATTCGAAGGAACCTTTTCACAGCTCCAGCTTAGAAGGGGCGCGACGGATTGGAAACTCTAATGAAACCGAGCGAACCTGTTGCCTTTCATGCTCCTTTTCTCTGGGTCAAGCAGGAGGCGACGTCACGAGACTCACTTTTCTCCGGGTGAAGGCAGCGGATTTCATCGAAAGTCGGAGTTTCGTCAACTCCTCCGAGAGAAAGGACTTTCGAATACGCTCTAAGGTTTTCCGGAGCTCAGCCGACTATAAGACCGAAACAGGTGTGGTCCTGGCGGAGGCGGGGATGCCCGAGTCTGGTCTGCGGAGCGGCAAGGATGCCGCTTATACCAACAGACAAAAGGATTTGTCTTATGATGATTCACGAGAATGCCTGGGCGGTTGGGTCTCTTGCTTCGAGCGACCAAAATGGCCAGTCATTCAAACCTTCTCAACGGCGACGCGGCCGAAATCCGGCTCGTTCTCTTCTCGATCATGCCTTGGAACAAGGCGATAGCGTGTACATCGAGCCGCAAGCGACCCATCGATACGAGAGCGAAACGGCGACCATGGCCTTGGGGAACGCCATTTCTTTAAGCCAGACCCAGGACGCCTTCCTCCAAAACGTCCAGAAGGCCATGATCAGAATGACCGAACTCTCGAACTTGGTCGCCCAGGATGATAACGCGGGAGCTCGTCAGGCGGCCCTGGCTGAGTTTTCCCAATTGCAGAACTCTATCAAAGACATCGGCGCCAGGATGTATAAGGCCACGAATCTTTTTCAGTCCACCGACCTGCGGTTGGCGTGGAGCGCTGGCGGCATCGACACGGCCACTTCTGCAACGGCCACCGAGGGATCGGTTCATGATCTTATCGAGAGCACGTCGGATCCGCGGGCGACCGCGATCCATGACCCGGCGAGTGCCTCCTTGGCGGCGGCCAACATCGGCTGCGCGCTGAAAGCGGTGGCGGACGCTCGCTTGCAAGTCGGCAACAACCTGCAGAGCCTATGCCTGACGGGCGAGTCTCTCTCGGCTTCGGGCGACGCTTCATTTGGCGGACGGGTTCGGATCAAGGATATTGGCGTGGCGGAGGCGAGCACACAGTTCGTTCGGAGCGACATGCTGACGAAATCTGGGACGGCCATGCTGGCCCAGGCCAATGCACTTCCGGAATCCGCGTTTCGTCTCTTGGATTAGGATCGCTGCGCCTGGCCATCGAGTTTGGAAAGAGACGAGGTCCATGAGCCTGATTCAACTCGCCGCCGCGCTCCAAGCGGTGGGATGCCCTGGGGACAAGGTGGAGGAAATGGCGGCCCAACTCGACCGGCGTGCCCGCCAACTCTCGGAGCAGAAGGGCAAAACCTACGAGGAATCGCTGGCGCATTTGTTTGGCTTGATGCGGCAGGGTTGGGCGGCGAAGGAGAAAGGGGGTCTTTAGCCAAGTATGATCAAGCCTTGGCCGCAGATCAGTTCCCGAGTCGCGGGCGATTTCCGAATCTTCACCATTCGAACCGAAGTCAAGGTGTCGCCGCGCACCGGCCAACCGCATGATTTCGTTGTTATTGATTCGGTGAACTGGGTGAACGTGGTGGCATTGACCCCAGCCGGCGAGATCATCCTGGTCGAGCAGTTCCGACACGGGACGAACACGGTCGAGTTGGAGATTCCGGGCGGAATGATCGATCCCGAAGATGCTTCCCCGGTGGCCGCCGGGACCCGAGAATTGCAGGAAGAAACGGGTTACGAAGGGGAGAATGCATTGGTGGTGGGCCGGGTCTATCCGAATCCCGCCATCATGAGTAATACCTGCTTCACGGTTCTGGTGCGGAATTGTCAGTTGCGGCACTCCACACTTTTCGATCACGGAGAAGATCTTGTGCCCCGGCTCGTGCCGGTCGGCCAGATTCCGGACTTGGTGTCATCCGGCCAGATACGACATTCCTTGGTGGTCGCGGCGCTGTCCTATTTCGAGCTGTGGCGGCGCCGATCTGGCAACGAGAGTTGAACGGTCGCGGAAGTTCCACTCCGGGGCATCGCTTCGCATCCCGCCTCAACGGGACTTCTGCCTCACCTTCTCCTTCTTCTCCTCCAAGCCGGATTGCAGTGATTTTCGGTCGCTGACGAGTTGTCGTTCCAGTTGACTCGTGGCTTCGAAATCTCCTTTCTCGGCGGCTTTCGCGAGTTCACCTTTGATGAAAATTTCCCGCTCGGCGATTTTTGCGGCGTAAACCGAGTCCAGCTCCGCCAGTTCCTTTCTCTGTTCGTTGGTCAACTTGGCGGAGGGTGCCGTCTTATTCAGGCGCTCCATGGCGAGTTCATAGGCGGATTTCATAAAAGTCAGGCAGATGACGGGCTCGATCCGGGGACGGGACGGGCTTTCTTCCACGGCATATCGGGAAACTTCTCTGGAAGCTTGGCCTGGGGCGGGTTGGCCTTGGCCAACTCCAGTTCCTGCGAGTCCTTCGCTGAGCTCGGGGCGGAACCGGGTTCCCTCCACGAAGCGATTCGGGCCTGCAAGCCGTGGTGCTCGGCGGTTTGTTTGTCGCCGCTTCGCATGTAAAAGAGGGAAAGATTGGTGTGGACCAACTGCTCCTTGGGTCGGAGCTTCTCGGCTTTGTGGCCTTCGACGATGGCCGCCGCATATTCCCCACGACGGAAGTAAGCCATGCCGAGAGACAATTGCGCGTCGAAATGGGCCGGATCGTGCTCCAGGATCACCCGGAGCTTGGCCATCGCTTGATCGTAGTTCGCGGTGCTAAAATCAAACATCGCGTCGTCGTACTGTTCTTCCGGCGTCACCATAAATCTCTTTGACAGGAACCGATATCGCACCATTGTAGGGCGGGCGCAAGCGTGGACTTCCGACGGCGACAGCCGGTTCAGCACAGGCGAATCGCGGTTGTCCGGAGTTGCACCGTCGAGGCGCCGCTAATCATGAATTTGCCATTTAAGGTGATCTCGACCGATTTTGACGGGACGATGCACGCGGAATTCGAGGATCCTCCAATTCCGAGCCGTTTGGCCAATCTGCTCCGTCACCTTCAAGCGCGAGGAGTGGTGTGGGTGATCAATACCGGCCGCGATTTGCGCAGTCTCATGGAGAATCTGGATCGCTCCGGGCTGGATCTCTGGCCGGATTTTGTCGTCACGGTAGAGCGGGAAATCCATTGCCGGCAGAATTCCCGATATGTCGGGCTCGAACCATGGAATCAACAGTGTCACCTCGCCCATCAGGCGGTGTTCGTTCAGCTCCGGCGCGATCTTCCGCGGCTGACCAGTTGGGTGCAGGCCCGGTTCCAGGCCAACATCTACGAAGATGCCTATTCCCCATTCTGCCTGATCACGAGGACCATCCGTGACGCGGAGGCCATTCATGCGTATCTCGACCTCTACTGCCAGGAGGTCCCCGAACTGACCGTGGTCCGCAATGATGTTTACGCTCGTTTTAGTCATGTGCTCTATAACAAAGGCACCGCTTTGGCCGAGATATCCCGGCAAGTGGGGGCGAATCGAAGCCAGGTGGTGGCGGCAGGCGATCATCTCAACGATCTACCCATGCTCTCCGGGGAATTCGCCCGGTGGCTCATCGCTCCAAGCAACGCGGTCGAGGCGGTCAAAGAGCTGGTCCGGAAACAGAGCGGGCATGTGAGTGAACAGCCCCATGGGTACGGTCTGGCCGACGGGTTGGAGCGGATTTGCGCGGACGCTCAACTTCCTCGGCTCGCGACTTAAACCAACGCGCCTCGAATTTAGCCAATCTAATGCAGGTGGCAGGTCGGGATTTGAGTTTATTGTGAAGTGTTGTAAGGCGTTGTTGATGAAATAGATGGATCATAAGTTTATCGTTTGACACTCGGACGGACGATGCTAGTGTGAGATCCGCGATCGATGAGCGCGTTGAAAGGTGCCACAGTTCTGGGCCATTTCCCGGGGCGCGCGGTTCGTGAGTTTTTAACGGAATTTTTCAATGAGTGAAGCAATTACGGCTTCTCCTTCCGCAGGAGAGAGCCCCAAAGTGTCGAGAATCGCCGAAGCCGTGATCCGGATTGCCGGCAATTCTCAGGACGGAATCCAAGCCATCGGAGGTTTTCTCGCCAGGTTAGCCGGGCGCAGCGAACAGGAAGTCATGACTTTCATGACGATTCCTTCGACGATTTCCGGAGGTCCGTCGATTTTTCAGGTTCGACTTGGCTCCGGAGAGGTGTTGAGCTCCGGGGACGAGGCGGATGTCTTGTTGGCCTTTTACCAGCATTCTTATGAAGGTCATATCGAGTCGCTCCGCAGTGGAGGGATCGTTCTCTACGATTCCGACCACGTCGAACCGAAGCCGGAATGGGAGAAAGAGTACCGGCATATCGGTGTTCCGATCTCTGGCCTGACCGTGGAGGCGATCGGCGGGACGGCCAAAGACAAGGGTAAGAACATTTTCACCTTGGGTTTGGTGGCAAAGATGTTCGATCTGAATGTTCTCAAGCTGACCGGCCTGATCACCGAGCGATTCACGGGCAAGGACGAAAGCGTTCTGAACAACGCCCTGGCCGCTTTTCATGCTGGCTACAGCCACTCGCTGGGTCACGTCCTCGAGACCTTCCAATTCATGGAAAGCCGGAAGCGGGAATGTGCCCAGGTGGTGATGAACGGAAACGAAGCCTTGGCTTACGGCCTCATCGCGGCAGGAGTCCGTTTCGGAGCCGCTTATCCGATCACTCCTTGGTCGGATATCATGGAGATTCTCCGCCGCGAATTGCCGAAATACGGCGGGACATTTGTGCAATGCGAGGATGAAATCGCGTCGATTGCCATGGCCCTGGGCGGAAGTTACGCCGGGCGAGTGGCGGTCACGGGATCGAGCGGTCCCGGCATATCCCTCAAGACCGAAGCCTTGGGATGGGGGGTCATGGCGGAGATTCCCTTGGTCATTGTTGATATTCAGCGGGGCGGTCCGTCCACCGGGCTGCCGACGAACGTGGAGCAGTCGGACCTCAATATCGCGGTTTTCGGCAGTCACGGCGACGCGCCACGGGTCGTGATTGCTCCGGCCGATGTCGAGGATTGCTTCTACACGGCCATCGAGGCGGTCAATATCGCCCGCGCCTACAGCGTGCCCGTGATCATTCTGAGCGACCAGGCGATTGCGACGCGGATCGAGGCGTTTGAAGAACCCGATCTCGAGAAGGTTTGTCAGGACATTTCTCCGGATCTGACTCCCGTGGCCGAACACAAGCCCTACGACCTCTCGACTCCAAATGGGATTCCGCATCATCGGGTTCCCGGCACTCGAATCCTGAATGGCCGCTATCCCATTGTCACCGGATTGGAACATGATGAATTTGGTCACCCGACCGGTTCGCCCAAGCTGCACATGCAGATGGCGGCCAAGCGCCGGGGCAAACTTCAAGCCCTGGCGGCTCAGCTGCCGACTCCCCTCGTTTACGGCCCGCCGGAGGGCAATGTCCTCTTGGTGGGTTGGGGTTCGACGCAAGGCCCAATCAAAGAAGCCGTGGATCGGGCGCGGACCTCCGGAGATAGCTTGTCCGCCATCCATCTCAAGCACATCTACCCGCTGCCACCGGGATTGGAGAACATCTTCGCCAGATTCAACCACGTCTTCGTCGTCGAGCTGAATGACGAGGGTGTGCATGGGTTTGGCCAGCTCGCCGGATTGCTCCGAGCGTGCTACTGCGATCCGAAAATTCAAGGCATCAACAAGACGGACGGGTTGACCTTCAAGGTGAAAGAGATTCTCGAGCGAGCCAAGGCGAACGTAACGACCGGACTGCGCAAGCTCTGACCGATACCCCAGGAGCGCAAACGAGCGATTTAACTTTTCCGCGAAACGATTGATCTTTATATGAGTTCCCCAGTTACTGAAGTCCCGGTTTCGGCTATGCCTGTTCTAGAGACGGAGCGTAAACCTCTCACAAAAAAAGAGATTGCCGCCGACCATCCCACGTGGTGTCCCGGTTGTGGCGATTTCTCGGTGCTCGCCCTTTACTTCAAGCTGATCGAACGGCGCAAGCTCTGGCAGGAAAATATCACGACCGTGGCGGGCATTGGCTGCTCCAGCCGGTTTCCCTATTTCGTCCAGGCACACGGTGTTCATTTTATCCATGGCCGTGCTCTGCCCTTTGCCAGCGGGGTGTCGCTCAGCCACCCCGGTCTGCATGTCTTCGTTTTTGGCGGTGATGGCGACGCCTTTTCCATCGGCGGAAACCATGTCAACCATACGGCCCGGAAGAACATCAAGATGACCTACGTCATCATGGACAACTTCGTTTACGGCTTGACCAAGAAGCAAACGTCGCCCACGTCTCCGCTCGGATTTAAGAGCAAGACCGATGTCTGGGGGGCGGTGGACCAGCCGATCAATCCAATGAAGCAATTGATCGCGGCGGGAGCGACGTTTGTCGCCCGCACCACCGCGACCAATCCGAACCACGTGCTGCAGATGATGGAGGCGGCTATGGATCACGATGGATTCAGCGTGATCGAATGCCTCAGTGAATGCGTGGAGTTCTTCGAAGGCGCGTTTGACGCGTCGAACCCTCGGAAGGGCGGCGTCTTCAATACGGTGCCGGCCGAGCATGACCTCACGGATGAAGTCGCCGCCTACAAATTGGCGGATGCGCCGTTTCCGGGTTACTTCGGTGTGTTCTTTAAGACGCAACGTCCCACCAAGAACGCCAACGAAGCCAAGATCAACGCCAATGCGCGTGAGAAGCTCAAAGGTCTGAAGGATTGGCAGATCCTGAAGAAGACCTTCGATCGGATGAAATAGCAACCGGTGATCGTCTTTGTGTCCCGGGGCTATTCGGCTCCGGGGCTTTTTTTTGACGGCGCACCACTGATGGACAGCGTCTCGTCGGATCGCATTTCAATGAGATGCGCCGTTCCGCGTTCGATTCGCAGTCGTTTCAGACGGTCTTCTTCAGCAAGGTGAGAATTGCGCGCCAGACCTCTTGGGAGTGATGAAAAGGCCGTCTCAGATCCGACCGCAATCCATTGCCGCGCTTCAAGGTCGCAAAAGGGAAACAATCGTGCGAAACTTCTGCGGATTGTCTCCCGGATTCTGTGCGCTTGCGGCATCGTCGCCTGGATCCCAAAGCTTGGGATCAAACGCTGCCTTCGTCGAGCTGAAGGAGACATGCGTGTCACCCCAGAGGGCATTGATGCCGATGGGATTCTTGCTATTGGTGTGCGGCCTGGTCCGGACGGTGTAGATCAGGTCCGTGACCGTGGAACGATGGGAAACCAACTGGCTCGTCTTCTCCGCCACTAGCGACCATTCCTCTTCGCCGGGCCTGGGCGTCTTTTTCGCGAGTTGGTCTGACTGCGGATAATACATGTAGTTTCCACGGACACTGTCCCGCTGGTCGTCGCATTTGGGCCACGGATAGGTGGCGTTCTCATAATATTTCAGATCAAATCGAACCATGATCAGGTCCGGGTGCCGAAGACCAGGGTCGTAAAAAGTCTTGTGCGCTGTAATCAGTTTTGAAGTGTAGAGATAGGCGAGATTATGTGGGTTCTTCACGTCCGCCGGTTTTCCCGCTGGGCCGTCAAACATCCAATAACCCTGATACGGGCCGGAGCCAGGATACTTCTCCGGGTTGAAGTCTGCCGGTGGCAACCGGTCGTTGTGTTCGTCCGCGTACATGGCGAGGCCCAGCCCGAGCTGCCGCAGGTTGTTGGTGCAACTGATGCGTTGGGCGCGGTTCTTGGCATTGCCCAGAGCGGGTAATAGCATGCCCGCCAGGATGGCGATGATCGCGATGACGACGAGCAGTTCGATGAGCGTAAAGCCTCCCGCGTGGCCGCAGACGGATCGGTGACGATGTTGATGGCTTTTCAGACCCTTCTTCATAGGGACTTGGTGTGGCTCGTTGTTCGTGCTGCTCGCACCCTATGCGCCGTAAGGCTCGTTGGCGCTGCCGTCAACGCCGACAGCGCCGGTCAAATCATGGGGACACGCGAAAGTTGCACACGGTGTTGCTGCCCGCGGCGCCTGACGAAGTCAGTGTGGCGCCCCAGTTATTCAGATTGGCGACCGTGGCTTGGTCCGTACGGAAAGCGAAATCCCTGCCGACGGTCTGCTCGATGCCCCCGGCTGCGGTTACGTATATCGAGTAGGTGTGGGCCGGAATATTGACCACGAGCCGGAAACTGTATTTTACGTTGGCCGAGTAAGGGATGACGGACGCAGCCTCGTAAGCGCCGCCGTTGCGCGCGTCGATAACCCCGTTCACGCTGAACCGAACCAGGCAACCGAAGCCAGTGAACGCGGTTTTCGCTCCCGAGGAGAGCCCCATCACGCCGTCAATCAAGAGCGCTGAAGGCGTCGCGTCGAATTGCGCTGTAAAGGTTCCGGTTTGATTGGCAAAGGTCGTATTCACCCAGGAATCGAGGGCGGGCGTGGTGACGCATGAAGGAACGACTGGCTTGTCACCCAGGCGGACTCGGTAAAAGGCAGGCGAACTCGACGGTTTGGCAAAAGTGGCGACCAGGGTGTTCCCAGGTCCGCCTGAGAAAATGACGTTCGCCACATCGGTCCATTGCGACGCCGGGAGTGTGGAGGTTTGCTCAACCACATGGGCGCTGGAAGGCTTGGGAGAGGTGAAGGAGAGTTCGAGCTTGTCCCCGGTCACCTTGATGGTGGTGATGGTGATGGTGGTGATGGTGGGACCGCCCCCGCCCGCAGCCAACAACGTCAATTGGCCATAAGTAAATTCCTGATGCGCGTAGCCACTCCAACCGACTTGCGTTTTGGGTGCCGGCGTGCCGCCATCATCATCGTTGAGGGCAATGTGGAAACCCATGGTTGCCCCGTCCGTCGGATTCGATAGGGCGGATTTCTTTATTTTGAATTCGACTTGAAAACCACCAGCGGTTTTCGAGGTCACCGCAAACCAATCCGCATCTTTGCCGAACGTCGGACTGTTCGCCTCGTTATCACGGTGGGCTCCGTTGGCGGTTAAAACATACTGCCCTTCAAACCCGAGTGCGCCTTTGGCTGGTTCACGATCGTGATCCGCGTCGAAAAATATCTCCACGCTATCATCTTCCCACGTATTTTGGTCTTCGGACCCAGCCTCCGCCGTATCGGTCACAATCTTGTCATCGGTGACGTCCACGGCGATATAGACCGCGTCCGCATCGTGGATTACCCAAGCGGAGAAAGCATGATCGCCAGGCGCCCAGGTGTCGTCGCCACCTGCGTAGACCCCGGTGAAGGGGTTGATCTTGATTTCCGAGGCGCCGGGATACTCGTTCGCGTGAATGACGCCGTCAATCGTGGGCGCGCTGGTTTTGGGCGCGGAGTAAGACTTGCCCCCGAGCACCAGGTTGCCGTAGGTCACCGGCTTGTGCGCCAGGCCCGCCCACATCACTTGTCGATCCCCATCGCCGCCGTCGTCATCATCGTTCACGGCGACGCTGAAACCGATGATGTCACCCGGCTTGGGATTACCCAGGAGAGCCAGCGAGATGCGGAACTCCGCGTCATAGCCGCTGGCGGTAACCGTCGTCTTGGCGAACCAAGCGGCGGTTCCTCCGTAGCCGGGATTGCCAGCTTCATTTTCGCGATAGGCATTGTTGGCGGTGATGACGTACTGGCCGCCCAGTTGGCCTGCGGCCCAGGCGGCATTGTTCGCGTTGGCCCCATCGATAAACACTTCGACGCTGTCGTCCATCCAGGTGTTGCCGTTCTTCGAATCCGGATCTGCCGAATCCGTCATGATGGAACTGTCTCTGACCTGGACGGCGATGTAGAGGTTGTTCGCGTCGTATTTGGCACGAATTTGAAAACTCAAATCGGCGTTGTCGGCCGGCACGGTGCCGCCTGTCATGGTGCCATTTTGGATGCCATCGGCTAAAGCCGGATCAACCGCGATTGACCACGCCGGAGTTGCCGGACCCCACTCCGCAGCATCAATGACGCCGTCAATTACCGGCGGTCCGCTCATTGGCAATGCGATCTCAGTTTTCGTAGGGTCGTACGTCGCACGATCGGCAAGACACCGAGGCGCGGTCAGTGTGGCTAGTCCCCCCACGAAAGCCAGTGCCAGCCCCATCAAAGGTAGGACAGCGCATCGCGGCACGATAGAATCAGGTAGGTTTAGGCTCATAGATTGAGGGGTTTCTGCGAAGGTATTTTCTGGATTTGTTGACCGGCCCAAGTACTCCTCACACGTTAGCTTTCTTCAGGCTGATCTTCTCCACACGACTTTGTGACGACCAGGAGCAAAGTCAATACCAGACCAAAGAAGAACCACTCCATTCCTTGTTCCAATGCAAGCAAGATTCAATGCAGTGCCAGAAGAACTTCCTTACTCTATGGCACTGGCGACCGCCTCATGTGACGGCCGTTCGCCACCATCCAAACACATCTTCCGCCACAAGCGGCTTGCTGTCTTACAACGTATTGGTTGCGTCGGCCATCGCTTGCCGACGAGCGGGCCAAGAAATCATATCCACCAAGCGCTGTACCAACTCGACCACAGTCTTGGGAAACTTGTTTTGTTCCAGAATCGATGTCTTGAAAAGACTTCCCCTGTCTTTCGATATGAAGATAACATTACAACAGATATTTTAGTAAATACTATCTCCCTGAGTGCCCATTGGACGGGGCTGCAGGTCGCCAGTGCCAATGGAGTGCTTCAGGTGCGTCTTTCAATTCTGGCGATCCCCACGACAGTTTCTGCGCGGTGGGAGCGAACTTGAGGAATTTTTGGAAAGAAATGAAACCTTCGGGGTATTTGGAGGGTATATAGTGCTGACACGGACGAAATCGATTTTGATCCGAAACAAAGGAACACCTGTGAAAACGCTATTGCAGTCAGGCTTGCTCGCTCTTCTATTGATCTCCCGGATGGCGGCCGCGGAACCAAGCGCCGCTCCGCCCTCCCTATTCAAGGACCACGGGCTGCGACGCGGCTCGCTGCCGAATGTGCTTCCGCAGAACGCGATCGCCCACCTCCAAATCAATCGGCCGCAGCATCTCCTTGAGAGTTTCGAGAAGCTGGTGGTTGCGACTGTTCCCGAGAAACTCTTGCCTCCCCCATTGCAGGGCTTGGTCAGCCAGGAACATCCCGTGTTGACCGCGCTGGGGATGAGCAGTCTGCAGGCGCCATTGACCGCGGATCAGATTGCTCAGAAGATCGGCCTGGATACCGACGAGCCCGCCAGTCTCACTGTCTATCCCGGGCTTCCACCCAAATCGTTCGTTCTGAGTGTGCCCATCAAGAACCATGCGGCGTTTGAGGCGTTTCTCCTGGGGATTTTGCGGCCGAGCAAAGCGGAGGCACGGGTTCTCGGCGACAAGTCATTCGTTCGGCTCGAATTGAAGAGTCCGCAGTTGCGGGAGCTGTTCGTCGCCTGTTCGGCCGATCGCGTCTTCTTGACCGGAGATCAAGCGCTCCTGTTTCTGCTTTATCCCGACAATAATTTCCCCCGCCTCAGGGACAACGCCCACTGGGCGCGGATCGCTGACCAAACCGCTCGCGAGGATGTTTGGATCACTCTGGATCCGTCCCTGCTGAAACCGTTCCTGACACAGATCGAGTTCTTTGAATATCTTCCGTTGCAGTTGCTCTCCCAGTACCGCCCGCAACTGCTCGCCAAAATTCCGGGGCCGCAACGGCAGATGATCGAGCAACGGCTGCGCCTCGAGTACGGGATTCGTGACCTCGACCAATTCGCCGATTACGTCGAGTGCCTTCTCACCGCCACTTACGAGGAGCTGTTTGACTGTGTTTTATCGAACCTCAAATCATTCAACGGCGTCACCGCAGCGGTGCAGTTCGATGCCGCGTTCCCGAAGGCCACGCTTTACCTGCATTCGGATCAATTCCAGAGCCGGGGGAGCACGCAAGCGATTCCGTTGGAGGCGGTGCGTGCGGCGCTGGGCCGGGTTCCGGGACGCCACAGCCATGTCACCGTGACGGGGCGCGCTCCGGCGATCGAGCCGTCCGCCCGGTTTGCCTCCTGGCTGAAACGGGTTCGCGGCGGCTTCCAGGCCAAGCATCTTAATCTGACGTTGGTGGAAGCCGCGGAGAAAATCCAGCGCGACACCATCCATCCACAGCCCATCGCCGCGCAAGTTCCGTGGATGATCACGACGCGCGCGGCGGTCAATCCGCTGGGCTCACCCGCAGACCGTGATTCCCTCAAGGCGTATTTCGTTGATTTCACTTCCCTGTTATCCTATCCCGCGACCCGAGTCGTCACGATCGTTCCGAATCAGGCAAACCCGTTGCTTGAGAACTCGCTTCGATCTGAGCAGGGCGCGTTGGCCCACAATAATGAGCTCGTGCAGAAGACCTTTTCGGGTGAGAGCAGTCTGCAGAACTTCATCCAGACGGTCTATCGGCTGAATCAGCGCGGCTTGGACCGGGATGTGAGCGAACTCACTTGGGAGACCGCGCTCGTCACCCGTGGCGGGCTCTTTGGGTTCAACCAGCATGAGCTCGTGAACCGCCGCATTTATTATTCGCGAAACGTCGGCGACTACACGCTGTTTCACCAAGCCTCGCGAAACGCCCGCTGGATCAGCAATCTCGAGATACGTTCCGAGAACCGATTGTCGCCCGGGCTGGACAAGCTTCTCAGCCGGGTTCCGACAGGCGCCAATTACATTTGTGTGAACCGCCCGCTCGCCGACCTGCCCGGAGTGTTGGAATGGGTCCGGGACATCGAGGAACTGGTCCATCGTGACGCTGGTTCGTATTTGAGCAAGGCTCGGCGCTCGGCCGAGGGGACGACCAATCAAGCCGAACTCGCCCGAAAGCTCCAGTCCATCCCATTCTCGCCGGTCATCTCCTCAGTAAACCGTGACGCGCAATCCGGAGAAGTCTACTGCCTGCTGCCGGGCAACATTGCCTTCCCGCGGCCCAAGGTGGCGCCGGCGGCCTTGAAGCTGTTCGCCGACTTCAATCGATCGGCGGATGAGGTGGGTGGTTGCCTTTTCTACACGCGGGTGGCCGACGGCACGGCTGAGACGTCGTTCGTTTCAAGCACCGAAGGCCTCTCCAGGTTGATCAAAACGGTCGGAAATGCCGCCTACGACCAGTATTTGGATGACCCGGCGAAGATGGCCGAACTGCAGAACCTGTTCGTCACCGAGCGGGACAAGAATTCGAAGCGCATGGACGAAATCATCATGCGAAACCCGGCTTGGGAGTTCCTTGGACAAATTCAGATCGGGGGCCGTCCGGCTCAGCCTAAAACCCAGACCGATGCCCGCCCACATCATCCCATCGCGCCACGAACCGCGGAGACGCCGGTCAACCTGATTGATCTTTCCAAGCATTACAACGCCGCGTTGAATGACTCGTGGCACACGGGCGGAATTTCCGGCAACGATTTGAGTTCGGTGCCGCAGGGCGTTCAGGAATTCGCCGGAGTCAAATTTGACGTGCGCGGATTGGTGCAGCTCTCCGGAAAGAGCGCGGCGGAGCAGTTGTCGGTGCGATTTCCGAAAGAGGTCAAAAACATCCGAATGGGACGGGCTTGCCGGCAATTGCACCTGCTGCAGGCGGCTGGATGGCCGTCGCCCGTGGGCACTCAGATCGGTTCCTATGTCGTCCATTACCAAGACGGCACAACCGAGCAGATCCCCATCATCTACGGCAAACATGTCCGGGATTGGTGGTCTCAGCGGACTGATCCCGCCGTCACCGATTCCGAGGTAGCCTGGAAAGGCACCAACGCGGCCTCAAAATCGAGCAACACCACCCTCGAACTCTACAAAACAACGTGGAAGAATCCGCGCCCCGACGCCGTCATCGAATCGCTCGATTACATCAGCGCCATGACCCCGTCGGCTCCGTTTCTGCTTGCCCTCACGGCTGAATGAGGGTTTCGGCCAGCCGGATCGCCTCGCGCGATCCGGCGGCAAGCCCGGCGTTTCGCCCTCTACCCATGAACCGGCAGTGAGGCGAGAGGACGTTGCGTCCGACAAGACCGCGAA
>CAYHFE010000033.1:0-26429 GCA_964355375.1 uncultured Verrucomicrobiota bacterium
GGAATTCGAATTGCGGCGGCTATCGCCCCGATTCCCCAAAAACCCGAGGTCTGGACGGAGTCTCACCCCATCCAAGTTCATGAAAAGGCGTGATGACCGCGTGCTCTGGACAAAAAACGAGCGGGAAATGCCAAGATGAGTTGAGCCGTCAAGGATTGATTAAGCCAAGCTCCTCTTCGAATCATACCCGATGAAAAGCAGCGAACGTAGAAGATCAAGAGCGTCCGCCTCCGGCGAGTGGGGCGGCACATTGAGATCGGCTGAACCCGGGCGGGTTAGCCGAAATGGTCGTGCGGCTGCCCTATCCATGAATATGAGGTGGGGTGAGACTCTGGCGAATCCTGACTCTCTTGCCGACCAAGATTCCCGAGCTCGACAGCGTCTCGCCCCACCGAGAGTCATTGAGAAGATACGGTTGGCGACTTCGGGCAGTTGCCTTCGGGCTTTACATGCCCAACCGCGAATTGCAGAATCCGGCCCAATCGATCAAGCAAAGAGTGACCCTCACGGTCGCTGAATCAACTGTCCAAATTCTATGAATCCGGAAGCCAACCTTCAGCGATTAAAGACTGGCCGAGTCTGGAAAAAGCTCATCAGTCCGAAGTTCGTATTCTCAACCGGCTCACTGGTCCTAGCCGTCATCTTGATTTCTTGCGCCACGGTGGATCGGGTCGTCCTGGCTCCACCGCACATCCCGGGCGCGACCTTGGTCGGGTCCGAAACGTGCACCCAGTGTCACGACGAGATCGCGAAGTCGTTCAAAACCGCGACCCACGCCGGACTCAAAGCCCCCGGGGACAACTCCAAGGAGATGGGCTGTGAATCGTGCCACGGACCGGGCAGTTTGCACAGCGAATCGGGGGGCGAGCGTCATACGATTGTCAATCCGCTCAAGTCACCCGAAGCCTGTTTCCAATGCCACCTCGATAAGCGGGGCGAGTTCAGCCTTTCCTACCATCACCCGGTGCTGGAAGGCAGAATCAGTTGCGGCGATTGCCACGATCCGCACAAAGGTCCAGCCCAAAAAGGTGGAGGAACGGCGCTGGCTGCGGAGTCCGAGATGTGCGCCAAATGCCATGCCGCCCAGAAGGGACCATTTGTGTTCGAGCACGAGGCGGTTCGAGAAGGTTGCACGACCTGCCACGCCGTCCATGGGTCGGTCAACGCCAAGTTGTTGACCCAGCGAAACCAGAGCCTTTGTCTGAAATGCCATTTCCAACAGCAGGCGGCGGCCGGGACGATCCGGATTGGCGGCCTGGACCACACGTCCTTCATGTCGCGGGGCACCTGCTGGACCGCCGGATGTCACGAGGCCGTGCATGGTTCCCAAGTCGGCTCCTCTCTTCGTTACTAAGTTGCATCGAGAATGTTTATGAGAACGAATCATCATTACCGATCGTGGCTCCAGGGCGGCGCGAAGCTCTGCACCTTTGTCATCGGGTCCTGCGTGATGGGATGTCCGGCCATGGCGGCGGACGAGAAGGCTGCTGCCACCGCAGGTGACGGTGCCAAGCCCAAAGCTGAAAAAGCGAGCGAGACCGAGGCGGTGGAGTACCGGAATTGGCTCGATGTTTCGGCCGGAACCTGGTTGATCAATGGCGATCAGGCTCAATTCCAACGGCGTTATGGTCAACGGAAGGACGCGTTCGGCGGGATCGAGGAGTTCCATTACGAGCAGGACGTGGGTAAGAAGGGCCTTTTCCAGATCGACGGCCGAGGGTTGTTCGACAACCATGACTACTCGCTCAAGCTCCGTCTGGAGAATCCCGAGATCGGGTATTTGCGCGCCGGCTACACCGAGTCTCGCACCTGGTCTGATGGGAGCGGTGGGTTCATGCCCCAGGTTCAGCCGATCTCTTTGTTCAATGAGGAGTTGACCTTGGACCGCGGCGAAGCCTGGTTTGAGGGAGGGCTTACCCTCGCGAACAAGCCGCAATTGAGCTTCCGCTACAGCCATCAATTCCGGCAGGGGGATAAGGATTCCACGTCCTGGGGGGACATGGTGACCGCGGTCGGTTCGCGGGGGATTGCCCCGAGCTTCTGGAGCATTGACGAGGCCCGGGATACATTCTCCGGCGATGTCAGGCATAAGGTCGCCAAAACCGACTTCGGACTCGGTTTGCGCTATGAGTTTTCCAGTAGTGATAATACGCGGAATTTGGAGCGAGCCTCGAGCGGAGGCCCGACCCGGTTCACGACCCAGCGCGAGGGCCTCGACACCGACCTCTTTAACGTCCACGCGTTCACCGAGACCCGGGTGCATGAGAAGGCGCTGCTGACGACGGGTTACTCCTTCACAACTCTGGACACCGATCTGGCCGGATACCGTCTTTACGGGGTCAATTATGATCCCGAGCTGATGGCGCAGAGATTGCCCAGTCCGGACACCTTCGAGGGACTCGGCGGGGGCTCCCAATTGAATCAGCACGTGGCCAATCTCAATCTCATGGTGACGCTGGCGGATTCGCTGATCTTGGTGCCGTCGCTCCGGGTGGAAAAGCAGCATGCGGAAAGCATTTCCAGTTACGATTCACCGGCTGCGCCCTTTAGCTCTTCTCCCTACACGGCGAACAGCGAACGAGGTCTATTGAACGTGTCGGAGAGTTTGGAATTGCGCTACACCGGGCTGACCAACTGGGTTTTCTACAGCCGGGCGAACTGGTTGGAGGGATCCGGCGACTTGACGGAAACCTGGGAGAATCTCGGGACGGGCGCGAATTTGCTCCAGGGCACGATCGGTGGTCCGCCGCGGTTGACCGACGACACGCGTTTCGAGCAAAAGTATTCGGCGGGAGCGAACTGGTATCCCTTGCGCCGTCTGAATTTCGGGGCGCAATACTACCACAAAAACCGCCAAAACGACTACGATCACGGCCTGAGCCTGCCCGCGGGCGGTCTCCAGTATCCGGCCTTTCTCACCGCTCAGGAATTCGACACGGACGATGCCAACATCCGATTCACCTGGAGGCCGCACACCCGCGTGACGCTGATTGGCCGATACGATTTTCAGTTTTCTTCCATCGACACGCGGCCCGAGGACTTGCCGAACATTCAGACTTCCGAGATGACCAGCCACATCGTCAGCGGGACGGTGAGCTGGACACCGCTCAATCGGCTCTACGTGCAGGCCGGGGCCAACCGCGTCTGGGATCAAACCGACACCGCCGCGGATGACATCAGCCCGGCGGTGCAAAAGTCCAAGAATAATTATTGGACGGCAAATTCGGCGATTGGTTATGCGGTGGATGATAAGACCGATGTTCAATTGCAGTATCTCTACTATCGGGCGAACAACTTCGAGGACAATTGGGCGTTCGGCGTGCCCTATGGCGCCAGCGCCGAGGAGCATGGCGTGACGGTCGGTCTCATTCGCCGCATCAATCAACGCATTCGTTGGACAATGAAGTACGGATTTTTCGACGGCCGAGACAAAACCTCGGCGCATCACAATGACTACCAGGCCCATTTGGTGTCCTCGTCGCTCCATTTCCGGTTTTAGGCCGGATGGGGAGACTTCCCGTTTGGCCGGGCACGATCCATGAAAAGCGAACGATAATGGTGCGAGCATACTCTCTAACTCGAAAAATCCTCTCCAGGAGTGAATCTATGAATCTGTCGCATTCCCTCAATAACCCAGGACGTGCTGTCGGGCGGCTCAAAGCGGCTCTGGCTTTCGCGCTCGGGGTGGCGCTCGTCGGTGGCCCGACCTTGGTCGGACGGGCGGAAAACACCAACTCCATGATCAAGCCGCCGAAGCCGATGCAGGGCGGGTTGGGCTTGTTTCCGATCGTCCTGCCTCTGACGCGGACGCAGGATCTGGTCACGGTTCGCTGGTTTGGGATTCAAGGGCCGTATCAGCTTTTTCGCGCGCCCGCGTCCAACTCCAAAGTCTGGGAGCCCCTCGGCGAGCCCACCTTTGGCACGAGCCAGACGGTTCCCGTGAGCGGTGCGAGCGGCTTTTTCGTCGTCCGCGGCGGCCGGCCCGTTTCCGGTTCGGCCACGAACGGAACGGTCAACTATGTCGGCGCGGCCGCGTGTGTCCAGTGCCACGAATCCTCCCACCACAGTTGGATGACGACGTCGCATGCCAAGGCGTTTGACGCCCTCAAAGGGCTCAAGCAACAGGCCAACAGCACCTGCCTGCCTTGTCACACCGTGGGCTTCGGCACGCCGATTGGATATCAGAGTGAAACGGCCACGCCTCATTTGACGGGGGTGCAATGCGAGAGCTGCCACGGCCCCGGTGGCGGGCACATCTCCAACGTCCGGGACGTCTCTCTTCGTCCGAAGGTGACGATCGCCGCCGAGGTCTGTGGCGGTTGCCATACGGACTATCCTCATCGCGACGTCGATCAATCGGCCTTCGGCGAATGGAGCAAGTCCAAGCACGCAGCGGTGGATCTGGATGTCGCGACGTCCATCCAGGCGCAGGGCGAAGCGAGAATGCTCGCTTGTGGTCCCTGCCACTCCGGAGCGGTGCGCAATGCCCTGCTCGGCCAATTGGAGAATCCTCACAAGCTGCTTCCGAGCCGCGAGGATGCGGCCTATTTCGGGGTAACCTGCGTCGTTTGCCACGATCCGCACGCGAAAGCGGGACCAGTCGGAGCCGCGCCCGTCAGTCTTCTGCGGAACCCGCTCTACTCGACCAACCACTTCTCCTACAGCACCGCGACGACGACGACTTTTGCCGCGCAATACAAGCCGGCGATTCAGGTCTGCGCGCAATGCCACAACATGCGCGGAGCCCGCTGGCAGGACACCTCCCGTCCGCCGCACCACTCTCCGCAATATAATATTCTGATCGGCCAGGGCGGCGAAGGCCCCTCTCTCATCGCGGCCCACGGGCTGGCCATCCAGAATCAATGCGTCCGATGCCATATCGTGAGCGATCAGGTCAACTCCGGTCACAAATTTGAGGTTCCGGCCAATGCCGCCAAACTCGCCCAGAACTGCTCGTCGTCCGGTTGCCACGACGGCAAGACCGTCCCGGTCGCCAGTCCCAGCTTGATCGCCGGCTCACAGGGGGCGATCAGGTCCACGATCGCGGGTCTGAAAGGCCTTTTGGATCAATGGGCCGCGACCAAGGCACCCCCGTTGCTCCAGTCCACGAACAATTACGGAGCCCTCGCCTGGGAGTACAACATTCCCGGAGCGCTCTCCAATCCGACGAACGATCCTCTGTTGCGGGGCCCCACCACGGCCGAACAGGCGCGAATTCCGGAGAGCATCAAGAAAGCCCGGATGAATCTTTATTTGGTGCAGTACGACGGCAGTTTTGGCGTCCACAATCCCGGCTATGCGCGCGGTCTGCTCGACGCATCCCGCATGGCCGTCAATGCGGAACTGGCCAAGCCGTGACCGAGATCAGCCTTAACTCCTCACTTGAGATGGGGAGCGCACGCGCCCCTGCGTGCGGTGGTCGGCGCCCTCGCCGACCATACTGGCGCGGACGAACAAGCCAACGCGGAGGGACTGAATTGGCCTCTCGTTCCGACCGGTGGGGTGCCCGGTGGGTCAGACACCTGGGCGGTGAACTCTTCCGCTGAATGAATGAAGCCCCGCCGTCGTCTTAGCTGCATGGTGACTTGGTGAGGGCGCTTGGTCACCGGAGAAGAATGAGCAGCAGCGTTATCCAAAAAGAAAAGCGACTTCTGCTGGACGTGGCGATGTTCACGAACGGCAAAGAATGATTGCGGGGACTAGAAGGATAGAGGGATCGGGAGCTCGCGTGAGCGACCGACCGGCGCCTCGCAACCGAAGAAACGAAAACTGATGATTCGGCTGAGTGCAGATCGAATCAAAGAAAACATACAACCAACGTCAATTCGAAAACAAAACTCAGTGATAACATTATGAAAAAAGCATGGATCATGGCCATCGCCACCGTTCTGGCGACCGCCGCCACCACGGCGTGGGCCGCGGACGTCCAGGAGAACTGGGCTAAGAACTGTGCGTCTTGCCACGGCAAAGACGGCAAAGGCCAGACCAAAGCCGGTAAGATTGCCAATGTGAAGGATCTCACTGACGCGAAATACCAGGAGTCCCTGACCGAGGAAAAAATGATGAAACAGATCAAAGAGGGGATGAAGGAGGGCGAAAAAGAAAGAATGAAGCCGTACGGCGACAAACTTTCGGCGGATGAAATCAAGGCTCTCGTCAAACACGTTCGCACGTTCAAGAAGTAGCATTCAATTGGAATAAGAAAAACCTGACTATGAAAAAGACCTGGATACTGGCTGTTGCTTCTATTCTCACCATCGCGGCTGCTGCTTCGGCCGCCGACGTCAAAGAGAACTGGGAGAAGCATTGCACGAAATGTCATGGAGCCGACGGCAAAGGCGGCACCAAGATGGGGAAAAAGGTGGGAGTGAAGGATTACACGGATGCCAAAGTGCAGGCCGAGATGAAAGAGGACAAAATGGCCAAGGCGATCAAGGAGGGCATCAAAGAGGGCGAGACCACCAAAATGAAAGCCTACGGCACGGATTTGTCTGATGCCGAGATCAAGGCTCTGGTCGCACATGTTCGCACTTTGAAGAAGTGACGGATTTCGGTTTGTCTTGTGGTCGAACGGGCGGGCGTGATGCCCGCCTTTTTTGTTGGTGTGATCTCAGGATCCGTTGAATCGTCTCGACGGTTCGGCGGCGGTCGGAACTCGCCGCCGGTTCCCATCGCGGCCTCCGCGAGGCACGGTTGCGGACTTTTCATCCGCCGTATCCGCCGCCGTAGAAGAGGCCAAGAAATGCGAAGCCTTTGGCAATTGAGAGCAAGCCGCGCCCGGGGGTGACTTGTTAGATTTTGCTCTGTAAATGAAACCTGATGACCAGAACAGAGAAGTCGATTGCCGCCTCTGGTCATCGTTCCGGAATACGGATCGCACAGGAAAAAGGAACTTATGCGCCGCTTGAACCTGCCGCCTCAAATACTCAGGTTGGTTTTGCTGACCCTGGGGATAGTCCTGGTCTATTTGACCGCAAGATACTTTCTCACGCCCTCTTCCTTCGGTGAATACGGATGGTATCGCGGTCGGGCTTTGGAGGAAGTGGCGGCGCGCGCTCCGGTTTACGCGGGCAAGAAGGCCTGTGATGAGTGTCATTCGGAGCTATTTCTGAAATTGGCCAAGTCCGAGCACAAGGGCCTTTCGTGTGAGGCCTGCCACGGTGTCAGCCAAGCCCACGTGGAAAATCCGGATGTGAAAGTCTCCACGATCTCCGAGCATCACTGCATGCGCTGTCACGAGGCTAGTGCCACCCGTCCAAAATGGTTGAAGCAAATCACTATGAAAGACCATTACAAGGGGCAGCGCTGCACCGATTGCCATTCGCCCCATCAACCCAACGAAGTTCCATGAAAACACGACTCAACCGACGCAAAACGCTCGCTCGTTTAGGAGGAACGCTCGCCGGACTCATCACGGTCGGAGCCGCGCGGACGGCGAAAGCCGCAGTGCAGAAGTTCTTTGTCTCCTCCCAAGCCCCCAAAGGGTATGACCCGCGCAAGCACAAATGGCTCATGGCCCTGGACATCGACCGGTGCATCGGATGCGGTCTGTGCGTCGAGGCCTGCAAGACGGAGAATAACGTTCCTCGCACTCCGTTCTACTTTCGCACTTGGATCGAACGTTACGTCATCAAGAAGGCGGAGTTGGGCTCGGGTGAGACGCGGGGCGAGGTTCTGGTGGATTCGCCAAATGGCGGTTTCAGCGGGTTCCCTCCAACCCTCATCCCGAAGGCAGAGATTCTCAAGTCGTTCTTTGTTCCGAAGATGTGCAATCTCTGCGCGAAGTCTCCTTGTTCTCAGGTTTGTCCCGTGGGGGCCACCTTTGATACACCGGATGGCGCCGTCCTGGTCGACCCGAATTACTGCGTGGGGTGCGGTTTCTGTATTCAAGCGTGTCCTTACGGTTGCCGATTCTTGAACCCGGAAACCAAGACAGCGGAAAAGTGCTCCCTCTGCTACCATCGCATCACGCGCGGCCTCAAACCGGCTTGCGTCGAGATCTGCCCGGCTCAGGCGCGTGTCTTTGGGGACCTGAAGAACCCGATTGCGGATGATCCGATCCAGAACTTCTTTGAGAAGAACAAGGCGCAGATGCTCAAATCGCATCTGGGAACAGAGCCTCGGGTCCTTTACGCTGAGCTAGACAAGGAGGTACGATAATATGTCGCCAGAACTCACCAACAGTGTCACGATTGCGATCTCCCACGTGGAGGGCTACGTTTACCCGAATGACCAGAATCTGCTGTGGAGCGTTCTGATCGTGGTTTACCCCTATATCACGGGTTTGGTGGCCGGCGCCTTCATTATGGCGTCGCTGGTGCGGGTGTTCAATGTCAAGGCGCTCGAGCCCGTCTATCGACTCTCGCTGCTGACCTCGCTCGCCTTCCTACTCTGCGCGCCCTTGCCGCTCTTGTTTCATTTGGGTCATCCGGAACGATCCTACCAGATCATGATGACCCCAAACGTGCGGTCACCGATGGCCATGTTTGGATTCGTGTACGCTTGGTACCTCATGGCCGTGCTCCTGCTGGAGTTGTGGTTGGATTATCGCGAGGACTTTGTCGAGTGGGCCAGGGAGGAAACCGGCCTCAAAGGGGTCATCTATCGCGCCTTTACGCTTGGGGTGCAGGACGTCTCGCCATCGGCTCTTCATTTGGATGCGCGCATGGGTAAGATCATCTCGATCGTGGGCGTTCCTTCCGCCTTCCTGCTGCATGGCTACGTCGGGTTCATCTTCGGGTCGGTCAAAGCCAACCCATGGTGGGGCAATGTCCTCATGCCCATCATCTTCATCTTTTCGGCCATCGTTTCCGGCATGGCGCTTTGTGTTTTCATTTATATGGTTCTGAGCTGGGCGCGCCGGACCAAACTCGACATGAACTGTCTGGACATGATGGGGAAATTTCTCTTCTTCGCGCTGGTGATTGACGCATCGATCGAAGTGCTTGATTGGGTCCATCGACTTTATACGGCGGACGAAAGTATTCATGCGCTGAAGTCGCTGGCGGCTGGAAAACTGTTTTATACTTTGGTGGGAATGCAGGCCTGCATGGGCACGCTGGTGCCTCTTCTCCTGCTGGGAGTCATTCAGCTCGTTCGGAAACGCGCCGCCGTGCCGATCCGGCAACGCATTTATTTTTCGTCGAGCGTGCTGATCCTGATCGGGGTGGCGGCCATGCGTTGGAATGTCGTGATTGGCGGACAGCTCTTTTCCAAGAGCCTACGGGGATTCACTACCTACAAGATGGAAGCCACCGGGCACGAAGGCTGGCTCGTATCCGTGGCACTCGTGATCTTGCCATTCGTCATCCTGGGCGTCTTGATCCGATTGTTCCTGCCGCTGAAAGTCTGGTTGAGAGGTCGGGAGTCGGAACGGATAGCCACCGCGCCCGGGGGCGTTGTCTCTCATTCCTGAGATGAGCATGCCCGTCTCGCCGCTGGGATCATTGGGCTGGCGGCGATCCAGGCAGTTTCGTGAGCGGCTTTGGCGTTTGAGCCGCGACCAACCATCGGTTGACTTTGTCGCTGCAGGAAATCACGCGTCAAAACTAGCTAAGGAAATGCCAAGAAATGTACAGCGTCCGTAATCGTCGGGTGAGAACGTGGAATCGTGAAGCGTCCAAAAGCGCTCTGGGGCCGATGTCGATGAGCTGACACAGATGTTGAAGCGAACAATGCAGACGAAATGGAACCAATCATAACCGGAGAAAACTAACATGGAAAACGTATCTAAACTGCTCAGTCTGGCCACGTGGCTGGTCGTTGTGGTGGTCGTGGCCTCAATCATTTTGCCCCAGACTGTGCGCGTTCTGCGCGAATATGAACGCGGCGTCATCTTCCGACTGGGAAAACTCCTGGGCGCGAAAGGTCCCGGCTTGGTTCTGCTCATTCCCTTCGTCGATCGGATGGTGCGAATCGACTTGCGAGTCATTACCATTGACGTGGCCAAACAAGAGTCAATGACCCGCGATAACGTGCCCGTCACAGTGGATGCCGTCGTTTATTTTCGAGTCGTCGATCCACAAGCCGCCGTCATCAAGGTGGAAAACTATCTGAAGGCCACTTCGCTCATTGCCCAAACCACCTTGCGAAGTGTTCTCGGCCAGGCGGATCTGGACGATCTCCTTTCCCGCCGGGAGAAAATCAACCACACTCTGCAAGAAATCATCGATCATCACACCGATCCTTGGGGGGTCAAAGTCAGCGCCGTCGAAGTCCGGGACGTGATGTTGCCCGAAAGCATGAAACGCGCTATGGCGAAACAGGCGGAGAGCGAGCGAGAGCGGCGTGCTAAAATCATCAATTCAGAAGGTGAATTTCAAGCCGCCGAGAAGCTGGTGCAGGCGGCCGGCATGATTAGTGAGCAGCCGATTGCCCTGCAGCTCCGTTTCCTCCAAACCATGCGGGAAATCGCGAACGAGCATAACACCACGACGTTTCTGCCCATTCCGATCGATCTATTTTCTCCATTTATCAAGAGAGCGGTGGAACAGGTCCCCAAGGCATGACGCGAACGCATCGAGGGGCCGGGGTGTGATCAAGGGGCCGCCGGGGGATGACTTTCGCTGTTCTTGAGTTGCACGATAGCCTGCCTGGAGAATACCGATGAACGACGATTTCAAAACACCGATCGTGCTCGTTGGCCTGGTGGGGGTGTTCCTGGCGTTGACGGCTGCCTTTCGCTTGAATCTATGGGGCCGGCCCGAGCCGCTCCCGATCTTGCCTTTGGTGGACCCGCAGTTCACGAACGCGGCGACGGTGCGTGTTTCCGCGGCGGAACTCATTCGGACCGGAGGAGACACGTCCGGCCAGGATTGCTATGCTTGTCATGACAAAGCCAAACCTCCCAAAGTGAAACTGGATGAGCACAACAATGTGGTCCTGCCTGAAGAGCACAAAGACCTGACACTCCAACACGGCCAGCATAAGCGCAACGATCACTGCTACAATTGCCACGACTCGGCCAATCTGGATCAATTGCTGACGCGGGATGGTCGCCGACTCAAGCTGGCGGAGAGCACGGAGCTTTGCGCGAGTTGCCACGGGCCAACTTACCGGGATTGGGAGGCGGGCATTCACGGGCGCACCAGCGGTTTTTGGAGCCGGCAACACGGAGAGGCCACCAAGCAAGGCTGCGCCTCTTGTCACGATCCGCACTCGCCCGCTTTTCCCTCGCGACCACCGGCGCCAGGACCGCATCCTCTGCACCCCGTGCCATCGAGTCTTCCTCAACATGAACGAAGCCATTGATCCGCATGAAGAAGGCCGCTCCTCGCCTGGGCCGGGAAGATACCCTTCCGGTCCGGCGGCGAGCGGAATGACGCGCCGCAGTTTCCTGCGCAGTGCGTCGGTGCTGTCGGCCGCCGTGGCGGGGATGGCCGCCGTGTTGGAGCCGCTCCGTGAACTTAAGGATTTCACGTCGGTGGAGGAATTCCTGCAGAAGCACTATCAGGAGCTGTCGCCTCAAGACATGGTCGCCGTCCTGGAACGAATCCAGCGGGAAGTGGAACGTCAATACGGATTGCGCCCGCACGTGCGGGATCTCAAACCGATAGATGGCGTGGAGTATGTTTACTGCCTCAATCTCACTCGATGCATCGGCTGTCGGAAATGCGTTCATGCCTGCGTCGCCGAGAACAACCAATCTCGCAGCCCGGAAATCCAGTACATTCGCGTCCTGAAAATGCCCAACGGCACGTTCGATATGGAGCGGGGAGACCACAATTACGCGCCGGAATTGGTTCCGGAAAAGGGTTCCTATTACATGCCGGTGCAATGCCATCAATGCAAGAATCCTCCTTGTGTAAAGGTCTGCCCGGTCAAGGCGACCTGGCAGGAGAAGGATGGTATCACGGTGATTGATTACGACTGGTGCATCGGGTGCCGTTATTGCCAAGCCGCTTGTCCGTATTGGGCCCGTCGGTTCAATTTTGCCGAGCCCTCGATCCCGAAAGACAAGATCAACCCCGACATGGCCTACTTGGGCAACCGGCCGCGGCACAGGGGCGTGATGGAAAAATGCCACTTTTGCATTCAACGCACCCGCGCGGGCCGCTATCCTGCCTGCCTGGAAGTGTGTCCCACAGGTTCCAGGAAGTTCGGCAGCATTTTGGATCCAAGCAGCGAAGTCTCCTATATTTTGAAGAACAAACGGGTTTTTGTGCTGAAGGAGGAAGTAGGCACGTCGCCCCGGTTCTTCTACTACTTTGATATATGAGGGCGGTTAAGAATTACTTCACCTTCCTGTTTCGCTGCCTCAACCTTGCCTTTGTTGGAGATTGGCGATACTACGCTTGGCTGGGACTTCTAACCGCAGTTTGCCTCGTCGGGCTCAATGCTTATGTCAAGCAATTCGTCCACGGCCTCGTGGTCACCGGGATGAGCGATCAGGTCTCCTGGGGGGTTTATATCGCGAATTTCACGTTTTTGGTGGGAGTGGCGGCTGCCGCCGTCATGCTCGTGATTCCGGTATATATTTACAGAAACGAAGAGCTGCACGACCTCGTTATTTTCGGCGAACTGCTCGCCGTGGCTGCGATCCTGATGTGCTTGGCCTTTGTCACGGTGGACTTGGGCCGACCGGATCGCTTCTGGCACTTGATCCCCGGGATTGGAAAGTTCAATTTCCCGGGCTCGATGCTCAGTTGGGATGTCGTCGTGCTCAACGGGTATTTGCTCCTGAATTTTCACATCTGCGGCTACCTGCTTTACTGTCGCTACCAGAATCGCAAGCCGGCCAAATGGTTTTACATCCCTTTCATTTTCATCGGCATGTTTTGGGCCGTCTCGATTCACACGGTCACGGCGTTCCTTTATGTGGGATTGGGCGGACGGCCATTTTGGAATTCCGCGATTATCGGTCCGCGCTTTATCGCCTCGGCCTTCTCCGCCGGTCCGGCGCTGATTATCTTGGCTCTGCAGGTCATTCGTCGCGTGTCCGATTATCACGTGCCGGACCGGGCGTTGCTCACGCTGCGCAGCATCGTGCAAGTTTCCATGGTCATTAACGTGTTCCTTCTCTTCAACGAAGTCTTCAAGGAATTCTACACGGATAATCTGCATGTGGCTTCATCCAAGTATCTGTACTTCGGACTCCATGGATTTCACGGCCTCAATGTGTGGATTTGGACCGCCATTGCCTGCAACCTGATCGCCACAAAACTGCTCTTGCTGCCGGCGAGTCGGAGTCTTCACTGGCTCAATCTCGCTTGTGTCCTGGCCATTGTGGGCATCTGGATTGAGAAAGGCATGGGTTTGGTCATACCTGGATTTGTACCGACTCCGTTGGGCGAAATCATCGAGTATCGTCCAACTCTCAATGAAACGCTGATTTGTCTTGGAATTTGGGCGTTCGGGTTGCTTTGCTACACGATATTCCTGCGAATGTCGGTCCCGATTCTGCAGGGAACAGTCTCCAAAGCGAATGAGACCGAACTGGAGTTAAGGGACAGCCAAGAGCAATTGCGCGGTCTGTTCCGTTCCTGAAGGTGAATGACACTGGCATGCCACGGCCCCTCACCATCGATGACGCCCGTCAATCCTTGAGCGCTCACGTTCAAGAAAGGGGATGTCAAATCCGTGAAAAGTACGGTCCCCGCATCGGATGGAACGAATTGATGCGGATTCTGGCGGATCGCGCCTGCGTGCGGTATCCCTGCGAAATCGTGTTCAACGAGGGGCCGTTGCAAGCGGGAGAAGTGGCGTATCCGGCGGCCAAGGGGGAACAGCCCGACGAAGGATTCACTATCTATGTCCATCCCTACTTCGCCTCCCAGCCCGATCGCGTCGCCTATCTGGTGCTCTACCAACTGGTTCTCGTCAACTACGGCGAATTCGCCTCTCCTCAGGACGCGGAATGCTTTGGAGCCAGTGTCCTGGGTCTGTCTCAAGATGATTTTTATCGAATTGTCTGCGGGTTGGCGGACGAAGTTGCAGGCGCGGAATGAACTTAGCTTCCCCTCTCTCGGCGCATCAGGTTGGGAGGGCCCCGCGCCCCAGCATGACGGTGAGCGGAAACGACGCGGGCGGCGTAAATGGGCTCACCTCCGACAAGATCAGCCTCGGGCTAAAGGCAAGAAAAGCAAACAAGTTGCCAATTCCTGTGGGGCAACGCCCGCTGCCGCCGGCCATATTCAATCCTCGAAGATTGGCCGGGCTTTTGAAAATCAAAACACATAATAGGCTATGAAGAGACAAATCATCCTCATTGTTGCGATTCTCGCGACTGTCACCTTGTCTGCGCAAGCGGCGGACGCCAAAGCGAATTACGAAAAAGATTGCACCAAGTGCCACGGCGCCGATGGCAAAGGCGCGACCAAGATGGGCAAGAAATTGGGCGCGAAGGATTACACCGATCCCAAGTTCCAGGACACGCTCAAGGACGACAAGATGTTCAAAGTCATCAAGGAAGGTCTCAAGGAAGGAGACACGACCAAGATGAAACCGGCCGAAAATCTCTCGGACGAGGACATCAAAGCCTTGGTGGCCTACATGCGGGCTTTCAAGAAGAAGTGACCCGGCCCGAAATCGCCCCGGCTTCGCAGTCGGATCGTTTGCTTGGCTGACGAAGCGACTGGAAGCCGGGCGTCCCAGGTTGGATAAGTGGTTGGGGATGCGGCGGGGCAGGGGACAGGCCGTGTTTGGAACGGTGTCCGACCCGAGGTGGCGCATTTGTCTGATGCCGACCGCCCTGAATTCCTTGGAAATGAGAGTCACGTCACCTCGACTCCTCCGATTGAAATGGAGTTTTCGAGCAAGTCCTGATGCTGGGGCGTGGCCGGCGGGCCCAGCGGACAACGCCGTGAAAGTCCCGAAACACATCGATTGCACGCAATGATTGGCAGTCTCGATCTCGTATGAATACTGAACCATCCCCCACGCCCGCGCACAGGTCCGCACTTTTCCGAAACTGGACGAGCCTAAGCGGCTTGGTGCTGATGCTGGCCAGTCTTTTCGCGTTCCTCCTCCTGTTCATCCTCGATTCGCTGGCTCACTTCGCGAATCCCTACGTGGGAATTCTCACCTACCTGGTCGCTCCCAGCTTCTTGGTCTTGGGATTGGCTATGGTGGTGCTCGGGGCGATGATTCGCCGTTGGCGTTTAAGCAAGACGGCGGCGGCGCCGCGAATGCAGATTGATTGGTCTCGACCGCGCGATCGACGCATCTTGGGAGTGTTCGTTGCCTGCGCGGTGGTGTTTCTCCTGATCACGGCGCTAGGCAGCTATCAGACGTATCATTTCACGGAGTCGGTTCAATTTTGCGGGCAAGCGTGTCATACCGTGATGAAACCGGAGATGGTTACGTATCGGAATTCGCCCCACGCCCGCGTCTCCTGCACCGAGTGTCATATTGGGCCCGGGGCTACCTGGTACGTCCGATCGAAACTTTCGGGAATGTATCAGGTCTATGCCACCCTGACCGACAAGCACCCGCGGCCGATTCCGACCCCGATCCAGAACCTGCGTCCGGCGCAGGAAACCTGCGAACAATGCCATTGGCCCAAGAAGTTCGTCGGCAATCTGGACCGCAGCTACACCTACTTCCTGACCGATGAGACTAATACGCAGCACAACATCCGACTGCTCTTGAAGGTGGGAGGAGGCGATCCAACCCACGGTCCGGTGGGTGGGATTCACTGGCACATGAACGTCGGGGCTGAGGTCGAATATCTGGCCACCGACCCCGCGCGTCAGAAGATTCCGTGGGTTCGGTTGAAAGACCCGCAGGGCGTGGTCACGGAGTTCCGGGTTCCCGGCTTCACCAATGCTCCGGATCCGAAGTTGATTCGGAAGATGGATTGCATGGATTGCCACAACCGCCCGGCGCACGTTTACGAGACGCCGAACTCGGCGGTGGATCTGGCCATGATGCTGGACAAGCTCGACAAGTCTCTGCCCTACATCAAAACCAACGCGGTTTACACTCTGACTCAAGATTATCAGAACGAGACTGAGGCGATCGAGAAGATTGCCACCCACTTGGCCAAATCCTACCCGAACGCGCCGCGCGTGCGGGAGGCCATCGATACGGTGCAGCAAATCTACAAGAATAATTTTTTCCCCGAGATGAAAGCCAACTGGCGGGCCTATCCGGACAACATCGGGCACAAGGATTGGGCGGGATGCTTCCGTTGTCACGATGGCAAGCACACCAGCGTGGACGGGAAAAGCATGATCAAGGCGAACGACTGCAATGCCTGCCATCTCATCTTGGCGCAGGGCAGCGGAGCGAAATTCGAAACGCTCAGCCCGCAAGGCCAAGCGTTCGCGCATCCAGGAGAAGAGTATGACAAGGCGTTCCTCTGTAATGACTGCCATACCGGCGGTCCGTAGGGCGGGTTCAGCGGTTGGAGACGGACTCGAGCGGCGCCGACGCCGCGCCGGGCTGCGTCTGGTGTGGTCAATGTGTTGGCTGCTTGGCGTGAGTGCCGTGCTCGATGGAGCGGTCACTGGGCGGGCTTCCGCCGCCGAGGCCTTGACCAATGACGATTGTCTGGAGTGTCACCTGGATCCCAATCTGACCCGGAAGGTGGACGGGAAAACGGTCGCGATCGCGATCCTGCAAACCAATCTTTTTCAAAAATCGGTCCACGGAAAACTCGCGTGCGTGGATTGTCATCGGACCGTGAAAGAGGCCGTGCATGAGAGTAATCTTCCGCCGGCGCAATGCACGGGATGCCACGAGGCCAAGTCGAAGCACGAGGCCGCGGCCAAGGATTATGCGGCGAGCATTCACGGGGTCAGCAAGGCCATGGGCGCCTCGGCGGCGGCCGTGTGCTCGGACTGCCATGGCTCCCATTACATGCCGCTGAACAAGGACCCGGAATCGCCGGTTTTCAAGCTCAATCTGCCCCGGACGTGCGCCCGCTGCCACAGCAACTCGGGTTTGAACGCGGAGTATCGCATGAAGTACCCGCAGGCGGCATCCCAGTACAACGAAAGCATCCACGGAAGGGCGCTCCTGCAGATGGGCTTGATCGTGGCCCCTTCCTGCAATGATTGCCACGGCGTGCATGACATCAAACGCACGGTCGACCGCAGTTCGCCCATCAATCACGCCAACATCGCCAAGACCTGCGGCAAGTGCCATGTCGGAGTCGAGAAGATCTACAATGAGAGCGTGCATGGACAGCTTCTCACCCAGGGCGACAAGCGCGGGCCGGTTTGCACCGATTGCCACTCCGCCCATCAGATCGAGACGCAAAATGGGGGGCATTACAAGGCGCAGAGCGACCAGCGGTGCGGTCGATGCCACGAGGATCGTCTGACGCATTATCGCGAGACTTATCATGGCAAAGCCATGGCTTTAGGCCGTCCCAACGTGGCCTCGGATGTCGCCGCCTGCTACGATTGCCACGGGCATCATGATATCCTGCCGGCGTCGAATCCGAAATCACGATTGGCGAGCAGCAACATTGTTCAGACGTGCCAGCGCTGCCACCCCGGAGCTACGGCCAGCTTTGCCCAATACGTGCCCCATGCCAATCAGATGGATGGCAAGAATTACCCGGCGTTTCATCGGACCTTCGTCCTCATGACGACGCTCTTGATCGGCGTGTTCGCGTTCTTTGGCGGGCACACCCTGCTGTGGCTGATTCGTTCCATCTACCTTTACCTGCACGACTCGAAGACCTTTCGGGAGGCGAAAGCCCACGTGCAGAAAGACGAGCAGCTTTTCACGCGTTTTGATCCCTTCGAGCGGTTCCTCCATTTCCTGGTCGTCACGAGCTTCCTTCTCTTGGTGATCACGGGCATGCCCTTGAAGTTCTATTACGCGGACTGGGCCAAAGCGCTCTTCAGTCTTTTGGGCGGCGCCCAGGTGGCGCGGTCGCTGCACCACTTCGGGGCGCTCATTACTTTCCTCTACTTCGCCCTGCACATGGTCAAATTGGGCGCGACCTGTTGGAAGCGGCGGGCCGTTCTGCGGGATCCGGTTTCGGGCCGGCTGGAGATACGGCGATTGTGGCGGGTGCTTTTCGGGCCGGATTCCATGGTGCCGACGCTGCAGGATTTCCGCGATTTTGTGGCGCACAACAAGTGGTTCTTCGGCCGAGGCCCGCGCCCTCAATTTGATCGCTGGACCTATTGGGAGAAGTTCGACTATTTCGCGGTTTTCTGGGGCGTGTTCGCGATCGGGCTTTCCGGATTGGTCCTGTGGTTCCCACAGTTTTTCTGCCATTATCTGCCGGGCTGGATCATCAATATTGCGCTCATCGTGCATTCGGACGAGGCGCTGCTCGCAGCCGGCTTCATCTTCACCATCCATTTCTTCAACACTCATTTCCGGCTGGAGAAGTTCCCGATGGACACCGTCATCTTTTCCGGGCGCATTTCCAAGACAGAGATGCTTCACGAGCGCAAGCGCTGGTACGACCGCTTGGTGGCCGAAGGACGGCTCGACGAACACCGTGTCAAGGACGAGTGGGAAAGCTGGAAGGGCATCGCGCGCAGTTTCGGTTATGTCTTCTTCGGGGTCGGAGTGATTTTGCTGATTTTGATCGTTTATGCCATGGCCTCGCGCTTGACGCATTGAGCCGTGGCGGACCCGTCGGCGATTCCCGTGTCCGGGCGCGGGAACGGAAAGTCAGTGCTTATGAAGAAGTTGCTTCGTGGTTGGGCTGCGCCCCTGGGAGTCGGGTGCGCCGTCTTCGTCACCTCCCTCTCGGCGGTCGCGGCCATCCCGGATAAGGATTGCCTGGAGTGTCATTCGGACAAAGGGCTTACCAAGACCAACGCTGCCGGCCAAGTGGTGGTCTTGTTCGTGGACGCGGCCAAATTTGCCGCCTCGGCGCACGCGACCAACGGTTGCGCGAGTTGCCATGTTGATCTCAAAACGACTCACCCGGACGACAACGCCGCGGCCCAGCGCGTGAGTTGCGTCACCTGCCATCAGAAGCAATCGGAGACCTACCAAGCGAGCGCGCATGGCTTGGCGCTGCGGGCGGGGAAGGACGGGGCGGCGACCTGCGCGGATTGCCACAGCACTCATGAGGTGTTGCCGCCGACCTCACCCTCATCTCCCTTGCATCGTTCCAGGCTTCTGACGACGTGCGGCGAGTGCCATCCCGCGGCGGCCAAGGACCTCCAGGAAAGCGTGCATGGCAAAGGAGTGGCCAAAGGCGAACGCGAGGCGCCGACCTGCACCGATTGTCATTCCGAGCACAGGATCGAAGGGCTCAAATCGACCACGTCCTTGAAAATTTCGACCGAGGTCTGCAGCCGTTGCCACGCCTCAGAACGGATGAACACGAAGTATCGTCTGCCCGCGGATCGGGTGAAAACGTTCTTTGAAAGTTATCACGGATTGGCGGCCCAGTATGGATCAACGCTCGCGGCCAATTGCGCCAGTTGCCACGGCGTCCACAAGATCCTGCCCTCGACCGATCCGCAGTCCATGATCCACAGGAGCCACTTGGTCGAAACCTGCGGCAAGTGCCATCCCGGCGCGACCGAGAACTTCGCCTTCAGCAAAGTGCATCTCGACACGGTGTCCACGAGCGATACCGGCACCGTCGTGAATCGCTGGGTGCGCCGTGTTTATCTTGGACTGATCGTCGTGGTCATCGGGTTGCTGGGGACGCACAATCTGCTGCTCTGGCTGAAGAAGGCTTTGGCGACCTACCGGGCCAAAGATCGATCGATCACGAGGATGAGCTTTTCCCAGAGGTGGCAGCATTTGACTCTCGTCATCAGCTTTGTCGCTCTGGCCGTGACCGGCTTTGCCTTGAAGTTCCCGGATTCCTGGATCTCATGGATGTTGGGCGCAAACGAACCTTTCCGCCGCTGGAGTCATCGGATCGCCGGAGTTGTGCTCCTGGTGGCGGGCGCGTATCATCTGGTTTATGTGTTGACGACGCGAGAGGGGCGACAACTGCTCAAGGACATGTTACCCGAGAAAAAGGATTTGACCGATCTGAAGACGAACACCCTCTATTTGACGGGGCGAAATGGGGCCAAGGCTCGCTTTGGGAGGTTCGGTTACGTGGAGAAATGCGAATACTGGGCGGTGGTTTGGGGAACCGTGATCATGGGGGTCACCGGTCTGATGATCTGGCTCAAGATCGACGTGACCCGATTCCTCCCGCGTTGGGCGGTGGATGTCTGTGTGACGATCCATTACTACGAAGCCATCCTGGCTTGTCTCGCGATTGTCGTCTGGCATTTCTACCATGTTCTCTTTGATCCGGATGTGTATCCGATTAATTGGGCCTGGTGGGACGGAAAGGTCTCCGCCCATTGGCAGGAGGAGGAACATCCGCTCGAAGTTCAGGCGCGAAAGGGCGGCTCGCCGGAAGAGAAGCCTGGCATCGTTGCTCAGGATCGACCTGGACGCGGTAAAACTGGTTGAGCGTGCCGCGTTCCTCCGGCGCCACCGCGTCCTGCGGCCCCGCGTCGATCACGACTTCCTGGATAGTCGTGCATTTTCATTGTCCCGGCAGCGTCGGCGAGATACGGTCGCATCGTGACCACTGCAAACTCGCAATTCCTCTTCTACCATGAAAACCGCTATTAACCGCCGCAGTTTCCTATCCAAATCGGCGACGGCCGGGGCTGGGCTTCTGATTCTCCGCAACAGCAGGCTTGCCTTTGCCTACGAGGCCAACGGCAAACTGAACATTGCCGGGATCGGTGTCGGCGGCCAGGGCCGGGGCAGTCTCGACGCGTTTCACAGCATGGGCAACAATCTCGCCGCGCTCTGCGACGTGGATGCCAAGCGGGCGGGCGATATCTACCAGAAACATCCGGAGGCCAAGCCGTATCAAGACTTCCGCAAGATGTTTGATCAGATGGAAAAGCAGATTGATGCGGTTCTGGTCGCGACACCCGACCACACGCATGCCGTCGCCGCGGTTGGGGCGATGAAGCTTGGCAAACACGTTTACTGTGAAAAGCCGCTGACGCGAACGGTCCATGAAGCGCGGGTCATGCGGAGCCTCCGCCGACCGGCGGGGGCGCCGGTCTGAACACGCGAGGGCGCGGGTCCTCCCCAAGCCTGACGGCCTATTTACGGGCTAGCTGCCGGGCTGCGACAAAGTCAGGCTGGGCTGATCTCCCCGGCCCCTCTCGACCGTCGTGGTCCCGTCGGGCCAACGGACCTTGATCTCGCTGACGTTCTTCTTTTGTCCCAAGCCGAAGGTCAAAACATGGGTGGACTGCGAGAGATAACCACCGCCGGCGTTGACCTCGGCGGTCTGGGTCGTGCCGTCATTCAGCGTGATCGTCACCCGAGCGCCCACGGCCGTGGGATTACCCGGCTTTCCCCGCAAGCGCAGGGTCAAGACGCGATTCTGTCTTGATCCGCGATTCTCGAATGTCAGGGGTTCGGCGTTGTTGATGCCGACGACGAAGTCGGGCCGGCCGTCGTTATTCAGATCGGTCACGGCCAGACCTTTGGCATCGGCAGGCACGATCAAGCCGCTCTCATTCGGCCAGACCGGCGTGAACCTGCCGTCGCCATGGCCCACGAGCAGCAGACTGATGCCGCCGTCCATCCGTCCGGTTTCGGGTTGCGGACTGTGAAAGTTGCCGACCAGATAGACATCGACCTTGCCATCTCCATTGACATCGGCCAGCGCGACGCCGAACGCGGGCGCCGCTTGAGCCAGGCGCGGCAAGGCGTGGAAAGTGAAGTGTCCACGACCGTCGTTCAGCAGCACCGCAGATTCAAGCGTGTTCACTTCGAAACGTTGGGCCGCCGCGAGAAGTCCGGGCGTATAGACATCCTGGAGCGTGGCCTGGGCGTAGCTTTGAAAGGTCGGAAACCTCTCGACCAGGGAGGGAAGAGCGGCGAGCGCACCACTTCGAACGCGCAACGGATAAAGGGTCTCGCCTTCGTAGCACGCTTCGATCAGGTGCTTCCGGCCGGTCTTGTCAAACTCGCCGTAGAAAGCGAGCACGGGTCTTCCAGGCGCGGCGCGGTAGCGGGTGTTGAGGCCAAAGTTCGTGATGACGTAATCGATGTCGCCATCGCCATCGAGATCCCGTCCCGCGAGGCCGTTCCACCATCCCAGTTTCTCAGCCAGACCAGCCTCGGCGGTGCGGTCTTCAAGGCGGCCCTGATGGTTCAGGTACAGCTTGATCGGCCCCCACTCGTGCGCCACCAGCAGGTCCAACCAGCCGTCGTCGTTGACATCGGACCAGACGGCGCTCGTGACCAAGCCCGTTTGTTTCAGACCCGGCGCGAGTTCCTCCGTGACCTCGGTGAACTTGCCGCGATCATTGCGCAACAGCCGGGTGTTTGGGGAAAGCGGATACTGCCCTGGAATACAGCGCCCGCCCACCAACAAGTCCAAATCACCATCCCGATCGAAATCTGCCGCCGCCACCACACTGCCGGAGTCACGCCAATCCGGCAACGCATCCCCGGGGGCCTTGGTGAAATTCCCTTTCCCGTCGTTGAGATAGAGACGGTCGCGCAGGATTTTGTCCCCCGGTTCGCACTCAACGCCTCCCGAGACGACGTAGAGGTCCAGGTCGCCATCGCCCTCGGCGTCGAAGAACAGGGCGCCCATGTCCTCGCTCGCCTGGTCGGCCTCAAAGCAGGGTTGGGGCATGGGCCGGAATCGCCCGGTCGCGTCGTGCAAGCTCAACATCCCGCTCTGACCAGCCGCGCCGCCGAGATAGAGATCCTCGAGTCCGTCGCCATTCACGTCACCGACCGCCAGGCCTGGACCGAGTTGCGAGAGCTTCCACGGGAGAAGCGGCTCGCGTTGGAAATCGTCGTAGTCCGTTTCGCGGTGCCGAAGGCCGGGCAGCGGAGTCCCGCGCTGAAACCAGGTTGGCGGGGACACGGATTTGGCGGGCGGGAGCGCGGCCTCGGCGGGCTCCGTGATCGTGTAGAAACGATTGGCGTCGAGATCGGCGAATGTTTGGCGGTGTCCGCTGGGCCACTCGACGATCAGCCGGTCGATTTTCGTGTTTTCGCCGAGACCGAAATGGACGAGTGGTTCATTGGCGGAAATGAAACCACTGGAGAGAGTGAGGTATCGGGCCTGCCGGCCTGAACGCGTCTCGACTCGGATCGTCGCGCCGATGCCCCAGGAGTTGCTCCGGGTGCCTTTTAAGCGGACCAGCATGCGACCGCCCAGTCGGCCGGTGTTGCGATACACGGAAATGGGCTCGCCAAAATTCGTCACGATGAGGTCGAGATCGCCATCACGGTCAAGATCGGCCAAGGCGGCGCCGTAACTGGCTGATACTTGATCCAATCCCCACTCCTGGCCCACGCTCTGGAAGTGAAGGTCGCCCAAGTTGCGAAAGGCCAGGTTGGCCTCGCGCAGGACCGGCGTGTTCAACCAGCCGCGATGACCGCGTTCCTTCATTCGATTCCACAAGTCGCTGTTCACAAAATCTCGCGACATGCCATTCGCGATGAACAGATCGACCCATCCGTCGTTGTCCAAGTCGCCAAACTTGGGGGACCACGTCCAGTCGGTGCTCTCCAGTCCGGTCAAATAGGCGACCTCCATCAGATGGTCCGTGCCGGTGTTGAGAAAGACCGCGTTGCGTTGGTACTGCCGGGGGTCGGCCGTCAGGAGGAACCAGCGATCCTTCTCCATGTCCCCGTTGATCAGCATGCGGCGGAAATGGCTGGAACCGGACATTTCGGTGGCGAAGAAATCCATGCGCCCGTCGTTATTGAGATCGGTCAGGTCCGCGCCCATCGAGGCCCAGGGCACGTGAGGTGGCGCCGAGCGCGCCACGTCCGTGAACGTGCCATCGCCGTGGTTGTGGTAAAGACGATCCGGGCCCTTGTAGTCATTGCTGACGTAAAGATCGGGCCAACCGTCGTCGTTGTAATCCCACCACGTCGCGGACAAGCCGATCTCATTTCCGCGAATGCCCGCTTGGGCATTGACGACGCTGAAGGCGCCGTTTCCCTGGTGATGATACAGGCAATCCTCCTGTCCGGCGATGATCAGTTCGGTTCGACCGCCGCCCTTGTCCATGATGTCGAACAAATCACGATAGGCCGGGTTGAGAGTTAATTGACGGCCGCCCACCACGCGCAAGATGGCTCGGGTGAAGGCGTCCTTGGAAGTTCGGGGCAGACGGTGGTCCGTGCCGACGTTCAAGCGATGGGTGAGGAGGTAGGCATCGAGCCGGCCGTCCCGATCATAATCAGCGAAGGCCGTCATGACGCTGGCGCCCGAGAAATCCAATCCGAAGGTCTTGGCCTGCTCCCGGAACGAGCCGTCACCTTGATTCACGTAGAGGAGATTCGGCCCGTTGAAAACGCTCACGCTGAGATCGAGGTCGCCATCGTTATCGATGTCCACGAACGTCGCGCCGGAGCACCATCGCCCAAGGCCGCTCACGCCCGCCTGGCTGGTCACGTCCTGGAAGCGCCAGTTGCCCAGATTGCGGTAGAGCCGGTTGCCCCGGTCGTAGTTGGTCACAAACACGTCCGCGTCGCCATCGTCGTCGTAGTCGCCGAGGCAGACCCCGCCCCCGGAAGCCTGATCCTGGAGAAGTTCGAACGGAACATTCGTTGGGAACTCGTGAACCACCTCGAGGCCGGTTTGCTGAGCTGGCCGACGCTCGAACAGAACCTTCGCCGGCCTGACCGCAGGCGCATTCAATGCGACCGAGGTGATTCCCGCTGCCGGCTGCGCCGCTTGGGAAGGCCGGGGCTGATTGCTCGCCGGTTGCGCCAGTTCACCGCTGCAGACGCCGACAACCATGCCGAAGAGCAAGACGCAAAGGCCCATGGCCTCGACTCCTCCTCGGTTTGTGGAGAGGCGCCTTGCGCTGGGCGCAGGACTGGGGACCGTGAACCGGGCGCGGTGGGGCGAGACTCCGTCGAGCCCTGGAATCTCGGCAGACAGGAAAGTCAGGGCTCGACGGAGTCTCGCCCCACCCAGGTTTATGGGAAGGCGTTGTTTCACCATGTGGCTGTGGTCGCGATTTAATGTTCTGGCGATGGCCCCGAAGCCATCCTCAAGTTCTTGGCGCAGTCATCGGCCGCAAAACCACGCCCAGCCGAGTTGTTTCGGATCGCGTGGCCGATCAGACGCTGACTTATGAGTTTTCATGATTGCTTCGTGATGGCCGCCGCTTTGGACTCGCCGCTGCTTGACGAATTGCGTGAGCGTTTTCCACGTATTTGTTGCTTCGAACTCTCCCGAAAATCTTTCCCAAAACGACTCTGCCAGGAAGTCGAGACGGCCACGACGCCCGCTTCTCCAACGTGCCGCCACGGCGGACGCGATACCGCTCCCCCCGCCATTCGATCCGGTTGCCGAGGAACGAACCCGCCCAAAGACCCGCTTGGAGTAGATCTTTGACCCACGCCAGCCAGCAGTAAGCCAAGCTCGCGGTGTCGTCGCCGAGTTTGCGCTGATTGAGCAGGGCGGTCCACGCCCGCAATCCCAGGCAAAGGCCCACCGCGCCCGAGACACCCGGGGTCGGGCTCGAGCCCAGCCAGAGCAGCGGCCAAAGCGTGGCATTGCTCAGGATGCTGAGAAAATAGGGCATGGGCCGGCAAAATCGAATCGTTCGGGCCCAGCGGAGCTGATGGCGCCACACGTCCGACCAGCTCAGGGGCGGCGACCAGCATTCCACCACCACGGGAGAGAGGACGATGCGCGCCTTCTGGGCCGCGATGCGGCAGCCCAACTGAAAATCGTCCGCGAGATAATCCTTGAGGACGGCCAGTCCGCCGATCCGCTCGAGTTGCCGACGGGTCGTCGCCATCACGGCGCCGAGCGCGAAGTTCAACGGCTTGAGGCTCAGCGATTGCAGAACCTGGCTCCAGAAGTCGGCGTTAATCGCCACCGCCTCCCAGCGCATCGCGAGCGTGGTCGGATTGGCCAGGCGATAGAAACAGCAGACCAAACCGACCTGCGTCTCCCGCAAATGGGGCACGAGGTTGACCAGAAAGTCTGTCGGCACACGCACGTCCGCGTCGCTTATGACCACGAAGTCGTGCGCGGCCTGGGCCTGAAGTTGCACGAGCTTGGAGACTTTGGCATTGGCTCCCAGCGAGGCGCGGCAAACGAGCAAGCGGGCGTCGGCTTCCGGATGTTCCGCCAGCAATTGCCGAATCAGGTCACAGACGGGATCATCGGCCGACGCCACTCCGAAGAGAATTTGCACGGGCCCGGAGTATTCTTGGCCCAACCAACTGCGCAGACAGTGTTCGGTCTGGGGGTCGCAACCCTTCAGCGGTTTCAGCAGCGTGACCCCGGGGTGGAAATCGAGGTCGGAGCGGCGTTGATGCAAGGGAAATCGACGGCCTCCCCACCATTGCCACAAGGTGAGGGCCACACTCAGGAGAGCCAATGCCGCCAGCCACATCCCGACGATCTTTCATCAAACCTCCGATGGAGTCATCCAGAATCGGAGCGCGCGCCTCCGAACTCCTCCGGAAAAACCCAGCAGTTCTCATTTTGACTCAGGACACTGTCCGTTCCACGCAGGTAGTCCCGG
>CAYHFE010000034.1:0-26207 GCA_964355375.1 uncultured Verrucomicrobiota bacterium
CGCAGCCAAAATCCCTCGCCGCAGGACCCTTTTCAATTTTAAAACAGGCTCTCAGGCCATTCGCCCCGGACGGGCGATCGATTCGTGGGTGGCACGGTATCCCTGCCTCGTTTCAGTTCGGGGATGATCTGTTTGAGGGTATTCATCCATTCCCTCCTCGGCCCAACGCCACCGCAGCCGTCGCTTGCGTTGGCAGTTCAAACATTTCCCAAACCTTCTGCATCCGCCGGATCGTCTCCATGCTGGCCTGCATCCTCAGGCCCATCACGCAGTTGTTCCGGTTCATCCACCCCATCACATGGACCAGCAACAGCCGAAATTTCTTCAACTGCACGTTCCGGTGCTCCGGCTCAAAGCACAGGCGCTTGATCGCGCTGATGATGTTGTAAGTTAACAGGGCCATCTTGAACCAGACCGCGTTGACCGCAAAACGCTGGCTGGGCATGTGTCCTGCCCCCAGTCCGTTCTTCACCTCCTCATGGGTGTGTTCAGTAGTCCCCGCCTTTTCCCGGTGCCACTCCAACAACCGCGCCCCCTCCCATTCCCACAAGTTGCTCACCCCCGCGTGATGTTTGCGGTCGCTCCCGTCAGCAAACAAAATCCCTTGCGGCTTGAGCAACCGCAACCCCACATAGCGCAGCGGTTTGCTCTCCTTCTTCTCGCCGGCCTCTCCCGGCACGAACACCACTTCGGCCCAATGCCGCAGCGTCCCGTCCTCTTCGGTGTCGATCGTCTTCCATTGCTTTTCGGCAACCTCGGCCACCGCCTGGCTCAGATTCGGACTCATCACCGCGCTGATCCCAAAACCAATAGCCCCGCCTGGCTCTCTCCGCCTCCGGCGCTGATCCCGCTCAAGTCCACGGTCTGCAAGCCCGCATCCTCCTGGATCGCCGCCCGATTGCTGATCCCCGCCAGCGTCGGCGGATCGTTCACCGCCGTCACCGTGATCCCAACGGTCACTTCAGAACTGCTGAGCGTGTTCGCCAACGTGTTTGTCGGAAAGCCCGTGTCGGCAACCGCAATCTTGAACCTGTCAGGACCGTTGACGTTGGGGTCCGGTTCAAAGGTCACATCGTTTGGGCTTCCTCGAATACTATCTCCTTCACCCAACTCCGCCGCGCCGCGTCTGAGCTTCCCCCCGTTGGCTTTTGAGTGATTGCAAACACCAAATCCCCAGCCGCAGTCTCCGCGTCGCTCCCGCTCAACTTGACAGCCGCCACCGGCGCATCCTCGGCCAGGGTCAAGCTGCTCGGACTGGCCGACGCGCTCGGCCCTCCGTTCACCCAGAGGTCCACTTGGGTTCTGGTTGGGCTCACCAGTCCCGAAAGAACTTGCGGACGGTTTCGCACGGCGTGGCGGCGGACAACTGCGACAAAACATCCGGGCCATCTTCACGCCAGCCGGCGCGCCCAATACCCGGGTTTCCGGCTGAGATGCGCGACCGCCACGATCCAAACGCGGTCGGGCTGCAACTCATAGACGATGCGTAACGGGAAACGCTTGGTGCGAAAGCTGAGCGTGCCGTGGAGTCCGCGTCTTCCCAATTCCGGCTGCGCTCGAATCAACTCCAATACGGCCTCCACCGCGGACAGGAACTCATCACCCAGCCCAAGTCGCCGCTGGTCGTAAAAGGAAGCCGACTCAATGAGTTCGGCGGCGGCCAGCCGGTGATAGGCGACGCGCTTCATGAAGTCGCTTCCTGGCTTCCTTCATCACTTCCTCCGCGGGAATTCCTGGGGCGCGGCCCTCGCGGATTTCCTGGACTCGTTCTGTGATCTCGACGTTCCAGGCCGCCTCGATTTCGGGTGTGGCAAAATCCTCGACGCTGGCCATGAGCTTCTCGGCCAGTTCGATCCGTCTTATCGCCGGCCATTTCAGCACTTTCTTTTCGATAGCACCTTGAACAGTCGCCATGAGACGAGTCTCCCGCAGATGCTTGAATTTGGCAAGTCGTCCTTCGATTCGGTGACCTTCGCGTAAACGGGTCACCCGCACTTTGACACAGAGATCGCATTTGTTGACGCGTCCTGCATCGGCCGCCCGTCACGAACCGAAGCTGGCGAAGAACCGTCGCTCAACGGCATGGACCTATTCACTCGGAAAGTAGGGTTTCTTTGCCCATTTCCGAACTTCCCGCAACGACGCATTACCGGAAGAACTTGCGGACGATTTCGCGGGGAGCGGCGATACCCCGATGCACTCCAACTTCAAGCTTCCGCCGGTCCTCCAGCTGGTTTCAAAAGGCAGAAGGCAGAATGAGGATGTTCAATTCAAACGGTCAGCGGAAATCGTCCGCGTCCAGACCGCTGCCTTTGATGATGTGCTTGAGCGTGCCGATGGGGGCGGGCTTGCTGCCGTGTTGAGCGACGACGGCCTGCCGTCCGTCCGGGTGATGCCATTTCTGGTGGCTGCCATGCTGGTCCACGAAGAATCTGCCGTGTCGGCGGAGCACTCGAACGACTTCCTGGGCATGACAAACTGGGAAGCGCCGACACAAGGCAGAGCCAGTTCGACCAGTTTGGCGTTCCTGCGCAACTTGACGGGCCTAGGTTCCAACCAGATGACCAGCGACCCTTTGGCATTGGCGATGGCTTCCTTATCAGTGTCGCCCGCCGTGGCGCAGCCCGGCAATTCAGGGAACACCGCCGCCCAGCGTTTCGTCCGCGCATCCAATTCGACCAGCCATCGGGACTTCATGTCGGGAGGACAGTCGCTCGTCGGTCGGCCGTTCGTCAGCACCAGCACGGGTCAAATCCAGTTCGACGCGCTCGATAAGTGCCCGGTGGTTGGTGACGTGCCGCTCGCGTAGCGCCAGATACAGAGCGGCGGCGGCGGCTTCGAGAGGGCGGGCCGAGAGTTGTTCGTCAGGGTTTCCCCGATAATGCGGCGTCTCCGGCCGGTACTCGGTCGCGGCAGAAATCAGCAACGGCACGGCATCCGCGCCCTCGACCTCCGTCGGGGCGCGCTCGGGGCGCTTCGACGTCGTGCTGAAGGTCAGGCTCGTCGGTTGGTCGGTCGTCAGGCGCAACACCAGCACCTGGTCGGGGGCCTTTGCGAACATCCCCCGTGCGAAGCGGGTTGGCCCGCCGCAATAAGCCACCCGTGCGACGGCGGTGCGGAGATCAAATTCGCGTCGGTAGTCAGTGAAGGATTCGTGTCCCTCGAACGTCAGCCGCAATCTCTCAGCGTCTGGTAGCAGCCAAAGGGAATTTTCGCGCCGTTGCCTTGGCTCGAGCATTGGCCTTTGCAGACGAGCCGCTGATAAGTGGGCTTTTGCGCTCTGGTGTACTGGCGGTCGAAGAGCAATCGCCGAATCTCCGCCAAGTACTGGTAAGCGTCCGGACTATCCGCGTCCTGATGCCCCCTGACCACAGACTTTGTTCGTTGAATTGCAGGCGCTCCTGGCCACGCCGCCAAAGACCATTGCGCCCAAGCCCCAGCTGCCGACGGGCAAGGCCTTCAGGTCAGGCTTGGGAGTTTTCCCATCCCCAGCCACCAGACGGTGCGCGGCCTTCCCCTTGGGCCGGTTGGCGGCACCCCAGAATCAGGTCGCTCCGACCGGATTCCAGGCCAGGCCCGGGTTGGTTTCCACGGGCGGCGGCGTCTGCCGCTCGGCCCACGGTCCAGACCGAGGCGAGGGCCGCAGACGTAATCCTGGATCTTCTCGTTTCCAAACATCTCGGCGTGAAGGCTCCTCCATAAAGGATGGGCCGGACGGTGCGACTCGGGAAGCTGAAGAAATATTTGTAAGGATGGCTCCTAAGGGCAAGAACTGTCATCGTCTGTGGTAAAGGGCAAGCCGTGACTCCCGTTCAACCATCAAGCGCACTAAACTGTTTCAGCGCCAATTAATGGAGATACCCACCGTCACACCTTAAGCGATGCCACGTTGTGACTCCCAATATGATAAGACGCTGGCGTCTGATGGGCGCGTCGAAGAGCCTGAAGCAACGGCTTATCGTCGTGAAATCCGAAAACATCCGCATATCGAAATTGACCGCTTTTCACTTTAACGTCGTCCAACAGAGCAAAATGCAACCGATGTCCCCATTGACCACCGCAGAGCGATTTCAAACCACCGTAACATTCCAATCCCTTTAGGAGTTCGTAATCCAGTAGAAGATGATTGCCATGATCAGTAGATAGAATGCGAGCGCAGGTCACAATACCATTTCCAATACAATTCAAAGATCCATAGACGTCAAGAAGCAGTACTTCGTCATAGCTGACAGCAAATCGACACTCAGCGGGAAATACCTGGACGCCACTGTCAATCTCACCGGGTTTCGATGAATCCGAAACAAATCCTTGGCGTGCGTTGTCACCACTCATGATGGCGTTGAGCGCAAACACAAATGACATCGCCTGCGCAGCAGCCGTGGGTAAATAATTGGATTCGCACTCCCTTCGCTCCTTGACGCAAATTTTGGTTTGCTCCACGAGATCCTTCCAATCCTCGCTTTCCCACAAGCCATTCTTCCCGTCGGCCTCCAGGGACGAGTCTTCAACGCACCTTTTCAATTCTTCATCGAATTCCAGCGTATCAAATGGATCATGCGCCTCCAAGAGAGTAAATACGACGTAAGCTCCATCGCCTGTTTGGATCGTAATTCGTGGTTCGCTCTCGGTGAGAATGCCGTCAATCCTGAGAAGCTCAATCGCCTTTTTGACGCAAACATGGAGATTCATTGTGAGGAACAACTGATGTTCGGGTTTGCGCCGACTGTACTCCCGTATATCCAAGCCAACAACAATGGCTTTAACACGCGGGAGAATCCCGTGGCATTGACGTCCAGTGCTAATGCTCGGCTGCCCAGGGGGGTGATCATCACTGTAGGCTAGGCAAGCTCGGTCAGTGATACTCCTGAAGTGAATCGTTCGCCCATCTTGATAACTTTCGAGCAGGTCATTCTGCCACTCTCGAATTCGATCAACCAACTCGTGGTGTTCCTGCATAGTAGTTTTTCCTGTTATCGAATTGCCAGGTCATTCAACAGCTCGAAAGCGCGATCTACAAACGGTTCCACTTTCTCTCGCAATTTCCCGAAGTGGGGACTGTTTCCCGAAGATAGCAACTTTTCGTCTTCGACATCGTCTCTCTCACTTCGCACTTCCATCACTCGCCTTAAAAGGTTGAAAAGAATTGGCGAAACGCGCATGTATTCAAGGATCTGTGTGCGATGAAACGGAAAACAGACGGGTCTTCGCTTGTTCTTATCCTCATGTAAAGGCTTTTGATTGTAAGCTCGGTGCATAATATCACCGTAGGGCAACCACTCTTTCGGAAGTTCAGCCTGCTCTTTTCCAGGGCCTGTCTTTTTCTTTTTCGTGCATCCCAAACGATCAACGCGGGATGCTTTGTAGAGCTCTTTTGATACTGGTGCACAACAACGTTCCAGATGGCGTCGCGATTCATGCTCTGCTGATACAATTTCCTTGATAACCTCAGCTCCTAGATCAGTGTTTCCACCTCGCAAAACCCCGAGATACCATGTGCCTGAGACAGTGGGACCACATTTTGGCGGCGAACCAGGTATTGCAAGTGTCCTCCAGTAAGAGTCAATAATGGCCTTATCTCTTCCTCCCGGTAAAGGTGCAAGTCTAATTGTTTCACGAATGTCATGATGTGGCATCAAATCTTGAATAGTCGTAACCCACTGCCGCGAGAACAAAAAGATCTGTTTGGGCCAATTGCTAAAGGCAGCCTTTCCATAATTGGCACGCAACCATTTTTCTCTCAACTCCACTCCAAGGTCGGTTTGACTCGTCGTAAACCCAATAGCTAGTTGCCGCCTTTGGGTAGGAGACAGAAGTCGGAATAGAAGCACAATTGTGCTTATGAATCCCTCTCGACAGTTTGAGACTGTGTCCGGATCCTTTTCGTCACTCTCCGGACAAGATCGGAATTTTAACAATGGTGGATATTTGTCTAAATCCGACGCTTCGTGATAAGCATCCTTCACTTCAACAAACAGAGTCTCCCATTTTACATTAGCGAGAAGCAGTTCTAGAAAGAGAGAGACAACGGATTCCTCAGAAGCTGTCGCAAAGCCAAAGAGCTCGATCCGGGGAAATAGAAGAACTCTAAGATTCCCTTCGGCTTGCTTTTGTGCTAGCTTTGTCAGGAGATCCGCCCGCCATCCATCAGCCCAGAACGGATGCCAGTAATCGGTTCTGAAATCAGCAAGATCTTGCCAACTGACACAACCGTCGAGATCTTCTGGACCTTTCGCATCCCAAATAGCGCGCCGAATTTTCCACGCCGCCATTTCAGGAACACAATCTGTCGTCGGCTTGCCATAATCCCATCCGAGCATCACCGCCAACACATGATGCACATTATCTTTTTTCATGCTAAACACTTTCCCAGACTCCACATCAAATGTTCTTTTGAACCGTCTAATAAAGTCGTCTTGCTTGGAGTCATATGTCGAGCGTTTGTCATCAGCCCAAGTGCTTGGAAATTCGATTTCGCCGTGGATTGGAGGAAACCACAAGTTGAAAGCATCCACCATAGAACGCCTTGAGAGCTTCGTCACAGCCATTATTCCCCAGTTATGGCGCAATGGTATGGCATAGCGAAACCCACCCTTTATCTCACCTTGCGACACAAGTCCTTGCGCCTGTCGCCAGCGAATATTAGCAATTGCCGTTGTTATTGACTGAGTGACATAGTGTTTGTCCAACTCCTCCTCTAAGGCTATCTCAAAGGACTCCTGCCACTGAAGTATATCCGAAGGAAACAAATCCTCCAATAGTGAGCGGTTGAGTCGGAAAGCTGACTCGTCCTTCGAGCTGACTCGCAATAAATTGTTTGTCCGTTTTGACAATTTAACTTTGGAAAACTTCTTTTCCCTGTAGATGGAGGCCCCTTCCAAGATCCTATTCAGGCCCTCGACCACCCTTTGCTTAAACCCATGACAAGCCGAAATAGGGGTCCAGTTCACAATTTCGTCCTGCAACTCATTCGAAAGCATATTAAACAAAAAACTGGCATTAAGCTTTCCAACGAGATTCGCGATATTCGGTACGTCCGACGCAAACAATCGTGGGTCATCCGTCCATCGCATTACTTTAGATATATGGTCCGGCAGGAGGCTTTTCAATTCAACGCTCGAGAACCGATTCAAAATTCCGTTCCAGTCTTCAAACAAGGGTCCGAGCCATATTCCATCAATGGCAACAATGTGACAAATGTCTCGAGCAACGCTTGAAACATTGTTAAACGCAGAGTTAATGCCAGACCATTGTCCAGGACCTATGACATTCACAATCACTCCGTCCATGGCAGACTCTAGATGCCTCTTTATCTCGCTAACGTCGCGCCAAAGAGGAGTATCCTCTGCGTCAAAGCTCAGATCTACCCTCATCTTGCACCGGCGTGGTGCTTCGCCAAGGAGGTTGGTATATCCACGGAAACTATCCCCGACTTCAATTGATATGCTGTATTTTCCAACGCCTCGGGAGAACATAACCTCATGAGGTCGATTCCACGTCACTATGCGACCACCTGCCCGAATAAGTTCCACCGCAATAGTTTCAGTTCCGTGGAACGGAATTCGGCGCAAACGGATTACATTTTGAGCCATTCCGAGCCAATGAGACTTGACCAAACCGGCGGACTCACGCTCCACAGCCGTATCATCGACAAGCAGAATCTCAATGTTGTGTCTTCCGCAAAGGGCGACAAGACTGGAGATAAACACTTCTCCGTTCATAACCAGTGGCCACCGAGCTTGAAGGCGTCCCACGCGATCCAAAACAATTCGATCAATTGCATGCGCTTTCAGACAATCATCTGATGACGGCCCCTTACCACCATGCCGCAACAACTTAACAACCTGATCCATCGCCTCTTCAACAGTAATCCAGCTAAAATCCGGCACGAAGATATAAAGGTATGGCGATTGACTATCATCGCACCTTGCCGTTAGCGAATCTACAGGTTTGTGCAGTAACGGGATTGCATAGAGCCCCTGCCAACGTTGACGCTTAGTGTTATTTACCGAAGACTTACTCGCATGTTTCTGTTGAGTACTTTCAGCGAGCTTCTCAGCCATTCTGTCAACCAGTTTATTCCAAACTTCCTCGATTCCGAACTGTATTTCGGAATTGGAGTCCCAAATGCATCTTCTCAGAGCGGGCATCCCCCATATTGTGTGGAGAATCTCGTGAGCGTCATCGGAAAAGCAAATATACAAAACACTTTTCGGTGTCTCATTGTTAACGCTTTTGTCGTGGAGACTCGCGCCGATTTGCCCGAGCAAATAGTGCAAACTTAGAGCTGTAGAACCACAACGATTCTGAGTCAAAAGCAAAGTACAGCCACCACCAACAAATTTCTCTTTGTCAGTGAACGAATCTAACCCCTTGACACAGAACTTTAATGAACGGCGCGGTGGATCGATACTCCTTCGAATGCTTATCACGTCGTAAGCCATAGGTGGTACAATCCGGATTCCGGGTTGTTGCGCTTGAGAAATCTGTGACCGACTGAGGTTAAGATTGGTCAATTCCCATTGTCCGCCTTTCCAAATCAACAACCACTCATGGACAGCAGAGTCACATTCACTTTCGCCCAGCACAAGGAGCGGTGTCTTTTCATCGAGTGATTTCTGAAAGCGAGTCTTGAGAAGTTGGACCGTGCGAGTCACGATGCCATGTGGATCCTCTCGGGTTCCAAGACAAATCTGTATGTCAGGTGGAAACGCCACACTCATAGTGGAAGGCATCTCTTCACTTTCCATTAAAAAGACAAAAAGCGGTCTGTTTGCGCCGCATTTCGAGGATAACTCGAGATCATAGCTCGCGTGGAGACGAAAATTCTCTTCCAACATTCCAGGCGACAGAGCGTCGCATACAATAACGAGTTCTGATTGCTTTCGACCAGATAACTCATTCGGATACGCGTCCTTAAGAAGCAGTTTGTTGAGTCGAGTGCAGTCCTTGGCACGGGAGTTCTTAATAAGTCTGCGAGCCTCTGGAGAGAGCTCGACCCCTTGAAAATGCACTTCATCATATATCGAAGCACCTTTGAGGATCTTGTTGAGTTCCCCAATCAATGTAGCCTCCAGTTTCCGCGAGGCGGGCTCTGCACTACTCAATTGTTTGCGGACCTTCGGATTAAGGCGATCCCGCAAATGTTGCGACACTCCGTTTGGCTCGTCCATCAGTCGCTTTATGAACTCAGGAAGATCGCAAAAATCATCCGATGAGAATTCCGCAGGATTGGTGGGGATGGACTCGCCTAGGGCGAGGAAAAGCGGTTTTAGATCAGGTTGAAGATGCCCAAGTGCATAATAAACCGACCTAGTTCTCAGATAGCGATCAGCACCGCCGGTGCCGGCTGGGACCTCGGTGAAATTCGCGAACGCAAAGAAGCAATTCTCTTCATCGCGAAAGACATCTTGTAGACGTTTTCGTTTGCGCAATCGTTCTCTTTCTGGGAAACGCCGGCCTGTAGCAATTTCGTTGAGAAATGAGAACGTTAGTGTTCGGATCTTCGCTTCGAGTGGAATACGAGGCGATATCTGATTCTCGGTCCCCTTATGTGAGGAATCGATGTGATACTCAATAAATGGTTCTCCTGGACTGGACTTTTTGGTAGCCTCAATGAGACCATGGCCGAAGTTGTGAAATGACGTGCTTATCCGCTGACATAGGACCCGGGCAGGTGTGTCTTTAGTCAGATAGATGACGCGCTTCCCCTCGAGGGCAGCGGCCATAGCCATTTGCAGCGCCAGAATCGTCTTGCCTACGCCAGGGGGGCCGTAGACAACAATAGTTAGACCGCTTTCGGGATAATATAGAAAACCTTTCTGTTTGTCCTTCACCTCATCGTGATCTCTCTCGGGTCCAGCCTGGAGAAGTAGAGTCTCGAGTCCAGGTATTCGTGGATTGAAGTATCTTTCAGAAGACATAGAGGGGCCTTTTTCTTGTGATCTGCATTCATTAAGGTTTTTCACCAACAATGGTCCTCGTAAGTCGAGGGAGCGCGTCTGAACAAGATGGATCGTCTTTCGCGGTGGTTACTCTTGTGTTGTTCACGACAGGTCCTCAACCGTCATATTTGACCTCGCTGAAGTATCAGCAGTTGACTTTGCTGGCCATCTTGATCTTGTCATCCTGCCGACGGTTCACACAACTCGACCGCGACCTTGCGATCAGACCATTCGCAACCAGCACACTTCACAGAAGTGTATCCACTTGATGATTCCGGTGTCCTAAACTCCGGCCTCCATCCACGACGAACGGCTATCAAACCCAGCGACGCGTATTGGCAACGAAGCTAGAGCAACTGGCGTTTCGAATGCTTTGATTTAAGTCAAGAATGTTCCTAATCACTCTGGATTATCGGGATTGTGATCGTGACGACTTAGAAATCGGCTGTTCTTCGTAGAGCGTATCCTGCAAAAGGATGCATCAATTGGAGGATTTGTGGCGTGAGAATTTGTGCTCCCGCAAAGCAATTCAGCGAGAACGGCCGAGGTACGTTTTCAGGTGAAGAATGACCGTGAGAAGCACACTCCCTGTCCACGTGCGTGGTCGAGAAACTCAATGCGAATATAAACGCTCACGCTGCCGCGTCCGATCTGCTATGCTTGGCTTAGTCGCGAAGACAATTTGAATGACCTCTAAACTCTTTTCTGACCTCGGCCTGTCCGCCGAGGTGCTCAAAGCCATCGACCGCCTGGGCTTCGAACAGGCGGCACCCATTCAGGCGGAAGCGATCCCCGTCTTGCTCCAGGGCCGGGATGTCGTCGGGCAATCGCAGACTGGATCGGGCAAGACCGCGGCGTTTGCCGTGCCGGCCATCGAGAAGGTCGATGTGCATCAGCGCGTCGTGCAGGTATTGATCTTGTGTCCGACGCGCGAACTGGCCGTGCAGGTTTCCGAAGAAGTCCATAAACTCGCGTTCTTCAAGCGCGGCATCCATGCCCTGCCGATCTATGGGGGACAATCCTACGAACGCCAGTTCTTGGGCCTCAAGCAAGGCGCGCAAATCGTCATCGGCACCCCGGGCCGCGTCATGGATCACATGCGTCGCGGCACGTTGCGCCTGGACGCGGTCAAGATGGTCATTTTGGACGAAGCGGACGTCATGCTCGACATGGGATTTCGAGAGGACATAGAGTTCATTCTCCAGGCGGTGCCCGTCGCGCGGCAGACCGTTTTCTTCTCGGCCACGATTCCGTCGTCCATCGAGGAACTGATCCGGCGCTATGCGCGCGACCCGCTCACCATCCGTATCGAACAGAAGACGGTCACTGTCCCGACCGTTGAACAGGTTTATTACGAGGTGGACCGGCGCTTCAAGGTCGAGCTGTTGACCCGGCTGATCGACATCCACGATCTCAAACTCGGGATCATCTTCTGCAACACCAAACGGATGGTGGATGACTTGGTGGATCATCTGAATGCCCAAGGCTATTCCGCCGATCGCCTGCACGGTGATATGAGCCAAGCGATGCGGGATCGGGTCATGAACAAGTTTCGCAAGTCCGGCCTGGAATTCCTGGTGGCCACCGACGTCGCCGCCCGCGGCATCGACGTCGATGACGTGGAAGTGGTCTTCAATTATGACCTCCCTTACGACGTCGGAGATTACGTGCATCGCATCGGTCGGACCGGGCGGGCTGGGCGGAGCGGTCGGGCCGTTTCATTTGTGTCGGGCCGCGAGCTTTTCCAAATCCAGCACATCGAACGCTACACCAAAACCCGAATCCACCGGTCCCGAGCGCCCTCGCTCGACGAAGTGGAGGAGGCGCGGGTCAATGTGCTGCTCGACAAGCTCCGAGCCATCCTGAAACGGGGCGAATTCAAACGCCAGGATCACCTGGTGGAGCGTTTGCTCGAGGAGGGCTTCACCTCCACCGATCTTGCCTCGGCCTTGCTTCACCAACTGCAGATGAGCGACAGCCCGCCGGCGGCCCGCAACCCGCGCGGTCCCGAACGGCCTTTTTCGGACCGCGAATCCCCGCGGTCTCCCGATCGTGGCCGCATGGAACCACAGCGCCCGGAACGCCGGGTGGAACGACCGCCATCCGCCGGACCGCGTCCGGAAAGCGGTTCGTTTCGAGATCATCCGGATCGTCCGCTCAGTCCCGTTCCGAAAGCGCCCGTGGGACGGCCGTCGGTCCCGCCGCCTGCTGTGACGGGATCGGCAAAGGAAGCGCCGGCCACCGCTCTCAAGCCAGAACGCGCCGTAGCAAAATCGCCGATTCGTCCGGTGATGCCTAAAGAAAAACCGGCCGCCCCCGAGTCCCAGACTCCCCAAACTGAGACAAAGCCAGATGCGGCCCCGGCAACGTCCGAAACAGAGCCTGAGCCGGCGCCGCCCCGTCCACCGAAACCACGCCGGACTCCCTCCGACGAGCACACGAGATTGCACATGAACATCGGCGAACTAGCCGGGGTCACTCCGGCGGACGTCGTGACGCTGATCATGGGGGAGACGGGACTGTCTGCAACCGTGGTCGGACTCGTGGATGTGCGGGAGCGGCACCTCTTCGTCGAAGTCGCCTCCCTGCATGTCAAGGCCATCATCACGAAGCTCAATCGAGCCCGACTGAAGGACTGCAAACTCAAGGTCAAAGTGGCTTGAGCCGTGAGCAGGCAGTTATGAAGTGGGTGGAACGGGCTCCCACCCGTCGGCGGCGGCCTGTCTGCCGAACAGGCAGGCAACTTGCCGCTGAGTTCGGCACGGCAATTGGGATGCTAATCGGTGAGATTCTCGGCAGCAAAGCCTGCAGGCTGGGTGCCCAAAGGAACGGGCCAGTTGCCCGTTCCACTCTGAACCGAACTGCCTCCGGCTGAGCAGGTGTTAGTTGGGAACGGCTTCGAGAAAATGGACCGGAGTTTCAGCCTTCAAGACAAACTGGAGCAGGCAGGCCGGAACGAGACAAAACTGTCCCGGAGCGAGTCGGACGTGATGATGTTGGTAGCTGACGTGCACGATGCCCGAGAGCACACCCAAGACGACGGCTTTCCGTTCTTTTGGCTTCACAAACGTGCCGGGGGCAAGCTGGTGCTCGGAAACGCTAAAGTGCGGATTGGCGGTTAATTCGCGAGTCTTGACCCGATCCCCAGAAAACGTTGTCCGGATCAAATCCGGCTCGCAATCCCCGAAGTCAATGGATTCGAGCGATTGGGGCACGTGCAGTTCACGCGCCTTCCCCGCGGAATCGACCCGGTTCCAATCAAAGACGCGGTAGGTCGTGTCGGAGTTCTGCTGAATCTCGAAGATGACGTTGCCGGCGCCGATGGCGTGGACCCGTCCGCTCGGCAAATAGACGGAATCACCGCGGCGCACGACGACCCGATGCACCGCCTCCGCGACCGTCCCGTCAGCAATGCGCCGCTCGAACTCGGTTCGAGTCACGCCATGCTTGAGCCCGAGAAAGAGCTCAGCTTCGGGAGTGGCTTCGGCCACGGACCAGATTTCGGATTTCGGTTCGCCGCCCAAGCGAGAGGCGACCGACTGTGGCGGATGCACTTGGAGGGAGAGCTTCTCTTGAGCGTCGAGAATCTTGACGAGCAACGGAAAACGGGTGTCCTCCTGGGCCGTGGGGCCGAGCAATTCATCGCCGTAGTTCTCCATCAACCAGCGCAGAGTCCGTCCCGCGAAAGGGCCATTGATGACTTGGCTGATGCCTTCTGGTCGATCGCAGATTTCCCAGGATTCGCCGATGGTTCGGCCGGGGGGGAGAGCTTTCCCGTAGAGTCGTTCGAGATTGCGACCGCCCCAGACCCGTTCCTGGAAGATGGGTTGAAAGCAGAGAGGATAGAACATGGAGAATCGGAAAACCGTCCCGGTTGGGAGAAGAGCGCGCCTTCAGGCAGCGACGGGTTGCTTCTCCAGGTATCGCCCGTGAGCGCGGAACTTGGCGTAGCGCAGGCGCAGACGTTCCGTGACGGACAGTTTTACCAACTGATCCAAATGGGAAACCAGAAATTGTTTGAGGGTCGCAGCCGTCACGGGGAGGTCATTATGCGCTCCCCCCATCGGCTCGGGAATGATTTCATCCACCAGACTGAGCTCGAACAGGTCCTTGGCGGTGATCTTGAGGGCTTCGGCCGCTTTGGCGGCGGCGGTTCGGTCTTTCCAGAGAATAGCCGCGCAACCTTCCGGACTAATGACGGAGTAATAGGCATTCTCGAGGATCAAAACCCGGTCACCTACGCCAATCCCCAATGCTCCCCCCGAGCCTCCTTCTCCGATGACCGTGGCGATGATCGGAACCTCGAGCAACATCATTTCCCGCAAGTTCAGGGCGATGGCCTCGGCAATGTGCCGCTCCTCCGCGCCGATGCCCGGATAAGCGCCAGCGGTGTCGATGAGAGTCAAGATGGGCAATCCAAAGCGATCGGCTAAACGCATGAGTCGCAGAGCCTTTCTGTATCCCTCGGGATGGGCGGAACCGAAATTGCGGCGAATGTTCTCCTTGGTGTCGCGGCCCTTTTGGGTTCCGATGACCATGACTTTTCGACCGTCGAGATGGGCAAAGCCCCCGACGACCGCATGGTCGTCACCGAAAAGCCGGTCCCCGTGCAGCTCGGAAAAATCCGTGAACGTGTCCCGGATGTAATCGAGAGTGAAAGGCCGCTTCGGGTGACGGGCCAACTGCACTCGCTGCCAGGGAGTCAGATCGGAGAAGATCCTTTTCCGTTCCTCTTCGATTTTGAGCTCCATCCTTTTGATTTCGTCCTCGAGGCTGATCCCCAAGGAATGGGCTTCCGGGTTTTTCCGAAGTTCTTCCAGCTTGCGTTGGAGTTCCGCAATGGGCTTTTCAAAGTCAAGGTGGTGTTTCATGCCAGGCTAAAGAAGCCATCGTTTGATGCCGATCAGTCTAGTTTTTCAAAAGAGGGGGCGCAACGCTGAATTCCGGGCGAAAAAGACCCCGGATTCAGGGGAGCTCCAGCCACCGCTAACGAAAAGGAGCCAGCCCGCGCTGGCTCCTTGATGACGAGGTCATTCACGCCCTCACCGAGGCGCTCAGAAGCGTAATGAGGCCAACCACCTCGATCGCTGTTCGGACCTCATTACATGCAAGACCTCTCTGCCAACCCGTAGCGAACAGCGAGCTAACCACTACTGAATTGGATCAACGGGCCAACGGAAACGTTCAAAGATGGATTTCCGTCAGAATCAACGTCCGCGTCCGCAACTTGAGGACCCTCCCCAACGGAGTCTTCCCGCTCGGGGAGAGTGATTCCCGCAGACTCTTCTCCTTTCCGGCGCCCGAGGCCAGCACCCAGACGTGCCGGGCCGCGGCGATCACGCTGTAAGTCAACGTGATCCGGGAAGGGGGTGGCTTGGGCGCACGCACCAAACGGTAAATGGATGGCGACTCCATCAGTTCATCGGGCTCATTCGGAAATAAAGACGCGACGTGACCGTCTTCGCCCATCCCGAGGAAGATCAAATCAAGCACCGGCACTCCCTCGGGATTGGTCGGAACCACGCGGCGGAACTCGTCCACCGCTTCCGTGACCGCAGCCCCCTCGTCCGCCTCGGCTCGGATTCGGTGGACGTGGGCTGGCGCTATCTTCAACGGATCCAAGAGATAACGCCTGGCGGCGGCGTAGTTGCTCTCCGGGTGTTCGGGAGACACGCAGCGCTCGTCGGCCCAGAAGAAATGGACCTGATCCAACGATACGGACCGGCGCGAAGATTCCGCCACGACGGCCGAGAAGAACTGGGGAGTGATTCTGCCACCCGACAAAGCGACGTGAAATTGGTGAGGTTTTCCATGGACTTGGGTGGGGCGAGACTCCGTCGAGTTCGGACCTTTCTGCCGGCAAGAATTCCACGGCTCGACAGAGTCTCGCCCCACCATCGAAACGAAAGGAGGCTCACCAGAAACCATTCCTGGGAGCGCCGGCATTCCTGCCGGCGGGGCGTTGGCCGGCAGGGATGCCGGCGCTCCCAGAAAATGCCCGGGTTCAGGGTCGTGGTGCGCGGCACAAGGCGGTGAGAGCTCGCCATGGATCTCGGGGATGTGCCGTCCCCGCCCCGGTTCACCCGCTTCGAGCGCAGGAACCCGATTCGGATTAGGATCATCCTGCCCCCAGGACACCAGCTCATCCAGCCACATCCGGGCTGCCGTCTCGGCCAGCGCCGGTTCGTTCGGGCAGAACCTCAATTCGAATCGATCCATAGGCTCACCAGGTGGACCTAATGGATCGGCTGCGGATCGCGCCAGGCGTGTCCCGTGTGCGCGAGCAGGTCGTCGGCCGCGACGGGTCCCCAGGTTCCGGCGGAATAAAACTCGCGATTGGACAGGGCCTTGCCCTCCCAACCCCGGCGGATGGAATCGACAATTCCCCAAGCGGTTTCGACTTCATCCCGGCGGATAAAGAGCGTGGCGTCACCGGCCAGGGCTTCCAGCAAGAGACGTTCGTAGGCTTCCGGCGTGTAGGCGCCAAATTCGGTGTTGTAGCTGAAGCTCATGCGAACCGGCCGCACTTGCAGGCTCGTCCCCGGCACTTTCCCATTGAAGCGGAGAGAAATCCCTTCATTGGGCTGAAGCCGGAGCATGAGAGCATTGGCGTCCAGTTTGGAGCCGCAATGAGCGGCGAACAGAACATTGGGGGTTCGGCGAAATTGCACGCGCACCTCACTGGCGCTCATCGGCAGGCCTTTTCCGGTGCGCAGAAAAAAGGGCACGCCCGACCAACGCCAGTTATCGACGAAGAGTTTCATCGCCACGTAGGTTTCCACGTGGGAATCAACTTTCACCTTGGGTTCCTGACGATAGCCGGGACGCAATTGCCCATCGATCATCCCGGCGAAATACTGGCCTCGAACCACATCCTTGGCCACGTCGGCCGGGCTCAATCCGCGAATCGATTTGAGAATCTTGACCTTCTCGTCGCGGATCGGCTCGGCCTCCAGGGTCACCGGCGGTTCCATGGCCACCAACGAGAGAACTTGCAGGAGGTGATTCTGGACCATATCGCGAATCGCCCCGACTTCCTCATAGTAACCGCCGCGCTGCCCAACCCCGAGCTTCTCGCTGACCGTGATCTGGACGTGATCGATGGAATTCCGGTTCCAGAGCTCCTCGAAAATGGAGTTGGAGAAGCGAAACATGAGGATGTTCTGGACGGTTTCCTTGCCCAGATAATGATCGATCCGGAAGACCTGCCGTTCGTGGGCAAAGCGGGTCAGATCCGCGTTCAGCGCCTGGGCCGATTGGAGGTCATGGCCAAACGGTTTCTCCACCACAATGCGCTGCCAGGACTCCGCCTTGTCCCCGCGATGCAGCAGGCCGACGTTATGCAGTTGCTCGACGACCTGGCCGAATTGGCTCGGCGACGTGGCGAGGTAAAAGAGCAAATTCCGGCGCAGCGGTTCGCTTCCAAACGAGGCCAGCTTCTGTTCGAGTCGCGCATACGCCGCCGGGTCCGAGAACTCGCCCTGGCAATAAGAGACGTTCGGGGCGAACCCTTCCCAGATCGATTCGTTGACCGGCTTGGTCCGCGAGAATTCCTGCAGGGCCGCCTTCAGTTCCGCCCGCCATTCCTCGTCGGATTTTACCCGGCGCGCCAAACCGATGATGCGAAAGGAGGAGGGAAGCTGCTTCTCGCCAAACAGGTGGTAAAGAGCCGGAATCAGCTTCCGCGCCGTCAGATCTCCGCTCGCGCCAAAGATGACGATCGAGCAAGGTTCGACCGTCTTGCGGCCCTCATCTATCCGGCAGGTCATCAGATCATCCACAGGATCGGCGTCGTTCATATCGATCGATCATCGCGGAGCGGCGGAAGCATTTCAACCCTTCTCGACAGAGCCGCTTCTCGATCTCATCAACTCCATTCATGGCGAGCGCGATTCACCGGCGGCGCCACCACAGCATCAATTCCAGCCCCGCCCGGTTGGGATACGAACGCGGCACCCACTCCTGCACCAAGTCGAAATGGGGCGAAAAGCGCTCCCCCAATTCGTCGCGGGTCGTTCCGAAAGGAGGGCCCTCGCGGTCTGGAATCAGGTAATGGACGGCGAGATACGTTCCTTGGGGTTTCAGCCAACGCAGGACGGCGTTGACGTAATCCCCGCGCCGGCTGGGATCAATGGCGCAGAAGAGGGTGTGCTCGAAAAGCCAATCGAACGGCGCGGGCGGTTCAACGACGAGAAAATCCTCCTGCCGAAATTGCGCGCTCAAGCCGGCAGCCGCGCTTCGCTCGCGAGCCAGTCGAACCGCCGTGGGGGCAATGTCGCAACCGAACGCGGTCAACCCGGCTTTCGCCCAGGCGCAGACATCATGGCCCGTCCCACATCCTGGAACGCAGACGCTGCCTGGTTTCAGCTCAGGATGCGCGGCCAGAAAATCCACCAAACCCGGGGCAGGCGCGCCTTTCTCCCAGGGCATCTCTTTGGCCAGGTATCTCCCTTCCCACTCGGCTTCGCTCATGACTTGCGCGGTTTGCGAACGGCCTGCACCCACGCCTGATTGGCCAGATACCACGCCACTGTCTCGCGAATGCCCTGCTCGAAGGTATGGGCCGGCACCCAGCCGAGCTCGCGCTCGATTTTGCCCGCATCGATCGCGTAGCGCCGGTCATGCCCGAGGCGATCTTTGACAAATGAGATCAGGCGCCGGGAATGGCCGCCCAACTGGGGCGCCATCTCATCGACCAGATCGCAGATCAGCTCGACGATTCGGATATTGGGCCATTCGTTGTGGCCGCCGATATTGTAGGTCTCGCCGGGACGACCGCGCTGCAGAACCTGCCAGAGCGCTTCCGCATGATCGCCCACGTAGAGCCAATCGCGGACATTCATGCCGTCGCCATAGACCGGAATGGGGCGCCGTTCCAGGACACTTCCAATGACCACCGGGATGAGCTTTTCGGGAAATTGAAATGGGCCGTAGTTATTCGAACAGTTGGTGATGATCACCGGCAAACCGTAAGTGTGGTGATAGGCGCGAACCAGCAGGTCGCTCGAGGCTTTGCTCGCGGAATAAGGCGAGTTCGGCGCGTACGGAGTCGCCTCCGTAAAATAGCCGGTCGGTCCCAGACTCCCATAGACTTCATCGGTGGAGACATGGTGAAAGCGGACGCCGGACGCCGCCAAGACCGCCGGAGCGCCGAGCCAGAAGTCGCGGCACGCCTCCAGCAGATGAAAGGTTCCCACGATGTTCGTGTGAATGAAATCACCCGGGCCGGTAATCGATCGATCCACGTGTGATTCCGCCGCCAGGTGCATGACATGAGTGATCTCATGTTCCCGAACCACCCGAGCCACGCCGGCTTGGTCGCGCAGATCCGTTTGCTCGAAGCGGTACTTCGAGTGCGCCGCCAGATCCGCGAGATTTTCCAGATGCCCCGCGTAGGTCAGGCAATCCAGATTGACCAAACATGTCACTTCAGATCGGTCGATCACTTTCCGGATCAGGTTCGACCCAATAAACCCGGCTCCGCCTGTAATCAGCAAATTCATAGCGCCGAAAACATAGGATGAAACCCGCGGCACGCCAAGCGGTCAGTTTCTGCGTTTCAGTCCGGCCCGGTTGTCCCTCAAAATCCCTCCACGCCTAGAACGATCGCCGGTCGATTCCCCTGTTTCGCCGGGCGCTCAACCAGCGAGCAGGTTGGCGAGAGATCCCCGCCCTGGCCCGATTTCGCGCTTGTGGTCCGAAGCAGATTTCAGGTTCAATCTGTGACAGAATGGAACCTTTCGATCGAAGCGATTCTTCGCGCCGACCTTTTTTCTCCGCGAGTGGCGCGATGGGAGAGAGCCTCCGCCTCGATGCGCCGCCCCCCCGTCAACGGACACCTCGATCCTACCGCATCTGCGACATTCTCAGCGAAGCCTTGATCTACCTGATGGTGGTGTTCACACCCTGGGCCTTCGGGACCACCCAGCCTTGGTCCATCTGGACCATGAATGTGACGGGCTTTCTCTTGGGGACCTTGCTCATGGCAAAGTGGTTGATTCGCTGGCAGGCCGACTACCGTCCGCTTCGGTGGGACGTCAGCGGTTCCGATGAATCGGTGACGGAGAGCAAAGCCCAACGACCCGTTCAAGTCGCCACCGTCGCTCTCGCCACCTTGACGATAGTGACATTGGCCTACTGTTTGACGAGTGTGCTGAATGCCCGCGCCACCTTTCTGCCCTCGGCCAACCGCTTCGAGTACGCCGATTACATTTCCTGGCTGCCTCATAGCTACGACAAGCCAACCTCCTGGACCACGTTCTGGAATTACCTCGGATTGGCCTGCTTCTTCTGGGCTCTCCGCGACTGGCTCCTAGGCAAGACCCGCAGCGAACGCCACGACGGGCGAGGCAAGAACAAGGACGCAATCGAGGAGACCGAGGTTCCCGCCTTCTCAGCGCGATCCTCGGTCGGTGGTGCATCGGCGCGGATTGGATCTTCCTCGGCGGCTTCACCCGCGCTGCCGGTCCGTCTTCGTCGCTTGCTCTGGGTGCTGTGCGTCAACGGCGGATTGCTGGCCTTGGAGTCGATCTTTCAACGGCTGAGCGGCACCAATAAACTTCTTTGGCTGATCGTGCCGCGGTTCAACAACACACCGGAAGCGCAATTCGGGCCCTACGCCTATCGATCCAACGCCGCCACGTATATCAACCTCGTCTGGCCGGTCTGCCTCGGCTTCTGGATGCTCTTGCGCCGGGCGGCCATGCGCAAGCATCGGACCGGCGCCCGGGTGGGTGGCGGCAGTTATGTCCTGCTCTTGCCTTGCGCGGTGGTGATGGCGGCGGCGCCCATTTTCTCGATCAGTCGGGGCGGCGCCGCCGTCGCCCTCTTGAACATGATCATCGCGACCTTCATCCTGTTCTTTGCCGCCCGGCGAGAAGGATTCTGGATCCGCACCGGCATGCTTTCGCTGCTGATCGCAATCCTGGGCTTCTCCAGTTATCTCGGCTGGAGTCAACTCCAGGAGCGGCTGCAGAATATCTTCGTCGATAACATGAGCGATCGCCCGAAGATCTACGCCGCCGCTCGCCCCATCGCCCGGGACTTTCCCACGTTCGGCTCCGGCCCGGGCACCTTCAGCACCGTTTATCTCCTCTACAAAGAGCCCGCTCAAGAATGGGACGCCTACGCCCACGACGACTTTCTGGAAACGCGCATCACGTTCGGTCGGGTGGGTTCCGGATTGATTCTCGCGCTGAGTTTGGTGGTGTTGGCGCGGTGGTTTCTGCCGACGGGGATTCGATGTTCCTGGGAATTTATGAGCCTGGCCTGGCTGTCGCTGGCGGGTTGTTTGTTGCACGCCAAGTTTGACTTCCCCTTCCAGATCTACTCGATCCACTTCCTTTTCCTCCTGATCTGTTCGGTTCTATTCTGTCTGTCGCGAAAATGAATTCAAAGTTTCCTGACGTCGTCTCCCACCGAGGAAGGCTCGTTTACGGCCTCATGGCATGTGCAGAGCGAAAGGAGGTTCTTCCTGAACCGCTCGTCAATCTGCTGGACCGATATTCAAGAGAGGGGCCGGAGAACTCCGTCAGGTTTTGGAGTGCGGCCGCCCTCTGCCGCTTTCTCCGCTCCCGGCCAAAGCGCCGGAGGGCCGGCGCACTCCAAGACGCTGGCGCGACGCCGCCCACTCCATTCGGTTCATGGTCCCGAGGCCTGCGCCGAGCGGAAGGGGGCTCTCGATGAACCGCCGGGTTTTGGACTGCGCCAGCCCTCTGGCGCATTTCGCGAATGGCGTCTTGTCCGGAGTTTTCAAAGCGGCAGAGGGCGGCCGCACTCCAAGACGCTGGCGCGCCCCACTTCCGTTCCCGGTCTCAAGGCATGCGGGAAAGGAAAGGCCGTCTTCCGCCAACCTCGGCGGCTCGGACCCACTTCTGGAAGCACGACCGTGGCGACGTTCCTGGCTGAGTCATGGCCTTCATCTTCTTCTGGCGATGCTGTTCTTCGCCAGCACCGCCTGCCGCTCGCCTCGAGCGCCATTCTATCCGATTGGAATTTATTCCGTTCCCACCACGAATGACCTGACCACCGTGCGCCAAGCTGGGTTCAATCTCGTCGTCGGAACCGCCAGCCCAGCCTACCTCGATGCCGCCAGGCGGCGCGGGATCAAAGTTCTGGCGTCGCCCGGCAGTTCGGCCGGACCCGGATTCAGCGCGGCGACGGTGCGGCGGACGGTGGCGGAGTTCGATTCCCACCCCGCGCTGTGGGCTTGGTATCTGATCGACGAGCCGGACCTGAACCAAGTTTCGCCTCAAGACGTCCGCAATGCCCATCGCTTTCTCAAGAATCAGGGAGCGCACAAACCGACCGCGATCGTGCTCTACCAAGGCAGTTCCGCCTTCGATTATGCTGGCATTGCCGACATCTTGATGATCGACCGGTATCCGGTGCCGTGGCTGCCCCTGGCGAATTTCCCGCAGCACGTTTGGATGGCCCGGCTCGGGCTGGGGCCGAAAAAGCCCCTCATCGCCGTCATCCAGGCGTTTGATTGGTCCTATCACCGCGACCTGCTTCCGGAGGAAAAAGACCTCCGCCCGCCGACCTATGAGGAACTCCGGTGCATGACCTATTGCGCCCTGGCTCGCCGCGCCAATGGGATCATCTATTACGCCTTCCAGAGCGGAGGATGGAACATCGAGCAACACCCGGAAGTCTGGGATGCGTTGCGGAAAACTGTCTCGGAAGTCCACGAGCGGTTGCCCCTTTTCCAGGCTCAACATCAGTGGCGGCCTTTCGCGCACCGCTTCAAAGACCCCACCATCCGGTTCAATGCCGCGCTCGAAAGCAGCATCACGCCCGCGCTCTTGCGCGTCCGGGTGGGCGACGCGCAGGTGCCGGCTGGCGATTACGTTTTGGCGGTCAACAACACCGCCAAGACACACCACTACGGTTTTCATCTATCCAAAAGCTCGGATCGCCCGGTTTCAGTCTTTGGGGAAGAGAGGGTTGTGCGGCCCCAGGGCGGCTGGGTGGAAGACGAGTTCGGCCCTTATGCCGTGCATGTGTATGGGCCTCTCCCGAAATGAAAGGCCCGGCCGCGCGACGGGCCTGGCCACCGGGCTGACGACGGCAGTTCCCGCGCGACCACGGTCACGGAATCCAAACCAGGCTCGGATGGTTGGTGCGTCCTCGATTGGCCCGAAAATCCCAGTACTCGGTGTTGCCGAATCGCCGGGCATGGGCATCGAGGAACACAAACTGTGCGCCGCGGCTGTGCAAGTTCGTATGCACATTGTTCTGTTGCGCCACGGCCGCCTGTTTTCCATTGTCAAAGAGGTAAACCACGTCGCTCGGGCGCTCCACCGAGGAGAGTCTCCGAGGCCGATCGGTCACGCCCGTCCCATCGATATGCTCGTTCAGACAATAGTGAAAGAGGTTCTGGTTGGTCGCTCGGCGCGGGTTGGACGGACAAAGGAAGAGATTGAGCACGGGCAGAAGGGCGGCATTGGTGCGCCATGGCATCTCATGATACGGCGCCAAACTCAACATCCGCGGCAGCGCGACATACCAGGCTCGCTCGACTGGTCCCGGAGCTGGCGCAGGCGGACCTTCGTCCGGCAGGAAGTCATCATGCTCGACGGCGTAAAGCTGCGCCGCCAATCCCCATTGCTTTAAGTGGTTCAGACAAACCACGCCGCGCACGCGAGTCTTGGCCCGGCCCAGCGCGGGCCCCAACACACTCGCGAGCAATCCGATCACCGCCAGCACGACGAGCAACTCGATCAACGTGAAGGCCCGAACGGATTCTCGAATTCGAAGGAAGCGCCCCATACCGCCTCGGGGCGGGGACGGCTCATCCCCGGAAGTAAGTTGGGGATGATCTCGCCCCGCTCCGAGGTTCATGAAATCCGCCCTCATGGCGTGCTCACCCGATAGAAATGGCACGATGCTTCGGCCGCTTCTTCGTCGAGGTAGCGACCGTGGCCGTCCGGGAAACTCAGGCCGCTGGCCAGCGGGATGAAGGGTCCGTGAATCGTGGCGGCGCGATGCACCGAATAGGACCGCCCCGCTTCCGCATCCCACCGCAGAAGGACGGAATAAAGACTCTCCGATGAAACCTGAAGCGAGATGGCGGCCGGTTCGAGGGGCCGGTTCTCCGTGAACATCCGGCCATCCGAACGGGTGCCGGGCGAAACGGCGTTCGTGGAAACCGTCGAATGAACAACAAACGGGCCGTCCAATTCTGGAGCACGGGTCCATGAACCGTTGGCCGAGACCGAAGCAAAAACGACCCGGCTGACGAGTCTTCCCTGCGCGTTGCGGAGCCAAAGAGCGTCGCCGCCAGAGTTGTTCAGTCCGAGACCGGACGCGCTGGCATTGGCCGGAATCGCCGGGACCGGAAGAGAGGGGAGGAACCCGTCTTCCGGCCCGCCATAAATGACGACCGCCCCCGAGGCTGGCAGCACGAAAGACGGGCGGAATCGATGCCGCACTTGAGTGGAATCGGAGAGCGTCCAACCCGACAGATCAACGGCGGCGGCGGCGAGATTGACGATCTCCACAAATTCGTCGTGGGAACCGGGATTCGGCGCCGGTCCGGCCCGCCGCAAGGGATTGAAAAGGCTCGCGGACTCCGATGTGGCCGGGTTGGGCAGAAATTCGTTCAACACGATGTGCTGCTCCGCGGCGGTGGGAATGTAAACCATCCAGGCGCTCCGTTCGGCAGCTCCGCGACTCGACGCCTCCAGCCGGATGACATAATTCGATCCGACATCGGAAGAACTGGGGGCGAACATGAATCGCGCGGACGGGTTTGTTCCCGGCATTCCGCGGAATTCCCAAGTGCCCGATGTCGGCCAATCTTCCGCGACGGCCGCCAAGGTCACGTCGCCACCCGCCGGATCGTGGGCGGAGATTTCCAGAGTCCACTTTTCACCAGGACACAACGTCAACTCCGAGAACGTATTCGTCGGCGCATCGCCGGGGCGAATCAGGTTTTCCAGGATGTTGGTGAAGTGAATGACCGGCGGGAGCGGCGCGGCGATGAAATCCGCCCACCGGGTCGGAATCAAGTGATAACCGGACGTGCGGGGATTGGTGCCATCCGATTGCCCGAGCACTCCAAGGATCGTCACGGCTCCGCGCGGTTTGGCCTGGCCGGCGATGTCGGTGCGTCCATCGATGCGCAGGACAAATGTCTCCCCAGCCGAGTTCGTCATCGTGACGTTCTCCCCATCGGCGCCAAACCGGGCGGGCGTCAGATCGAGAAAGACATTCGACACGATCATCAGACTGCCTTCATGCAGTTCCATCAGCGGCGCGTTGGTTTGCCATGAGAAGTCGAGCACGACCGGATCGGGCGGCGGCAGTTGCGAACGGAGGACAGTGATCGGGTAGTCACTTGCCTGGGCTCCTGGAACCATCTCGAACAGCCCGTTGAAGTGGCTCAAGGGTGCCGTCACCCGAACCAAGTCCCCGCCTTTGGGAAGGAGGGACCGGTCACCGAGACCAGACACAGCGATCGCACCCGTGGAATCCTGAACGAAGAAAAGACTGCCCGCGCTCGCCGTCAGATGAGTGTGCGTGGTGACCACTCCTTCCACGGTGAAGAGAGTGTTGGTGTCTGCGGGCAGGTAATTGACGCGATCGACGAGCGCGCGCAATGCGCCGATCTCAGTTCGAGGCGGTGGCGGCGGCGCTTCCACGTGCAGCGCGGCGATCTCGCTCTCGATTGAGCCGGCGGCATTGCCCACCCACACCCGGTACTCGCCTGAGTGATGAACCGTCACGTTGCTCAAAGTGAGCGCGTCCCGGATCGCCCCGCTGATGTCCGTGCCATTCACTCGCCATTGATAGGTCAGCGGGGCGCTGCCGCCGGCCACTACGCGGAAAGAAACGGAATCTCCCGTGCTCACCTTCTGTCCGAGCGGTGGCGACAGAATGACGGGCGGGACGGGCGGCGCATCGACCGTGAGGGTCGCGGTCACGCTGGTGGCGGTCCCAAACGCGTTCGTCACGAACACGCGGTACTCGCCCTGTTGCGAGAGCGCGACCCCCGACAAGATCAATGTTCGATTCGTTGCTTCGGTCAGATCGACGCCGTTGAAACGCCACTGAAACCGAAGGGGCTCGGCACCGCGTGCTTCGACGAGAAACGTCACCGAGTCATCCGGGCGAGCCACCTGACTGGTGGGATGCAGGACAACGAACGGTTCCTGCTCGACCGATGAACTGGGCGGCAACGGTGTTGGTGTTGGTGTTGGTGTTGGTGTCGGTGTTGGTGTTGGTGTTGGTGTTGGTGTTGGTGTTGGTGTTGGTGTTGGTGTT